>DAIQPZ010000009.1:15606-34022 GCA_036787065.1 Anaerolineaceae bacterium
GGTTCGCTCGAGGACCTGTGGGCATTCAATGACGAAGGGGTGGCACGAGCAATCGCCGCTTCACAGGCGCCGGTTATCACTGGCATCGGACACGAAATCGACTTCACCATCGCCGATTTTGCCGCGGATCTGCGCGCTCCCACCCCAACAGCCGCCGCAGAACTGGCTACTCCTGACCGCCAGGACCTGCTCAGCGCCCTCTTGGAGAAAACAAACCAGCTCGAGCGTTATTACCAGGTGTTATTGACCACTCAACGTTGGCAGTTAAACAACCAGACCGGCTCCCTCCAGCGGTATTCCCCGACCAGCCAGGTGAACAATTACCGCCAACAGTTGGATGAATCGCTCCGCCGATCAGAGCGGGCCCTCATTCAAACGTTCGAATTAAACCAGACCCGCCTGCGCGGACTCCAGACCCGCCTTATCAGCCTCAGTCCTCAGTCCATCCTCAACCGGGGTTACGCAATGGTCCTGCGCCAGGACGATAAGAGCCTGGTCCGTTCTACCCGCCAGGTCCAAGTCAACGACGATCTCAGCGTACAGCTCAGCGACGGGGTTGTAGATGTAAAAGTCACCCTAAACCATCCAGGAGCAATCAATGGCACAGTCTAACCCGGTAGAAGGATTGTCCTACGAACAGGCCTTCGAAGAACTTGAGACAATTGTTAATCGCCTCGAATCAAACCAGCTTTCCCTCGAAGATGCCATGAAACTTTTTGAACGGGGCCATGTTTTGGCACAACATTGCACGCGCTTGCTCGAACAAGCCGAGTTAAAAATTCGCCAGCTCACCCCGGCGGATGACGCCGAACTCGAAAACGAAGGATAATAAGACTGTGCAAGGCAACGTTTTCGACAACCCCGTTTTAATTGCCGCATTGATTTCCTGGAGTGTCGCGCAATCTCTCAAAATTCCCCTGGAATACCTGCGCACCCATCGCTGGAATTGGGGTGTATTCTTTAGTACCGGGGGCATGCCCAGCGCCCACTCCTCTTTAATGACCTCAACAGCTCTGACCATCGGCCTGTTTTATGGGTTTGCTAATCCCTTGTTTGGCCTGGCCGCAGCCGTGGCCATGGTGGTCATCTATGACGCAACTGGCATACGCCGCCAGGCCGGATACCACGCCCGCAAGATTAACATGATGATCAATGAGTTATTCAACGGGCAGCCCATTTCAGAGGAACAGCTCAAAGAAGTACTCGGGCATACGCCCAGAGAAGTGGTGGGTGGGATTACACTTGGAACCGCGATCAGTTTGCTGGTCAAGCTGATGTGGCACTGAACTTAACTCTTTAAAAAAGTGGCTTGACCCGTAAGAAAACCAATTGAATCAGTTCGACTAATTCTGGCACCTTGAGCAGCCAGGCGACCAGGAAGTAGCTCCCCCCACCGATTAGAACACCCACAATCACAATCAATCCAGGATTGAAAGCTGGCGTCACCGCCATCCAGCCCCAGACGCATAGGCTCATGACAGCGGTCGCCAGGGCAGCCTGCCCCAGCCCGGCGAGCAGACGTCGCCCACTGAGGCCATTGAGCCGAGAGCGCATCAGCACCAGCAAGGCTACCCCTTCGAGCGCAGTGGACAGGGAATTTGCCAGAGCTAACCCACCGTGCGGCGCCCACCCAAGCTGGTTGAATAGCCAGGAAAATGCCAGGCTCAAAACGATATTGATCCCCATGGCAAGGGTGGTGGTAATGACTGGGGTGCGGGTATCGTGCATGGCGTAAAAGGCGCGGCTGGTGACCTCCACCATCGAATGGCCCAACAGCCCGATCGCGTACCAGAATAAGGCCCAGACCACCATATCTGTTGAATGGGGGGTAAACACACCGTGCTGGAAAAACAAGACAGTCAAAGGCCGGCCTAAAAGGATCAACCCCAAAGAAGCGGGCAGCGACAGCAGAACTACGCTGCGCAGCGTGGCCGACAGCGACAGGCGCATCTCGCTCAACTCAGCTCGCGCCACCTGGGCCGAAAATGTGGGCAGTGCAGCGATGGCAATCGCCTGGGCAATGACCACTTCGGGCACGCTCAGAAGCATCCAGGCTACGCTGATGGCGGTAGTTGATCCGACCGGCTGACCGGTTGCCAGGATGGTGTTGACCAAAAAATTGAGCTGTACTGCCGCAACACCCATCAGTCGGGGCGCCATTAAAATCCCCACCTGGCGCACATGTGGGTTATCCAGCCCAAACGTTGGAAAGTAGACCCGGTTTGGCAGGCGTGCCACACCGGGGAGCTGGATCGCCAGGTGCAGCAGCGCACCAAGCACCGCCCCCCAGGCGTATCCATAAATACCCATGGATGGCACAAACAAGAGCAAACCCAGGATCATCCCCAACCAGTTCATCGCGGGCGCCAGAGCTGGCAACAAAAAGCGCTGGTGAGTATTTAAAATGCCCATCAGCAGCCCGCTGATGCCAAAAATGACCGGCGCGAGTAGGCGGATCCGGAGCAGCTCCGCGCACAGGGCCGCCTCGGCAGGTGGGAACTTTGGCGCCAGGATATACCGCACAATTTGAGGCGCGAATAGAATAGATACGACACTGAGGATCGCCAGGCTAACGACAACCAGGTTAATGATGGCTGACGACAGCCGCCATGCTGAATGTTGATCGCCTCGGGTGAGCAGGCCAGTAAAGCTGGGGATAAAGGCAGAGGCCAGCGCCCCGCTGGCCACCAGGCTAAAGATCAGATCGGGATAGATCCCCGCGGCAGTAAACGCATCCATAACCGGCGTGGTACCAAATGCCCTGGTCGCGAGGATCTGGCGCACAAGGCCAAACACCTGGCTCAAGATAAAGGCCAGCATAATTGTCATCGCGGCGGCAGCAATTTGCCGGTTGGCTGTTTTTACAACGGGGGTAGACTGCATCACTCGGAATTATAACCCAGGCGTGTAAACAATACCTTCGCAATTTGCGATTGCATTTCTTCGTCGAGCGACCCGACAGAAAAGCATACGCGTAAAAACCGTCCGGATGCCGGCTATTGGCAGTATAGGTGTAGGGGCTGATAGGCATCCGCCCTTGCTCGCCAGGAAAGGCGGGTAGCCCCGACGGCGATGGATTTTCCTCGACCCGACCTGTAGCGGTTTCAGGCAAAGGATTGCTATCCAAAGATTTTGGCGAAGGGTTTGATAAAGAAAGTTGCCGAATTCGAGGTGTTTGCTGTCCGGCCAAAGTAAGGCTATACTATGTTCAGCACTGCTTTTTTAGGAGGACGCCATGAATGACCTTAACCCGCCGGTCGATCTTAATCGCGCCAGCCGGGATGAGATACTGACTTTACCTGGTCTAGACATTGAAATAATTGACCGGATTTTAAAGACCCGCCCTTACACCAGCCTGGATCAATTCCGCAAAAAATGCGCCCTCTCTAAAAGCCAGTTTAAGGCAATCAGGCCATACCTGCTTTTCGGACAGCCTCTTGAGGAAACCGCCAGACCCGCTCTATTAGAGGCGCAGGCAGATGAGCGTGCCACCAACCTTGTCGGCACTGACCCCGCCGTCCCCAACTTTGTCGCCATCGAGTTCGTTTCCAGTAACCCCATTTTGACTGATCTCACGCCCAGCCCGAATTACGAAGACGATTCGGTTAGCGTGCCGACCAATGGTCACGCGGATGAACAAATCGCACCCACCTGGATCGATATGCAAGGTCCCAGCCCGGCGATGCAACCAATCGATTGGCCGCAACTAGAAAAACCGTCCAGCGCAACGGCAGCCCCCAATACTCCAGGCGCCTCAGAGCCCGAATTGGCGACGCCGGTGCTTACATCAGTCCAGCTTACCCTACCAGCCAAAGGTCCGTCCGAAAACACGACATCCCCGGTAGCCATCGCTCCGGCTGCATCCCCTACGCCAGAAACCATGGTTCATCAGCAGGCTGCGGCAGCACCCCCAGCTCCCCTGCTACCAGTCTCCCAGCCAACTCCCGATCACGCCAGGGCTAAACCGTTGACTCGGCGTGAGCTGCTCGCCTGGGTCGCCGCCACAATCCTGGTCACCACAATAGTTTCCGTGTTACTGACCTTGGGGATCTTGAGCATGATTAATGGCAGCCTGACCTTCATCACGCCGGCTCAATTCAATAACCTGAACCGCCAGGTAATCACGCTCAACAGCCAGACGAAGACCCTGGCGACCGACCTGGACGGCCTTCGGGCCCGCCTGGATACACTCGACAGCCTGAGCGGACGGATAAACACCGTGGAAAAAGATACCCAGGCGATCCACAGCCAACTGGATGAGAGCGCCAAACAGGTCAGTAAAATCCAGGATCAAATGACCAGCGTGGCTGCTTCGATCCAGACGCTTCAAAAAAGTAGCCAGACGTTTCAAGACTTCTTGATGGGTTTAAAAATTCTGCTCAATGGTACCGCCAAACCCTGAGGAGGCTCAGGCCATGCCCGAACAAGACAAACCCCAAACCAAAACGGACTTCGGCGAGCGGGTTGAGCTCGCCCTCAGCGTGTTTATCCGCGCATTTTTACGCCTGATCATTATTTTTGTGGTCATCCTTTGCATTGGCCTTTTCATCTATTATGGATTCCCTTACCTGTACAAGCAATATATATTACCGGTGCAGTCCAACACGACCCACCTGCAAGAAGTCCAGACCCAGCAGGCCGCGGATGCTCAGTCCTTTAACCGGCGTATTGATGCTCTTCAGGCGCGGTTGGTCATTTTAGAGCAGCAGCATACGCAAGATAAAGAAACCCTTTCCGATTTAAAATCTCGACTGAACAGCGCGGAAAGTTTATTAAACAGTCACACCACCGCCTTGCAGCGCCTGGACCTATTGCAAACCTCGATCGATACGCTCAACCGGCAGATCGCTCAGGCTCAGACAGACACGGCCAGCCTGGGGAATGAGCTTCACGCCGACAATTCGCCCCTGGTTGCCTTGCAATGGGAAGTGCAGGTACTTAAAAGTATGGAATTACTCAGCCGGGCCCGCCTATTTTTGATCCAGAATAACACCGGCCTGGCCCGCCAGGACGTACTGGCGGCCCACACAATCCTCGCCAACCAAAAGGCCCAGGCGCCGAGTGGACAGCAATCCGGGCTAACGGTTTTGCTCACCCGTTTAGACCTGGTCTTGAATAACTTGCCGGCTTCACCCGTCACCGCGGCGGACGACCTGGAAATCGCGTGGCGCCAGTTGGCAGCCGGCCTGGCCAATAACCCCGACGCGACTTTCAACACCCAAGCAAGCGGATTAAGCCCGGCCACTACACCCGCACCCAGTGGGACGCCCACGCTTGTGGAAACCCAGCTGACGCCACTTAAGCCGACGGGCACACCCACCTCGACGGGAACGCTTCTCGCGCCTAGGACCACGTCTACGGTCACACCTGCGCAAGCCAACACTCCCACACAAACCCTTACCCCTTAAAACCAAACCTGAGGAATGATGATGGACAACCCTATGCCAACCCCCAAGCCAACCCCGCCAGCAGCGCCCAAAAAGAATTTTTTTGGGACTCTTTATAATAAAGAAACCAGGCTCGGACGGTTCAACCGCGCGGCCTCACGCTGGACAGCCCTGGTGCTCAGCTTGTTTGCCTTAGGTCTCCTGACGGGCTACATCCTTCTCTACCGTCCCACCCAGCAATCATTCGAGCAGACCCAGGCCAGTTACAAGCAAACCGCCCAGGACCTGGTCAATGCCCAGAAAAAAGTTCAGGATCTGACGGCAACCAACACGAGCCTGTCCAACCAGGTTCTGACGTTAAATCAAAATATGGACCGCGCCAGCCAGCATGTGCAAATTTTGCAATTGATAAAATCTTTACAGATCGCGCGTCTGGCGTTGGACAACCAGGATCCGGTTGCCACCCGCCAGATGCTGGTCACCAGCCGTGCAGCATTAAACAACCTCACGCCAGCCATCGATAAAAACTCTCCTGGCTCGTCCAAAACCATGCAAACCCGGTTGGATTTGATCTTGAATGAAATTGACCAGAACCCGAAGACGGCCGGCGCCGATGTGGATGTCCTGGTTAATCAGCTTCTCGATTACGAAAAATCCAATTTTTTTTAGGTTCTCCTGGATTTCCCGTGAAATGGGCCGCATTTTGGGATTCACCACGGCAACTCCTAAAGACCCTTTTTCAACCGCCAGCGACTTCAATCGATTGGGTCTCTAGTGCCTGGACTAGATCAGGCAGCAGGCATTCTGGATGCGTCTTTTGCACAACCACCCACGGGGTCTTGTGCCAGTTGGCGCAGCGGCAAAGCGTCTCAGCGATCGCATTAATCAGCTCATCATCTACCTTGACCGCTGGTTCCAGATACAGGGTCCTCACCTCAAAGCGCCCTTGCTGGCGGTTGGCCTTTGCATCCAGCCGGCCAACCAGCTCGCCCCGGTGAAGGATGGATAATAGATAATACCCGTAAATGCGCTTCGGCGCAGGCAGGTAACATTCCAGAGCAAAATCGAAATTGAAAAGCTGGCGGGTGCGGGCACGGTCCCAAATGAGCGAATCAAAAGGTGGCAGGAGCGTGGTACAGGTCGCCTGCAGCGTCCCATCCATGGCAGCCTGGACCAGCGCAGTCTGTTCGGTAGAGACCAGGGCCGGCTCTGCCCAACCCTCAACCTCAATGGCCCGGATCAGATCCCGGCGCTCCAGGTCTTTCAAAGTGGCCTTGACCACCTCCTTGGGCAGACGGAAATAATCCGCCACCCAGGCCGGTCGGGCAATACCCAGGCATTGGATCGATTTCAAGGTCAGTGCGCACAGCGTATCTTCCATAGTGGGTACGCCGCTGTCATCCCAGCCCTGTAACACACGCTCGCGCAGATCGTACACCCGTTGAAATTTATCACGCCGAGTAATCATTAACTCACCCATGGTAAACCAATGCTCCAGGGCATCTTTCTCAATCTTCCAATCCCACCAGGTACCCTTCTTGCCATCTTTACGTTTGAAATCGGCCGACCGGACCGCGCCATACTGGCGAACATGCGTTAAGATCGCGTCCACCTCTTCCTGGTGATTAGGATACCAATCTTTATTACGGTGCCAATGTCTGCCATTCAAGATAAACCGCCGGTAATAAGGATAATCCTCGATCGGCAGAAAACTGGCTGCATGCGACCAGTATTCGAATAATGCGCCTTCAGCCAACAACTCGTTCAACCAGGCCGGATCGTATGCGCCCAGGCGGCTCCACAGGGCCAGGTATGGGCTTCGCGCAACCACATTGATCGTATCGATCTGCAGAGCCCCAATCCGGCGAATCGCCGCCAGAACATCCGCTTTGCAGGCGGTATGTGCGGGCGGTTGGAGCAGACCCTGGGCAGACAAAGCCAGGTTACGGGCGGCAGATAGGGAGAGGGCTGGCATGGGTAACTCCTTAAAAGAATATATGTTCGATCAATTATACCTGAAAACTAAAGTAACTACTCAACCTTGGTGTAAAAGCACCCCTGATTAGTAACAAACCTAATTAAAATCCCCGCCTTTGGGCGGGGATAGATATCTAGATAACTGGAGGGGTAACTGGGATTCAATAACGTAAAACTGCACCGATTTTTCCGGCTTCAACCAGGGCTGGAACGGAATGGACCACCTCCACAATCCCACCGTGGACCATCACCTCCTCGACAGCCAGCTCGACCGCATCGGGGATAGTCTCAAATGGACCTCCGCATAGACCGCAAGCCTTCGCCTCAACGGTGGTTAAAAAACCGCAGCTCTTACAGCGATAACCCACCTCATGGAAGTCCTCACAGATCAACAAAGTCTGGACTCGCCCGTTGTGAACAGCATCCAGGGTGGCATCCAGGCCCACCACACCGCTGCCAGCTTTCGCTGCCGTGGTAATCACTGCGTCTACCAAATGTGCTTCGCGACGTTGTTCGGCCTCCAGGCCGATCGCCGTGGCCCGTGCCATGACATCAGCATGGCTGGCGGTCATGCCCATGGCAAAAGAACCGACTACCAGGCTCTGCCATGCCTTGGGCAGCAAGCCGCGGAATAAGGCCACATTTTCATCTGTACCACCGATCAAGATCCGTCGAACATGATTTTCCTCAAAGAAGTGAATAGCAAACTCGACACTCTCTTTCATATTGCGATCGATCACTTCATCTTCATAATTGGTAGTTCCAGCAATGCCACCCCGCCGGCCGGGAATAGTGGATGCCCCACCGCGCTTGGTGTGTTTGACCACCTCACCCATGACCCCTTCCTGTTCACGAAGTTCGCCCAGGTGGAAGAAGAACAAGCGCGCGCCTTGTTTGTCGATCAAAACGACGCCGTACCCGCCATACGCATCCAACACATCCGCCAGAGGTTTGACCGCCGGGCGGCTGCTGACGTACACAGCGCTGGGAAGCGGCGTCGCAAGCGAATAAGCGCGGAAAAAGTTCTGCGAAGCGCAAGAAAACACAGCCACACCACGCCCCGATCCATCGTAGCTGTGGTCAAAAAAACGTTCGATTGCACCAGCATCCTGAGGAAGATTGACTCTTTTAAGCATATTCCGTAAGCGCAACTTATAAGTATCTGCATTTCCTTGTGTAGGTACGGTATTGAGATAAACACTCAGTACTGGAACAGGCGCGGAAAACTCAAGTAATTCCCGCAAGTTACTTTCTGTTAACATGGTAACCTCCTTGGTTGAGACATCACCTGAAACGGTAGCTTGCTTACGGTCGTTTTCCTAAGGTAACGGTGACCTCCTTTTCTTGATTATCCCGTACGATTCTTAGGACAATTGGGTCCCCTGGACCTTTATTTTCAGTCATATAACTGACCAGATCTCCAAAAAGCAGGACCGGGCGCCCATCCACAGCGATGATCAAATCGCCACCAGCCTGCAAGTTCGGATCATCCGTCTGCTTGGTTCCAGCACGCAGCCCGGCTTTATCCGATGGCCCGCCCGACGTGACAGATGCCACATAAACACCGGTCCACCGGTTCAAGCCTAATAATTTCACCTGGCTCAAACTCAAGCGGTCATAATCTGACAGGTCTATCCCAGATAACCCCAGGTAGGGATAATCCACCTTCCCAGATTTGATCAGTTGAGGTGTAACCCGTTTAACCAGGTTGATGGCTACCGCGAAACCTATACCCGAATTGGTTGGCTCACCGGTCGTCGTGGTGTTAGTGGTACGAATAGCCCGGTTGATACCAACTACATTGCCGGTCAGGTCGAGAAGTGGTCCGCCCGAATTACCCGGGTTGATCGCCGCATCCGTTTGGATGATGTCGGCGATGACATAATTATTGGCGCCTTCACTGGTGGCGCGTAAAGATGAATTAGTCCGGCCGAGGGCTGATACAATTCCAGAGGTCATGGTACTGCTCATTCCAAATGGATTGCCAATAGCAATTACCGCCTGGCCCACCTTCAAAGTAGATGAGTCGCCTAACGGAAGGGGTTTCAATGCGTCCTTTGGCGCCTGAACATTGATCACCGCCAGATCGGAGTCCGGATCTGAACCGACCACCTTACCATCCAACCTGAGACCCGACGTGAAATCCACCTCAATACTTTTTGCGCCATCTACCACATGAAAATTCGTGACAATGTTCCCAGACTGATCGTAAACAAAACCGGAGCCCAATCCACCTGAAGGGACCCCATTGACGGAATCACCAGTCACTATAATCGCGACTACCCCCGGGCTGACCCTGTCGTAAAGACTAGATAGGTCCTGGACCTGGGCTGAATTGGTCGCAGGGTTCGCAGGTGGAACCGGGGTAAGAGCACTTTGGGTGGGCGCCATCTCGCCTAGTGGGATCAAGGTTGGGGTGGCGCTCAGTGGGTTGAACCTGCCCAAAGAGGTGGTAGACTGGCAAGCCAAAATGCTTGCCATTACGACCATCAGCGCTAACCAACGCCATGTTTTTCTCATTATCGATACCTTTCAAAGAAAATTAGTATCTACTCAGCCTTGGGGTGAAAGTTGCCGAATTTGAGGTGTTTTGCGCTTACCGGGTAAGCGCCTACACCTAAAATTCGGGCCTTTTTCACACAAAACAACCTGAGCAGTTACGAGCATTATAAATTAACTACCCCGCAGTTGTTCAAACAACTTTATTTGTTGAGGATTAAGCTGGCGAGGAATCTGAACTTTTATCTTGGCATATAAATCCCCAAAAGTTTGCGCCACTTTAAGATGGGGCATCCCACGGTCCGCCAAGCGAAACGTCTGACCTGGCTGCGTACCCGCGGGTATGGTCAAGGAAACAGTCCCCGCAGGCGTGGGTACCTTTACCGCCCCACCCAAAACAGATGTATAAAGATCGATCGGGACCTCTGTATAGAGATCGTCTTCTTGCCGGTCAAAATGGCTATCCGGTGTCACTTCGATCACCAGGTAAAGGTCACTATGCTGACCTCCACCTTCATCCGGACCCGCACCAGGCACACGGACTTTGGTGCCTGACCGTGCGCCAGCCGGGATTTTCACCTCCAGGCGGCGCCTATCAGACTGGAAAGAACGCTCGGTGCCCTTGTAGGCTTCTTGAAAACTGATGGTCACAAGCTGCTGGGCATTTTGTGGTGCTACTCGCCGCCCCACACGCCGACCAGCGCTCCCGGTGCTGCCACCCACACCCCCAAAAATAGAACTAAAGAAATCTGAAAAGCCCCCGCCAAACAGGTCTTCCAGATTATCCACCTCTACCCGGGTTCCACCCTGGGCGCCTCTCGCCTGTGACTGTTGGGTAAACCAGTCGTTCCAATTAAAACCGCCTGGCCCACCGCCATTTTGCTGCCAGCGTGAATAGGATTCTCCTAGTTGATCGTACCGTGATCGTTTTTCGGCGTCGCTTAAGACCTGGTAAGCCTCATTAATCTTTTTGAATTTCTCTTCAGCTTCCTTGCTCCCAGGATTGCGATCGGGGTGAAACTTCATTGCCAGTTTGCGATAAGCGCGTTTTATTTCCTGAGCATCCGCACTTCGCTCTACGCCCAGTGTTTTGTAATAATCCTGATATTCCATACCTTTATTTTATGCGCAGCATGGATATAAAGTCAAGCAGTCTACAAACATCTTATAAAATTCTAACCTGTTTTGGCTTGAGTCGGTTGATATGAATGAAAGGAATCGTGACACTGGCGCCAGATGAAATCCAATCGCGATTTCCTCCCCATTTTATTACAAACGTGCTATCATTCCGTTTATGGGGAACACCAAAGAACGCATCCTGGTAGTCGAAAGCGACCCGGTCATCAGTGACCTGGTGGGGCGGCAGGCCTTGCAATCGATGGGCTATCAGGTGCTCGTTGTGGGCGACGCCAACAGCGCCATCCCGCAAGTTATTCAGTTTAGTCCTGACGTCGCTATTGTCAATTTAAATTTGCCCGGGTTGAGCGGTAAAGATTTCCTGGCAGCTATCAACGCGCATAGGATCAATACACCGGTGATCATCCTGGCACAAAAGGGCAATGAACCAGACATCATCCAGGCCTTCCGCCTGGGGGCGACGGATTACCTCCAGTGGCCGTTGCGCGATGCCGAAGTGGTCTCGGTCGTGGAAAGGGTCCTCAAGCAGGTCCGCGAGCGGCGCGAGCGTGAGGTCCTGGCCTACCAGCTTCAGCAGACAAACCAGGAACTGCAGCACCGCGTACGTGAATTGACCACGATTTTTGCGGTTGGCAAAGCGGTCACCTCCACCACAGACCAGCGCATGTTGGTCGATAAGATTGTCGAGGGGGCGCTCAAGGTGACTCAGGCGGATATCGGCTGGTTCTTGCTGCGGGATGAAACCCTGAAGACGTTTATCCTGGCAGCCCATCGCAATTTGCCTGGCTCGCTGGTTTCCCGGCTCAACCAACCCTGGGACGATGGCATCAGCTCGCTCGTTGCCATGTCTGGTGAAACGCTTTCCATTTCTGGCGACCCCTTCAAGCGCTTTGCAATTGCCAGCCTGGGCCAGGCCGCCCTGATAGTCCCCATCAAAGTTCAAAAACAGGTCGTTGGCGTTTTGGTCACACTGCGCCGTGCGCCAAAACCCTTTGAAGCCAGCGAACAAAATTTGCTGGAAGCGGTCAGCGATTACGCATCCATTTCATTGGTGAATGCTCGCCTGTTCCGTGCATTGGATGATCGGGCGCGTTCGCTGCAAGCGGCGGCTGAAAAAGCGGAGTTGAACGAAAAAATCAAGAATGACCTGTTCCGCGCCATGGTAAAAGTTATCAAACCCCCGGTGACGAATGCTGCGGGGGCGGTTGACCGCATGCTGCATGCTAAGGCAGGCATTGTGACCACCGACCAGGCCCAACTCTTGCTCACAACGCAGGATCAACTGCTCGACCTGGCGCGCATGGTTGAAACCACATCCACCCTCCAGCAGTTATTTTCAGCCCCATCGGCCGCGCCAACCGACCTGAATGAAATTTCTCGCCAGGCGATCGGTGCGGTACAGCAAATTGCCCAACACGATGGTGTCACCCTGGTGGGCGAGCTATCTTCAGCACCGATCATAGTCAAGGCCAATTCGGCGCCCATCCTGCAGGTCACCCTCGGCCTGCTTTCCAACGCGGTTAAATTCAGTCCGAGCGGCAAACAGGTCGTTTTGCGCGTTTTCATAGATGAGCAGTGGGTACACGTCACTGTACGGGACAATGGGGCGGGGATTGACCCACGCCACCAATCTCACCTCTTTGAGCCGGGTTATCGCATAGAATCCCAGCCCGCTCATTCATTCAGCGGATTGGGGATCCGGCTCAGCCTCATGAAAGATGTTATCACCGCCCAGGGAGGCAAGTTATGGGTAGAAAGCCAACCCGGGCGCGGATCGACCTTTCATTTTACCCTTATCCCCGTCAGGGGATCACTGCGCGCCTGATTGCCCCGGGTTTCCAACAGGATCATGTCATCCAATCCAACTGAACGCATTCTCATCATTGCCATCGAACAAAATATCTCATTCTTGCTGGAGCAGGTTCTCCGTTCCGCTGGTTATGAAGTCGTTACAACGCGCGAACCCGATTCTGCCGAAAAGTTGGTCAACACAACATCCCCGGCTTTACTGATCCTGAGTGAAAACCTGGATGACGGCAAGGATCTCGCCCATGCGCGTCATCTACGGGACCGTTTCCCGACCATCCCACTCCTGCTCCTGGTCAGCCAGGATCACCCAGACCTGCTCAAGTCTGCCTTGCGCATCGGCATTACCGACACCCTTTGCCTGCCCTTGCATCCCGAAGATATTCTAACGGTCGTCCAATCCTGCTTGACCCAATTCCACAAATGGAAAGATTGGGAAAATCTGGCGGCGAAACAAATCAGCATTAGCTTGCAGCGCCAGGTGGATGAGATGGAACGGCTTTCACGCCTGAGCCGGGCAATCCATGCTTCCCACGATTTAAATTCCTCCTTCAAGGTCATCATTGATGGCGCTGTCGATCTGACCGGCGCTGAAGAGGCCACCCTGCTCCTGGTAGATGAACAGACAGACGAGTTGTACATGGTCGCCGGTAGTAATTTTGAAGAAGAATTTGTACGGGCTTTCCGCGTGCCGATCAAAGACAGTTTGCCAGGGCGCGTGATATTAACGGGTAAGCCCCTGTTATTAAACCAGGCCACCGCCACCAAGTTAAAGACCTCTTACCTGGTTTACAGCGTGCTTTATGTGCCTTTGCAACTCAATGGAAGGGTTTCAGGCGTTTTAGGCGTTGATAACCGGCATAACCGGGAGCCTTTCGGGGAACATCAGTTGGCACACCTTTCAACCCTTGCCGATCATACCGCTATTGTGATTGAAAACGCCCAGCGCTACACCAGCCTATCCCTGCAATTAAGTAAGCAGGAACGCATCTTGGCCGGTCTGCAAGATGGCGTGATTGTCATCGACGAAACAGGTCACATTATCCTGGTCAACGAAGTAGCGAAAAGGGCGTTTGGTCTGGAAGAAAGTGATATGACTGGCAAGCCGGCGCTTGAGGTATTTACCCAGGCGGATATGCAGGAATTGATCACGACGCCCAACACCGCCCCAAACCAATCCATCGAGATTAATGTGGAGGATGGCCGTATGTTTAATGGGATGCTTGCGGCGATCCCAGGTATTGGCTGGGCTATTTCCATCAATGATATCACCACGCTTAAAAGGCTGGACCGGATTAAAAGTGAATTTGTGGGTACCGTGTCTCACGATTTGCGCTCTCCATTGACCTCTATCCTGGGATACGTTGAGTTGATCGATCGCGTCGGACCGGTCAATGACACCCAGCGCGAGTTCATCCAACGCGTGCAAGCCAGTGTGAACAACATCAGCGCGTTGGTCGACGATTTATTAAATTTGGGACGCATCGAAGCCGGGGTTGATACACGGAAAGAATTGATCCACCTCGGCCCGATCCTTAATTTATCTGCCACGTATTACGCCGGCCGGGCAGTCGATAAAGATATCGATCTGAGTATTGAGACCCCTGAAAAGTTTCCCCCACTTTATGGTAACCCCATCCAGATCCGCCAAATCATCGATAACTTGCTGGATAACGCAATCAAGTATACACCGGCAGGCGGAAAAGTCCAGTTGCATGGGTTTTTCGAACAGGACCAAATTATCCTTGAGATTAGCGACAGCGGAATGGGCATTCCGGCAGCAGACCTGCCCAATATCTTCGATAAATTTTATCGGGCCAGCAACATACCGGTTGATATTGGGGGTACCGGCCTGGGACTGGCCATCGTTAAATCGGTAGTTGAGGCTCACGAGGGGCGCATTTGGGTCGATTCTGTCCCTGACCGCGGTAGCAAATTCACCATTGTCCTGCCAATTGCCCAAGAATAACCATAAAATGGTACGATCCTTGCACCAAAATAAGTGATCAAGATGGCATATCCGCTTGACGCGGAATCAGGGATATGCTACCATCATATATATATACGCAATACCATACTTGCCATGCAGCCGCTGCGACCCAATGGATATTGAGCCGCCGGCCCTTAGGAAGGAGAAGACACAAATGAGTAAAAAAGTTTGGCTCGTCATTTTGATTGCTGTGGCGCTGGCCGTGGCTTTATCTGCCTGCCAAAAATCGGCTTCTAACGCTCCGGTCACCACCCCAACCGCCATGGGTAATTTTCCTTTTCCCACCCCAATCCCGGATGATGCCCTTAAAAATGTCCTGGCAGGCACCCAGACCGCCGTCGCCATGACCAAGCCAGGCGGGCCGACGCCATCCGCCACAGCCCCAGCCGCCGTCTCCCTCACCAAAGCCCCGGTTGCCACCAATCCCCAGGCTACCCAGACTCCCGTCCCGGTTCAACCGACCGCCACCATGCCGGCCGTCGTCGTACCAACCGCCACTCCTGGGCACCCGTCCACATACACGTTGCAAAAAGGCGAATTCCCCTTCTGCATCGCCAGGCGCTACAATCTTAATATCGCTACGGTGTTAAGCATCAATGGTCTCAATATTAATTCAAAGCCCGCCGTCGGCGCAGTACTGAAACTCCCTGCCGAAACCGGATGGGATGCCGGAAACCGGGCGTTGATCCCTCACCCGGCGACCTACACGGTCATAGACGGTGATACGATCTACGCAGTGGCCTGCGCGTCTGGCGACGCGGATACCAATGCCATCATCGCCGCGAACAGCCTGAAGAGCCCTTACGATCTGACCGCTGGTCAAAGCCTGCAGATCCCTTAAACAAAACGCCATTTGCTACACCAGTCTTTTCCACGATCGCATTCTAAGCGGGGGGATAACCCCCGCTTTTGATATCTTACACACAGAAATAAGGTCCGAATTTGAGGTATTTGCGGGTGCGAAGCATCCGCAAATACCTCAAATTCGGGGACTCTCTTCTCACGATTGAGACGATTGAGCAGTTACTCCAAATAAAAAGTTATTCAGCGGCGGACCGCTCGTCGGTATTAGCCACCATGGCAATCACACATGCCGTGAAGGTGTCAAACGCGGCGGTGTGAAAATGCTGGGTCGATTTTGGAAGCCGCAGATTGCGCACATTGATCAAGAAAAACCAGCGACCTACCGCGTTGCTGGGGCGGGAACACCTCGGTGATGACGGCGAAATTGCGCACAAAAGTGAACCGGTGGTGAACAGACCCAGCCCAAACCGGTAAAGCTTCTTTTTATTGCCCACATCGACTCACCGATCTGCTCCTAAGATTAGCGAGGTGAGGATCAGGGCATAACGAAGGTCCACCCACCCCACGGTAGCCAGGTTGGTTGAAAAATACTGTTCCAGGGTAGGCAGTGAAATATTAACGATGCTGGGATCAAGGGGGGTCATCAGGCTGCCCAGGCCAACGCCAGCCAGGGCAAACCATTTGGCCTCGATTGGGCTGTGTAATGATGCTGAGGGGTGGATGATTTCATTTTAGTCGATTCTACCGGATTAACCGCATTGCTCAAACCTTTTTAGTTCTTCAGGATTTCCCGTGGAATGGTCCGCATTTTAGAATGTTAGCCCGAAAACTCTCAATGAGCCAACCTTTTAAGCCTGGCTGAGTTAAACAAGCCTGCCAGTGTTTTCAGATATGACAGGTCACAGGTAGATTCCATGACCTATATAACTTACTGAACGGCCTATGGGGAGATATACTTACAGTTTGAATGATTGAACAGCTTGTAGACTATATTAAACCCAAGATCATCCGATCTTTCGACTCAGTAAAAGCGGTTTCGCTTTTTATATCTAAATAGGAGAAACCATACATGACGCGTCAAACATTAACAATTGATGCCAACGAAGCCGTAGCAAATGTTGCTTACCGCTTGAGTGAGGTGATCGCCATTTACCCGATCACGCCCTCATCAAACATGGGTGAGCATTCCGATGCCTGGGCTGCGGCTGGCCGCCCGAACCTGTGGGGCACCGTCCCCGTGGTGATGGAAATGCAATCCGAAGGTGGCGCAGCCGGCGCCGTTCACGGTGCTTTACAGACCGGTTCATTGACCACCACCTTCACCGCTTCCCAGGGTTTATTGTTGATGATCCCCAATATGTACAAGATTGCCGGTGAGTTGACCTCGACCGTATTCCACGTGTCAGCCCGCTCGTTAGCCGCCCAGGCCCTCTCGATTTTTGGCGATCATTCAGACGTAATGGGCGCTCGTTCAACCGGCTTTGCCATGACTGCCTCTAATTCGGTCCAGGAAGCCCACGACATAGCCCTGATTTCCCAGGCCGCCACCTTGAAATCGCGCGTCCCTTTCATGCATTTCTTCGATGGCTTCCGCACCTCGCACGAAATCAACAAGATCGAAGAATTGAGCAATGACGACCTGCATGCCCTGATCGACGACGCCCTGGTCCGCGAACACCGCGCCCGCGCGCTGACGCCCGATCGCCCGGTCCTGCGCGGCACCGCCCAGAACCCTGACGTGGCCTTCCAGGGTCGCGAAACCGTCAACCAATTTTATGCGAAAACCCCAGCCATCGTTCAGGAAGCCATGGATCAATTCGCTGCCCTGACCGGCCGGCAGTACCACCTGTTTGATTACTGCGGCGCTCCAGATGCGGAACGCGTCATCATCATCATGGGCTCTGGCGCCGAAACAGCGGAACAGACCGCAGCTTATCTGAATGCTCATGGCGAAAAGACGGGTGTGGTTAAAGTTCACCTCTATCGCCCATTCTCAGTCAAAGACCTGATGAAGGCCTTCCCCGCCACGACCCAATCCATCGCCGTACTCGACCGCACCAAAGAAATTGGCGCCACGGGCGAGCCGCTCTACCAGGATGTGGTTACAGCGGTTGAAGAAAGCATGGCCGATGGATCGGCGCCCTTCACAAAACGGCCGAACTTCATCGGCGGGCGTTATGGACTCTCCTCCAAGGAATTCACCCCGGCCATGGTTAAAGCCATTTTCGATGAGTTGAAAAAAACTGACCCGATCATCCACTTCACCGTAGGCATCAATGACGACGTCACCCACACCAGCCTGAGCTACGACCCCTCTTTTGAAATCGAAGATCCTCAGACGATCCAATGCGTGTTCTTTGGCCTGGGCGCCGATGGCACGGTAGGCGCCAACCACAACTCAATTCGCATCATCGGCGGCGAGACAGATAACTACGCACAGGGTTACTTCGTTTATGACTCGAAGAAATCTGGCACTGTCACCATATCTCATCTGCGCTTTGGCCCCAAGCCGATCCACGCCCCTTACCTGATCAGACAGGCCAATTTCGTTGCCTGCCACCAGTTCTCCTTCTTGGAACGGGTGGACATGCTCAAGTATGCCAAGCCGGGCGCCGTTTTCCTGCTCAACAGCATCTATGGCCCCGAGCAAGTGTGGGACCAGCTTCCTTGCGAAGTACAGAGCGACCTCATCACCAAGAAACTTCACTTCTATGTGATCAACGCCTACGATGTGGCCCAGGCCACCGGCATGGGCGGCCGCATCAACACCGTCATGCAGACCTGCTTCTTCGCCATCAGCGGCGTCTTACCCCGCG
>DAIQPZ010000201.1:0-4591 GCA_036787065.1 Anaerolineaceae bacterium
TTGGGCACGATCACGGACTGCCTGGCGGCCATCCGCCAACTGGTTTACACCGACCAGACCGTCGCCCTGGCCGATCTGCTGGCTGCCCTGGCGGATAATTTCAAAGGGCAGGAGCGCCTGCGCCATGCCCTGCTCAACAAAGACCCTTTTTATAGAGGGTTATCGCGGTCAGCGGAAGTGCGGCAGCACCTCGCTGCCCAACAACTCAAACCCTTCCAAGTCATAAAGGCCGAACCACTCAAGAATGATTTCTTCGGCCCCAAGCTCAGAATAAGCCGACAACCCATCCACGATTTGTTGGGGGGAACCGATAATCCCTTTTAAGGAATAGAGCCACGCTTTCAATTCATCATCGGAGTATGTGTAGAAGGGCGCG
Source organism: Anaerolineaceae bacterium (assembly GCA_036787065.1). Classification (GTDB taxonomy): domain Bacteria; phylum Chloroflexota; class Anaerolineae; order Anaerolineales; family Anaerolineaceae; genus JAJYIW01. The sequence continues at coordinate 377 of DAIQPZ010000201.1, forward strand.
GCGTGCTGCTTAATCATGGCCAGGTGCCGTTCCAGGTCTTTCTCCGTGCGCTGACAGAACACGGGGAGCATCACCGTTCGCTTGACCTGGCCGGGCTCTCGGCCGGCCTCGCCGATCAACGCATCCAGCCGGCTGTTAATTTCTTTGAATTTTGCCGGTTCCACGACCTGGCAGTTCCAAATATCCGCATAACGGGCGACCAGCGGCAGGGTGCGTTTTAAACCGTTGCCGCCCACCATAATCCGGACGGGCGACTGCGGCACCAGTTGGGCTTCGCGAAGCTTAAAAAACTGGCCGTCAAAGCTCTCCGGTTGGCTGCTGTGAACAAGGCGGGTGATGACCTGCAACCCTTCATCAAACCGGTCGAGGCGCGTTTTTTTGTCCCCCAACTGGTAACCAAACATGGTGTGTTCATCCTCGTGCCAGCCGGCGCCCACGCCCAGGATCATCCGCCCGCCGCTGAGATCGTTGATCGCCATTGCCTGGCGCGCCAGCATCACCGGGTTTCGGAACGAGAGCGGCGCGACCAGCGAGCCGAAATGGATGGCCTGGCTGTGCTCAGCCAGATACGTCAGCGATGTGATCAGTTCCAGGGAGTCCGAACCCGTCTTGCCGATCATGAAGTGATCGGAGCGGAACAGCCCGTCAAAGCCCATCTGCTCTACCCGCTGGACCAGGTGTCTCCACAAGGACCAGTTCAGGCCATACATAGCCTCAATCGTGATCGAGATCTCCAAGGAAACACCTCCGGTATGGGATAGAAGTATTATAGCGCGTTCCTCCCCGGAGAAGAGGAAGGGCTGGACAACCTGTGTCCTTGATCCAAATTTATTTCAAGCAGGAGAGGCACCCAATCCAGTTCATCGTGATGGAAGCGGGAACGCTGCGCCGCGCCAAACGCAGCCCGGAGGCAACCCGCGACCTGAACGTGCGCGTGGCCGGTTACAGCGATTACTTCTGCGACCTGGGCGAGGCGCTTCAGGACGAGTTCATTGCAAGGACGGAACATCATTCATTTGGGGGGTAAAGACCGCGAAAAAGAGCGGCCTGGGCCGCTCTTTTTTGTTGATGGTCATATCACTTAACGCCGATCATGTGTAATTTTTTTCAACTATTTTATTGAAACTTCTTTTTTAGGACGATGGTGCGACTACACTTCATCCGCACTCACCACCACCGCAAAGGGCACATCCAACGCCTCGAAATGCTTTTTACCACAGCGCACTTTATCGGCTTCGCTGTTGCGTAATTGCAAGAAATCGCGCGTGCCCTTGGTTTCGCGCACCAGGTAAAGGGTTTGATCTCCCTCTTTGACCACCGCCCAATCCGGATTATATTTTCCGACCGGGGTGTCGATCTGGAACCAACCCGGCAGTTTGACAAACAATTTGATGTCTTCACGCAGATCCAACCGACGGGCAAACTCACGCTCCACATCCGAGTCGTACACAACATACTCGTAAACCGATTTATTCACCTGCAAGGCATTGAGATAATTGACCAGCTCTTCGACCTTAAAGAGCATCATTTCCCACACGGCCTCCGGTCCAGTGCCTGGAATCTTCTCATATTTGATACCATCCACCAGCAAACGGTGCAATTCGTATTTGATAACCCTGGCCACAGCATCCATAAAACGCTGCGGATCGTTGAAAAACTCGTTCAACCGACCTGATTCTTTGAGATTGCGCACAAGAGTCGAGCGGGTCAATTCGGTCTCATTCTGGAGATAAGCCAGTACATCCGGCACCAGGTGACTGCCATAAGTGAACTTTTCCTCTGCTACGCTCATGGGTGTGGCGATCACTCCGCCTTTGGTGACCCCAACTTGCCCGGCGACTACGTTGACTTTTGGGATCTCTGCATTGGGAGAATAATCGATGCTGCACTGTTCATAGATATCGGTGATCTTCAGATTGAAGCGCCGCTCACTGGCACGGATCTCACGGATCCGTTCGAGTAGTTCATCGAAATAATCCGGCCCGAAACGTTTATTCAACTTGAGACGTTCGTCATCGAGCACAAACCCCTTGATGATGAATTCGGGCAATGTCTGGGTAGCCCAGATGCGGAATTGGGTCGCCCGCAGGCTGTTTACCCGGTAACCCACTGCGATGATAGCATCCAAATGGTAATATTCAACTTCACGGGTAACAGTCCGACCTCCCTCATTTTGAACTATTCGAAAATTTCGAATAGTTGCACCTTTCTGCAATTCTCCTGATTGATAGATCTCCTTCAAGTGGTAATTGATCGTGTTGACTTCCACGTCGAACAATTCAGCCATCCGGCGCTGGCTGAGCCAAAAGCTTTCATCCTAAAAAAAAACCTCCACTTTTGCTACTCCGTTCGGGGTGGTATACAGGATGATTTCGCCCTCGCGGGGTTGGTTATTCTCTTCCATTTTCACCTCTTTTCCTGGTTCACGCGGAGGCGCGAAGCCGCGGAGGGTTGGTAATTGTTTACAATGCGTTGTAAACCTTCTTTTAAGGTGGGTGAACCAAAATTGATCAGTAAACCAACAGGAAGGTGCAGTAATCGCAGGTAAGTCAATACCTGCTTGGCGTGTACAGGAGCAAACTTTTCCACCGATTTTAGTTCAACCACAACAACTTCTTCTACTAATAAGTCCACTTTCAAGCCTTCGTCAAATCGCATTCCATCATATTCAAACGAGATGATCTTTTGCCTTTCGACAACCAGCCCACGCTTTTCCAATTCGCGTCCTAACACTGCTTCATAGACAGATACCAATAAACCCGGTCCCAGTCCAGTGTGGATCTTGTAGGCCGCATCAACGATATTTCCTGTAATTTCGTCGATATCTTTCATTGTTTTCCCTTTGTTTCACGCGGAGCCGCGGAGGTCGCAGAGTTTTCTAGTTTTTTTCTCCGCGTACTCCGCGTCTCCGCGTGAGCTTACACCGTCATAAAACTAGGAATACTCGGGGTTTAGAATATCTGCTGTTTCTTTTTGTCCTTCATCATTGTGTCCAACCTCTTCCGATTATCTTGACACCGGGCAAGAAAAATCATTCAAAGGGACCGCTAAAAGCCGCTGGTTATCACCCCGCCTAGCGGCCTTATCTAATGGATGGATCTGGACAGGCGGATTTAGCGCCGGATGGTTATTTCTTAAACGTGGGGTGCGTGCGGTGGGCGCCGTCGCACAAGGGTTTGTTCTTTGAAAGCCCGCACGAGCACAGTGTGACCCGGTTGCGGGTTTCGAAAGGCTGGCCGTCGGAACGCTCGATCGAGACACCACCGGTGACCCAATAGGGACCTTCGATCGGGCCTTCGTGAGTGATCTCGGTGGTCAGCGCGATCTGGAACGGCAGGTCGGGCTCGATCTCCGTCCCGCCTGCTTCAACCGAGTAAACATAAGAGCCAGACGGGCAGCGCTCGATCATCGCCATTACCTGCGCCCGCACCTGCGGGTCGCCGGTTGCCGCGAGCATGCTGTCCACGTTGCCCAGGCGGTTGCCGCAAAAACCCGATTCCGTGCACAATGTATAATCGCGCCGGACGGCGATCTTCGTGCCGCCTTCGATGAGCTCCTGGCGCCCGGCGGTCTTGCCGGTGTCCGCCGTTTCCGTGCCGTCAAAACCGATCTCGAGATGGGTGCAGTCGCAGAACGGCTTATCGTGCGAATGGCCGCAGCGGCAGAGGCTGTAGTCGCCGCTGGTCTCAATCGTCTCTTCTTTTTGCCAGGTCAGCGGCTCGCCGTACTCGGACACAATTTGCGCCTTGCGCACCAGGGGGATGCTGCCTTCCACCCGGTAAGGGCCGTCGCATTCGATTTCAATCTTTTGTTTTGGGGCTACCGATCCATCATTTAGCATGGGCATGACCTACCTCCAGATTTAAAATCCTGCACATCTATTATAATCCGCCAGGGACGATTTCCAGCAATAAAATTTTGGGGCGTGGTGCGGCGGTCGGAGCACTTTAGCGAACAAAGTGCCATGGCTTACGGACGGATCTCGGGTGGATGAGGCGAGATTCTTCATCCCCTACGCAAAGCCTTCGGGGGTTCAGAATGACAAAATGAGGGGGCAAAGCCTGCGGGGGGTTCAGAATGACAAAATGAGAGGGCAAAGCCTTCGGGTGTTCAGAATGACAAAATGAGGGGGCAAAGCCTCAGAGGTTCCAGAATGACAAAATGAGGGGGCAAAGCCTTCGGGGGTTCAGAATGACAAAATGAGGGGGCAAAGCC
>DAIQPZ010000202.1:0-2971 GCA_036787065.1 Anaerolineaceae bacterium
GCACCCGCAAACACTCAAAATTCGGGTCTTTTTCACATGGGTCTGAGCAGTTACAAATTAATTAGAATAATAAAGATCAGGAAGCGTAAAGGAAACACCGCACCTTATGCCCCGGAGATATTTCTTTCAGGGGCGGGAGGGATGCATCACATACGTCTGGTATACTGCGTTCACACCGGGAGAAGAAAGGACATCCGGGTATGATCGCATAAGGGCTGGGTAAAGTGCCCTGAATCGGTTTCAGCCGGTCCAATTTACCCTCCATGGTCGGGATCGAGCGCCATAATGCCGTGGTATAGGGATGGAGTGGGTTATCAAAGATTTCGTCGGTTGTGGAGTGTTCCATCACCATGCCCAAATACATCACCATGATTTCATCGGCCACCTGCCCGACGATGCCCAGGTCATGGCTGATATACATCAGGGCCATACCGAGATCATTCTGCAAGTCCTTAATCAACTCGATAATCTGGGCAGCGATGGTCACATCCAGGGCGGTGGTTGGCTCATCGCCAATCAAGAGGCTTGGGCCACACACCAGCGCCATGGCGATCATGGCGCGTTGGCGCATACCCCCACTGTACTGGTGTGGGTAAGAATCGATCAAACGTTGGGGGTGTGGAATACCCACCTTGCTAAGCATATCCAGGGTTCGATCGCGGGCATCCTTCCTGGTGGCTCCCTTTTCGTGGATCAGGACAGCTTCCATAATTTGATCGCCAATGGTATGCAGTGGGCTCAGGGAGGTCATCGGTTCCTGAAAAATCATCCCGATCTGCTTACCGCGGATGCTGCGCATCCGTTCACCACCCGCAGGCAGCTCAAGCACATTGACAATCTCGGAACTTGTTCTGACTTGTTCTTTCAGAGTCAGCAGGATCTTCCCACCCACTTCTCTACCGGGTGGGGTAGGAACGATGCGCATCAGCGATTGAGCGGTGACCGATTTCCCACAACCGCTTTCACCGATCACCCCAAGCGAACGTCCCTGGCGGATTTCAAAACTTACATCATCGACGGCTTTGACCGTACCCTCGTGCAGAAAAAAATAGGTGCGTAGATCCTGGACATCGATCAGAAGAGGGAATTTGCTGTTAAATTCTTGGTTTTTAATTTCCATCTCTACCTCAGCGGTTATATGGATCGGCTGCGTCGCGCAGGCCATCACCCACAAAGTTGAACAGCAAAACAGCGACAATGACCCAGATGGCGGGGATCATTAACCAGGTCTGCTGGGCTACAGCGGTCAGGTTCTGGGCATCTTGCAGTAAGACGCCCCAACTGACTGCCGGAGGCATCATACCGAGGCCTAAGAAGCTCAGCGCGGTTTCGCTTAAGATCATGCCAGGGATGGCAAACGTGATCGACACAATCAGGTGGCTGGTGAAACCCGGCAGTAGGTGGCGGGTGATGATGCGCCAGTCACTGGCGCCAGCGCCCCGGGCTGCCAGGGCATAATCCTCCTCGCGTAAGGTGAGCAGCCTGCCGCGCACCACGCGTGCCAGGCCGGTCCAACCCAGGATCGAGAGCATGATGGTGATGGCAAAATACAGCTTTAACACCGGCCAATCGCGCGGGAGGGCGGCAGCCAGCGTCATCCATAACGGGATACCAGGGATCGACAGCAAGAAATCAATCACCCGTTGGATAATGTCATCGATCACACCGCCGAAGTAGCCGGAGATACCGCCGAGTAGTACACCCAGGACGAAGCTGATGATCACACCCACCAGACCGATGGACAGGGAGATGCGCCCGCCATATACGGTGCGCGAGAACAGATCCCGCCCCAGGCGGTCCGCGCCGAAGAGCAGCAGAGGGACATCCTTGGTTTGAATTCCAAAAAGATGGATATCCATCTTGAACAGTTCCCACATCTTGTATTCATCGCCGTGGACGAACAACTGGATCGGGTAAACGACGTTGCGATCTTCGCCAAAATCATAAACAAAGGTCTGTTTGTTCAGAACTTTTTTGATCCCGAAAATGTAGGGGCCGAAGCTGCCGCCGGGTTTAATCCAGTGGATGGTGGATGGATTGGATTGGGCAAAGGCTTCAAAGCGCGTGTCGGTGGTATAAGGCGCGATAAACTCACAGAAAATCGCGGTGAGGTAAAGGACGATCAGGAGGACTAAGGAGATCACGGCCAGTTTATGCCGGCCGAAACGCCAGCGGATCAGTTCCCACTGGCTGGCATAATAATAGCGGTCTTCCTTACCGGCTTTCGACTCTCCGGTATGAATAACCTGATCTTCCAGGCTGGCCATGGGCGCGGCAGGGGTGGTGGGATTGGTAGATTGTGTGCTCACTTTTCAATCCTCCCAAAACGAATGCGTGGATCGACCAGGACCAGCAGGATATCCCCGATCAGGGCGCCAATCACGGTTAAGACACTTAATATTAAAACAACGCTGCCTGCCAGGTACATATCCTGGGCCATGGTGGCCCGCAAGAGCACCGGACCGACGGTCTGAAGGCTTAGGACAATGTCGATCAGGATCGTCCCCGAAAACAAACCGGGCAAAACCCAACTAACGGAGCTAAGGATGGGGTTGACGGCCATGCGCACTGGATATTTTATGAGAAGCGCCCACTCCGACATGCCTTTGGCGCGCGCGGTAATGACATACTGCTTGTGGAGCTCATCCAGCAGGTTATTGCGGATGACCCGAATGGTGACTCCAGTATTGCTCAAACCGACCAGGATCAACGGCAGGACCATATGCTTGAGCAGATCGAAAACTCTCGGAATGCTCCAGGCCGCGTCGGTGAACTCTTTGGAAAACATACCGGTGACAGAAAAATTTAAAGTCGTAAAGATGAACCAGGCCATAATCAACGCCAGCAAGAATCCCGGTGTCGCCACCCCGATAAACCCGATAAAGGTAAACAAATAATCCCCCACGGAATACTGGTGGGTGGCTGAATAAATCCCGATGGGGATCGCTACGATCCAGGAGAACAACAGCGC
>DAIQPZ010000202.1:3071-4570 GCA_036787065.1 Anaerolineaceae bacterium
TCGCCCGGGGGAAGCTGGATCAAGAAAAAAGCAACCGCGGACATGACGATCACGATCGGGATCAACATTAAGGTACGGCGGAGAATATATGATAACACGGGCGATTCCTCCCGGCTTAGAATTCCGGTTTGGCGCCGGAGAATGCCCCGGCGCCAAACCACAGGATGGTTCACTTGGTAAAAATGCCATGAGGTGTTCACCAAACACCTCATGGCTTATGGATTGGAGAAACGTTACTTGTTGAAGAACATCTGGACGATGCTAAAGTTAGCGGCAATCGCGTAGGCCGGGGCTCCAGACGGAGGAACGTTGCCCAGCTTGGCATTGACGATCATCGGGTACTTGACGTGCTCGACCAGGTTGACGTAGGGCAGGTTATCGCGGGTCCACTTGAGGCCTTCGGCAACAATCGCGTTGTATTCAGCCGAGCCAGAGACGGCGCCCCAGCGGCGGGTATTGATATCGACGGCTTGCATGACCCAGTCCGGGGGTTTCAGACCCGACTTGCCCAGGTTGGTGATATAGTCGGCGTACAATTGACCGACGCGACTGGGATCATCGACGTCATTGTCCCACCCGCGGTCGTGAGTCCACATAACCCACATTTGAAGCTGGTTGGCGGCTTGTTTTGTTCCCATCAGGGTAGAGTCGATCGGTTTAACCGTAACCTTGATGCCAATTTTCTTGAGATTCGCGGCAACCAGGTCGGCGATGGGCTGGAGGTCGGGCGCCTGCTGACCATTTTCGAGCAGGATGTTTATCGGCGTGCCGTCCGCATACAGACGGTTACCGTCGGCATCTTTCTTGGTCAGGCCCATGGCGTCTAGCAAGCTGTTAGCCTGGGCAATATCCTGTTTGGCAAAAGCTGGATCGACCGTTTCAGCGGAAACGGAGGCAAAGCCATAGTAGACGTTGTCGATCATTTCCTGGCGGTTCTGAGCGAGACTGACCGCCTGGCGGAAGCGGAGGTCCTGCGCCAACGCCTGCCAGTTTTTGTCGTCAAACGTCTGGTTGAACATGATGTTGCTGGAGTCCACATGCATTTCCATCAGGGCCACTTTGAAACCGGCCTTGGCTTCGTTCTGCTTGTACAGCGGCATCTTGACCAGGGCTGTGCTTTCGCGCAGGAAGTCCACGTCGCCGCTCATCACTTTCAGGTTGACCATTTCGACGTTATCCTGCTGGGTCGAGACGATCTTGTCGATATAGGGAAGCTGCTGGCCCTTGGTGTCCACTTTGAAGTAGTAGGGGTTGCGCTCCCAGGTCAGAACGCTGGGGCTGCCGGAGGCCTTGGGGATCCAGGGATACAGGCCGGGGTAATCGGCGCACTTAGGATTGGTCATATCCCAGTTCTGGCAGCGCTTATCGGCAAAGACCTGCCACCACTCGCCGCCGGTCAGGTTCAGGCGCTGCAGGTCCGCGGTAAATTTGTCGATGGTTGTATATTTGATGTGGTACTGCTTGAGAAAATGTGAAGGGTTGATCAGATCGGTATAGCC
>DAIQPZ010000203.1:0-4568 GCA_036787065.1 Anaerolineaceae bacterium
GTGTGAGCTTGCCGCCGGGGTCAACTGAGCCCCTGACCATGAGGAGACCACGACCATGATCCGCGACACGCATGATCATCGCGATAACGACGGCCGCACAATCGACGTGGAAATCATGGTGATTCCAGCCGGCGAAATGCCGACGCCCCTGCCTGCTCCGCACATCGAGCACCGTCAACTGCCATCCCCAACCCCCGATGGCAGCGCCAGACCCGATCCGATCCAGACCCACACCTCACAACCTACCTCGACAGCCACGCCAGCGCCTACCCCAACTTTCCCGCCCCTGCCTGCCAGCGCCAAACTGGCGCCACCTCAATGGGAAAAACAGGACGCCAACAACTGCGGCCCCGCCACGCTGTCGATCTTCCTGCATTTTTTTGGCTGGACCGGCGTCCAATACGACATCAACAAAGTGATCAAACCGGATATCAACGATCGCAACGTGAACATCGATGAGCTGGTTTATTTCGTGCGTACCCACGCTGGCTGGTTGAAAGCCGACTACCGCGTGGGTGGGAACGAAGAATTGATCAAGCGCTTCATCTCCAACGGTATCCCCTTCATGATCGAAGAGACTTCCATCCTGACCGAAACCAATTGGCCGGGTGATGATCATTGGGCCGGGCATTACCTGCTGATCACCGGCTACGACAACAATCTGCGCTCTTTCACCGTGCAAGACTCGTGGTTGGGCCCTAACCTGAGTAACAGCTACGACCTGCTCGACACCCATTGGCAGGCTTTTAACCGGGCATACGTACTGGTTTACCGTCCGGAACAAGAGGATTTGGTTAAGAGACTGCTCGGATCCGATTGGGACGAAGCCGGTAACCGCACGAATGCCCTTGATAGCGCTACCCAGGAAACACTGAAGGATCCGCGCAACCCGTACGCCTGGTTTAATAAAGGGACCAACTTGCTTTATTTTGAGCGCTGGTCCGAAGCGGCTGAGGCCTACGACACGGCCCGCCAGATTGGCCTGCCTCAACGCATGCTGCGCTACCAGTTTGGTCCGTTTATCGCCTATTTCAAGACCAACCGGATCCAGGACCTGGTCACCTTGGGGGATTATGCCTTGAAGATCACCCCAAACTCTGAAGAGGATCTGCTATGGCACGGTTGGGGGGTGTACCTGCAAGGCGATAAAACCACGGCGATAGACAATTTCCGCACCGCCTTAAAATTCAACCCCACTTACCAGGATGCGAAAAACGCTCTCAACACCCTTGGGGTCAGTCCTTAAACAAGCTTGTTATGTAATGACTCAATAGTTGGGGAAAAGCGGGTGTTTTGGGTGGGCGAAAAGCCCACCCAAAACACCCGGCGCCCCTCTTTATTGAGCAGCACCCTTGCTTCAAACCAGGCACGGGGGAGTAATAATCTCCGCCGATCGGTTACAATTAGACTCAACCAATGTCGGATGGCATGTTTGCATCACCATGCATTGCAACCTTCGGCAATTTTTTGCGTAAATAATACAGGTATCTATGTCACTCACTAACCGTCGGATCCTATTATCTTGTGGTGTCCTCCTGATCGTTGCCTGCTTGTGCGCCAGCATGCTGGTGGTGAGCGGTTCCGGCATCGCCATTTACCAGATGGCCTCAAACAGGTCGGTGCAAACCGTGGCGGTTACAGGCGTGATCATCGCGCCAAGCGACACGCCTACCCTGATTCTGGCTCCATCACTAACTCCCCTGGCCACCACCCTCGGTGAGATCACCTCGCCTACCCCTAAAACGACGAGTGTTTCGACTACGACGCCACCTGGCCAGACCCCATCCCCTTCCATCACCGGCACTCCACTGGCGGCCACCCCGACCAGCGATGTTTCTCCCACCTTAGCTGCCACCAACGCCCTACCGGCCGAATGGGTCAAGCAGATGGATACGATCCAGCAGCAGGTGCTGAGCTACCGCCAGTTGACCCTTAAAAACCCGGTGTTGCGCGACGTGCTCACCTCAAACCAACTGAGCCAAAAGGTGAAGACCGACTTCTTCAAAAATTACACCGCAGACGACGCGCGTAAAGATGCCCGCTCTTACTTTGCTTTCGGTTGGCTACCGGCTAATTTCGACTTACTCAATTTCGAGATCAATTTGCAGACTGAACAGGTGGCGGGTTATTACGACAACGAGACCAAGCAGATGTACATCGTCTCGAACGAAGGTTTTAAGGGAGAAGAACGCGTCACGTACTCGCACGAGTTCACTCACATCTTGCAAGACCAAAACTTCGACATCAAAAACGGCATGAAATACAGCGACGCGGACTGTAAGAACGATTCCGAACGCTGCGCCGGCATCCAGGCTTTGCTCGAAGGTGACGCGGTCATATCTGAGACCACCTGGCTGCAGCAGTTCGGCACCGCCCAGGACCGCCAGGATATCCAGGATTTTTACACCGGTTTGAAAATGCCGGTGATGGATTCGGCCCCGGTTTTCTTCAAAGACGACCTGCTCTTCCCATACCAGCAGGGGTTTGAATTCGTCCAATCCATTTTTGACCGGGGTGGATATGCCGCGGTCAACGCCGCTTTCAAAGCCCCACCCGTCGACACGCGCCAGATCCTCCACCCCGATGATTATCCCGCGGTCAAACCGGTCAAAATCACCCTGCTGGATCTGACCACCAAGTTGGGCGGAAACTGGAAAAGGATCGATAACGGTGTTCTTGGCGAATGGGATACCTATTTGCTGCTCATCGACGGCGTGGATAGCAAGACTCACCTGCCCATGGCCACGGCGCGCACGGCAGCCGCCGGCTGGAGTGGTGACGCCTACGCCGTCTACGACAGTGGCGGCAGCGACATCCCCATCTTGACCCTGGTGACCCAATGGGAAACCGCCAACGATGCAAAGGAATTTGTCAGCGCATTGACCAGATACGGCAACGCGCGCTGGGGTAAATCAACCACCAGTAGCAGTATCGTCACCTGGCAGACCCCGGGCGCCGCGGTCAGCCTCGAACAAAACGGACAGAAAACAACCTGGATCCTGGCGCCCAACGCCGATGTGCTGCAAAGGATTACCACCGCGCTCAAATAAAGTTAAGCCCGCATGACTATAGACCCCTCCCGCGTTCGCGCCTTATGTTTTGATATCGACGGCACCCTCAGTGATACCGATGATGCCTGGGTATACGGACTGTCACGGATGCTGCTAATGGGGAAGTGGATATTTCCCAACCAGGACCCTGGGCCTTTTTCCCGCTGGGTGGTGATGGGGATCGAATCCCCCGCCAACTTCGTTTATGGCATTCCCGACCGGCTGCATTTCGACACCCCCCTCGAACAACTGAATGGCACGGTGTCGAACACGCTTTCACGCATCGGCTGGGGTGTGCGCCCACCCACATTTTGGCTCATCCCCCAAGTGCGCCAGGCGCTCGAAGCTCTGGCACAGCACTACCCGATGTCTGTGGTCAGCGCGCGCAACGCCAAAGACACCCTGGCCTTCCTTAAACAGCACGACCTGCTGCCATTTTTCCACAGTATCGCCACCTCACTGACCTGCAGGTACACCAAGCCATATCCTGACCCGCTGTTGTGGGCAGCCAAACAGATGGTCGTGGCGCCGGAAGCCTGCTTGATGATCGGTGATACCACGGTGGATATCCGTGCCGGAAAAGCAGCCGGAGCGCAGACCGTGGGTGTGCTGTCCGGGTTCGGCTCAGAGCGCGAGCTGCGCAAAGCCGGAGCCGACCTGATCATTGAGAGCAGCGCCCGGCTGCCAGAGGTCTTGTTGGGTTTGCGACTGCCTGTCCCCGATATCTCGAATAAAGATTTTAACATTTCCGTGGCGCCGTGGGTCAGCCAGGCTGAGCGCGATGCGAGATAATGGATCGGAGGTGTGATTGATCGCGTTAAACAGCGTCACCGTTTACTGCGGTTCAGCCGACGGGCTGGATAAAATTTATATTGCGGCTGCCCTGCAAATGGGCGCCGCGTTAGCCAGCCGCGGCATCACCTTGATCTACGGCGGTGGTAAAACCGGGCTGATGGGCGCGGTGGCAGATGGCGCGCTGGCTGCCGGGGGCAAGGTGGTGGGCGTGATCCCCGAGTCGATGAATACCCCTGCCCTGGCCCAAACCGGGCTGACCCGCCTGGAAGTGACCCCTGACATCCAAACGCGGTTTGCGCGCATGGTCGACCTGGCGGACGCCTTTATCGCCCTGCCCGGCGGTTACGGCACGCTGGACGAACTTTTCCAGACCCTCACCTGGGCTCAAATCGGGCAGCATACCAAGCCGGTGGGCCTGCTCAATATCCGCGGCTACTACGACCCGCTATTGTCTTTGCTCGACCACATCCTCGCGGAAAAATTTATTTATCCCGAACACCGGGGTTGGGTTATCCCCGCTTCCCAACCGGAAGCACTGCTGCAGGCTTTGCGGGTTTTCCAGCCGCCAGTGGGTTTAGAACGGTGGATGACAAGGGAATATTAATCGAATGATTATGTCATCCTGAATGCCCGAGGCTTTGCGAAGGCTGAAGGTTATCGGTCCCCAGCGGGTTTTCAAGGCGGTCAACCGCCAGGTGGTTAAGGGTCAGGTGATCCAGGGTC
>DAIQPZ010000061.1:0-13644 GCA_036787065.1 Anaerolineaceae bacterium
GGGCGATCAGCGGATGGCATCCGCCCTTCCTGTGGCGTGCAAGAGCGGATGCCATCCGCCCCTACGCCTGGTGGGTCGCCCGACGAAGAAATACAATCGCAAATGGCGATGGTATTGATGATGGATCATATATTAAAGGAGATAAATTTGATGAAAAGCGTTCGTCTTGTTGAAGTTGGGAAACCTTTGCAGGTTCAGGACATCCCTTTACCTGAATTTGGAGAGCGGGATGTGTTGGTGAAGGTGCGCGCCGCCGGCATCTGCCACTCGGATGTGCATTACCGGGCTGGCGCCTCACCCGTCTACCCACTGCCCATGACCCTGGGCCACGAGGTGGCAGGTGTGGTCGAAGCAGTTGGCCCGGCCGTCCAGCGCTTGCAGCCTGGCGATCGGGTTTGCCTGCATTACATGGTTACCTGTGGGGACTGCTATTACTGCGCGGCTGGATCGGAGCAGTTCTGTACGCGGGGAAAAATGCTTGGGCACACTACCAACGGAGGATACGCCGAATATATCGCCGTGCCAGAGCGCAACGCGGTGATCTTGCCGATTGAGATCCCCTTCGTACAGGGAGCAACCTTAATGTGTGCATCTGCCACTTCGCTGCATGCGCTTCGCAAAGGGCGGCTCAAGCCGGGAGAAAGTGTGGCGATCTTTGGCGTGGGCGGGTTGGGCCTGTCAGCCGTCCAGTTGGCGCGGGCACTCGGTGCATTGGATGTGTTTGCGGTGGATATCAACCCTAAAAAACTCAGCCTGGCTGAACAGTACGGCGCTGTGCCGGTGAATGCGTCTCAATCTGACCCGGTGGATGCCATCCGGCGTCTGACCGGTGGGAAGGGTGTAGACGTGGCCCTTGAATTGATTGGCCTGCCGCAGACCATGCGCCAGGCGCTGCGTTCTGCCGGGGTGTTTGGCCGAGCTGTGATGGTGGGGATCACGCGCCATCCGTTGGAGGTTGACACCTATAATGAATTGATTGGGCCGGAAACCGAGTTGATCGGTTCGAATGACCATCTGCTGCAGGAACTGCCTTTGTTGATCGAGTTGGCCCGGCGGGGAGAGCTGGATTTGTCGCAGGTCGTTACACGAACGGTGCCTCTTGAAGCAGTGGCGATCAACCGTGCCCTGGATGACCTGGAACGTTACGGGGATGAGTTGCGCACGGTGATTACCCCCTGAAATGACGCCAATAAAGTTCTTTACGCCGTTTTAACGCAGATTTTACCCTTCCTTAACCATGATTTTATTATAATTCCCACAACACCGTGGTAGATTCAATAGAGAAAGTCTACCATAGAGAACGTGAGGACACGGTCGCGGTCGTAGGGTGAAAGAAACCTGGTACGATATATTTCTGGAACGACAAGGGCAAACCCGTTGAAAACCGGGGACGCAAAGCCATGGGTCTAAAGTTCGTCAAGTTACATCGAACTATGATTGCCAGGCAGCCGAAAACGAAATGCCTGTGCACATGAAAATATGGGAGCGATCCCATGTAAACTCAAGGTATTATCCCGGTGAGGTGCTCTTGTCAGAAGGATACTGGTATGAGGCGCCTTTTTTATTTGCTGTTTTGTCTGGTTTTCATCGGCCTTCTGTTAGCCGGAACCCCGGTCAGGGTCGGTCAGGCTGCCGCGTTACAAACCCCGAGAGCTTTTCTACCCATCTTATTGCATGGGACCCTCACGCTGGTCAACCTCCAGCCACCGGTAACGCTGCAAAGTTTCATCACATCGGTCCAAAATGGTGGGGCGAACACAGTTATGGGTGTCTACGTGCAAGATGTGTTGGCCCAACTGGTGGCGCAGCAGCCGGCAAATGATTATGCTTATATTTCTCTAGCCAGGGATCAGGTTACCCAATTTTCACTGGCGCAAGCGCCAGTAGTTGGATTGATTGCCCATATTGAGCTGGCGGGAAATAAATTTTCCGGGCTGACCACCGGACAGGAGCTCTACCTGGTTCTTGGTAATGGGCGCGCTTTGCATTATCAGGTCAGCCGAATTGCCAGCTACCAGGCGGTCAACCCGGCCAGCCCGACCAGCAGTTTTGTTGACCTGGCCACCGGGCAAACCCTCAGCGCGGCCAAATTGTTTGCTCTGTATTACCTCGGCCAGGATCACGTCTAAAATGTCTACTGCATTCGAGTAAAAAATAACCCGTTCTGATTTTCCAGAGCGGGTTATTTCCTGTAGCTTGTTTTATTGTCCGTAGACGTGCATATAACGGTGGTGAAGTTTATCTACATCAGCTTGAGGGATCTCATCGGCCGTCCCCAACTGGCGCGCGACCCACACTGTGCGGGCAATGTCTTCTACCATCACGGCGGCCTTGACCGCGGCCAAACCACTCTTGCCCACGGTGAAAACTCCGTGATTCTTGAGCAGCACGGCTGGCGAATTGCCCAATACTTCGATCACGGCCTTGCCGATCTCCTCGCCCCCAATCAAGGCAAAGCGCCCCACCGGTATGGGTCCGCCGAACTCGTCTGCGATGGCGGTCAGAACCACCGGTATGGGTTGGTTCACCGCAGCGAAGGCGGTGGCGTAAGTGGAATGGGTGTGGACTACCCCGCACAGATCTTCGCGCTGGCGATAGATGTAAAGGTGGCTGGCGGTATCTGATGAAGGCTTAAGCGTCCCTTCCAATACTTTACCATCCAGATCGAGCACTACCATTTTATCGGGGGTAAGCTCCTCATAACGCAGGCCAGAGGGTTTGATCGCTACAACCCCCAACCGCGGGTCGCGCACACTCACATTCCCCGAGGTCCAGGCCACCAGCCCGTGCCTGGGCAGTTCCAGGTTGAGCTGGCAGGTTTCTTCTTTTAAAGCATCGTATTTCATCTTATCCTCGTTCCGGGTTATTTCCTTGCTCCGGCTTTAATTGCTTTAAGCCGTTTCATCACGTCGTTGGCCCCGCGACCGAAATAATCATGCAGGCTGATGTATTCAGCGTAGAGTTTATCGTAGACTTTTTGCGCGTCGGGATTGGGTTTGTAGGTTTTCTGGCGAAGTGAGGCCATGGCCCGGCTGGCGTCTAAGATCGACGTGTAACCGCCCGCCGCGGCGCCAGCAGCTACCGCGCCAAACATGGCTGAGCCCAAGGCGGGGGTCTGCCTGGCGGCCCCAACCTTCACCTCGCGCCCGCTGACGTCGGCGTAGATCTGCATGAGCAGTTGGTTTTTGTCCGGAAGCCCACCCGTGGCGACGATCTCGTTGACCGGAACGCCATGGGTATCGAAATCTTCGATGATCACCCGCGTACCGTAAGCGGTGGCTTCGATCAGCGCGCGGTAGATCTCTTCCGGTTTGGTGGCCAGGGTAGCGCCTAACAGCAGCCCGGTCAGGTCCACGTCCACCAGTACGCTGCGGTTTCCGTTCCACCAGTCTAAAGCCACCAACCCACTCTCGCCCGGCTTGAGCCGGGCTGCTTTCTCTTCGAGCAAGGTATGGATGTTGACGCCCCGTGCTTGCGCTTCGCGTTCATAAGCCGCCGGGACGCAGTTCTCCACAAACCAGGCGAAATGGTCGCCGACACAGGATTGGCCGGCTTCATAACCAATCAGGCCGGGGATGATCCCATCTTCCACGTAACCACAGATGCCTGGCACCATCAGCTCTTTCTCGCCCAACAGCATATGACAGTTGGAGGTGCCCATAATGATCACCATACGCCCTGGCTCGGTTACCGTGGCAGCCGGGACAGAGACATGCGCGTCCACGTTCGCCACGGCTACAGCTGTACCGGGCAGCAGTCCGGTCCACGTGGCGGCCTGGGCGGTCAGCCCACCGGCTTTTTCGCCAATCGAGGCGATCTTGCGCGACATTTTTTCGTCCACCACGTGCTCGAAACGCGGGTCAAGGGCTTTAAAATAGGCGTCGGGAGGGAAGCCTTCGCGCTTTGACCAGATCGCTTTGTAGCCGGCTGTGCACGAGTTGCGCGTCTCCACGCCGGTGAGCTGCCAGATCACCCAGTCTGCCGCTTCGAGCATGCGTCCGGCAGCGGTGTATATCTCCGGGTCTTCGTCGAGGATTTGCAGGGCTTTCGAAAAGAACCATTCCGAGCTAATCTTGCCGCCGTACCGTTCGAGGAAATTAAATCCTTTTTGGCCGGCGGTTTGGTTGATCTTGTTGGCTTCTGGCTGGGCGGCGTGGTGCTTCCACAGCTTCACCCAGGCGTGAGGGCGGTTGCGGTAGGCGGGCAAAAAGCACAGGGGTGTACCGTCCGTGGTGGTGGGCAGCATGGTGCAGGCGGTAAAATCAATGCCAAGACCAATCACGTCCGCCGGGGCAACGCCACTTTCCTTCAATACCGCCGGAATGGTCATCTTGAACACTTCGAGGTAATCGTTCGGATCCTGCAGCGCCCAATCTGGCTCAAGACGGATGTCCGTCCCAGGCAATTTTTCGTCGATAACACCGTTGGCGTAAAGATGAACCGCGGTGGACACTTCGCGGCCGTCAGCGACGTCTACCAACACGGCCCGGCCAGATTCGGTGCCAAAATCCACTCCAATAGCATATTTTGTCGGGGTCATGGAGATCTCCTTATCAAATCGGGTTTATGCGTGGTAATAAACGTCCCAGCCCATGTATTTGCCCAGGGCTTCTTTGACTGCGCCGGCGGTCTGCGATGGGTTGATCGCCACGTGGTGCTCGAACCCGTTTTCGCAGATGAACGCCAGCAGTTTTTGCAGGTGGGGGATCTGGACCACGCCATAGCCGCCAAAGGTACTTAACGGATCGTCCGTCAGGTGCCCTTCGCCCAGGTAAGTCGTGATCTTGCCTTTTAGATCATCCGTCGAAACGCGGCAGTATGAGAAAGGCTGCGGTTTGAGCCGGCCGACGATCGTTCCGTACGTATTGGCTTTGCCCACCGTACCAGCGATGATCGCCTGGTAATCCATCTTGGGCGCATTAGCGGCTGAGATGGTCTCGTCCATAAACAGGTCCTTGGGCAGGTTGGAGCAGTGGAAGATCACCCCTTTATCCGGGTCATCGCCGAAGTTGTTGTTCCAATCCACCAGGGCACTGGGTTTGCCTGAGGCGAGGGCCAGGGCCAGCATACCGACCACACCGGAGATGTCGGTCTCGCACGCGCTGGGCATCAGCTCGTTGCTCATCATGGACATGACCGTGCAAGGTACCACCCCGTAGAACTCTTCCATCGAAGTCCAACACTGTAAAGCGCTGGCCTGCAGGTTGTTTTCTGTCATCCATTCATCGATCACCACACCCAACTTACCCATACGCAGGGTCGCCTCAGAGGGAATGCCATTGGTGGGGACGTAAGCGTGGATCTTTTCCAGTTTAGCCTTCAGGCGGGGGTCGTCGGCCTTGATCCGCGCGCTTTTACCGTAAACTTCCGAAAGGTCGAGGGTATCCACGCTGATCCCACTGCGCTCGAGCAGTTTTTCGCTGTAGCGCACCGTGTTGAAAGCTGCCGGGCGCGCACCAATGGCGCCAATACGGGCGCCTTTTAGACCGCGCACCACGCGGCATACACTGGCGAAGTTGCGCAGGTCCTGACGGAATCCCTCGCTCTCGGGGTCGACCGTGTGCAGCGTGGTCAAGGTGAATTTGATCCCGTATTGGCTTAGATTGTTGCAGGTGGACATCTTCCCACAGAACGAGTCGCGCCGGTCGGTGATCAACATTTTGTTCATATCGTCTGGAAAAGCATGGACCAGCACCGGCACATCCAGCCCGGACCAGCGGATGGCGTTCGCGATGGTGCGCTCTTCGCCGAAATTCGGCAGTGTGATCAAAATCCCGTCGATCTCCTCGCGGTGAGCCTTGAACAAATCAGCGCATTTCTGCCCGTCGGTAACACTGACGATGCTTCCGTATTTGGTTTCCTCGGGGCTGAGGGCCACGACTTTAATGCCCTCTTCTTCCAATACCTTGAGGATGATCTTGCGGCCGGTTTCACACAGATGGGCCGGAAAAAAACCGCGATTTCCAATGATGAGTCCCAGGGTTACAGATTTCATATGTGTTTCTCCTTATAAAAATTTGGTCGGGTAAATGAATTAGCCAGGGCTGGCTGTCAGGTGTTAACTATCAGTCTCACGCTTCTTG
Source organism: Anaerolineaceae bacterium (assembly GCA_036787065.1). Classification (GTDB taxonomy): domain Bacteria; phylum Chloroflexota; class Anaerolineae; order Anaerolineales; family Anaerolineaceae; genus JAJYIW01. Next base: position 6,084 of record DAIQPZ010000061.1, read on the forward strand.
TGGGTTGTAAGCAGCCGCGAGTTTTTTACTGAGCTCTGCCTGACGACCAGTTCTACCGGCAGCAGGTGAGATGAGGAGGGTGGGTTGTCTGTCCCCTGGCGCCGGGTTTCGATCAGCCGGTGCAGCTCGAGCACAGCCTGGGCGCCCAGGGCATTGAGCGGTTGTCGGATCGTGGTGAGGGACGGGTCGAAGAACGAGGCCTCGGGGATATCGTCGAAACCTACCACCCCAAGGTCCTGAGGGACGCGCCGCCCGCACTGGCGAGCGGCCTTGAGCGCGCCCAGCGCCATCTGGTCGTTGCAGGCAAATACGGCATCTACTTCGGGATAAACTTGCAAGAGCTGGCGCATGGCGCTTTCACCGCTTTCAGCCGACCAATCGCCGCACACCACGGGGTGTTCTTCGGATGGGAAACCGGCTGCCCGCAGCGCCTCGCACCAACCCGCCAGGCGCTGGGTGGCTTCGAACCAACTGCACGGCCCGCCCAGGGCGGCCAGATGGCGGTAGCCCTGATCCAGCAGATGTCGGGCAGCCTGGCCGCCGCCTTCGAGGTTATCGATCGAAGCGGATGCAAGGCGGGTATCAGCCTGGGTGTTGATGAAGATGACCGGTGTGGAAAACTGGCCCATCTTTTCTTTCAACCAGGCGCTGCTGCTGCCGATCTCCGGCGCGGCCCACAGGATGCCTTCCACCTGGTGGGCCAGCAGGCTGTGCACCAGGGCCTGACCCTGGTCGGCGGCGGGCGCATGCAGCAGGCAGAGGAAGAGTGAATAACCCAGGGCGTTGGCCTGGTGTTCGATGCCAGTGAGGATGTGTGCTGGGCCGTAATATTCCAGCGCCGCGGCGACAACTCCCAGGGTGGAACTGCGCCCCTGGATCAGGCTGCGTGCGATGGCGTTGGGGGCGTAACCCAGGCGATCGATCACTGCGTGGATCGACGCGCGGGTTTCCGGTGAGACGTCCGGGCGGTCGTTAAGCACGCGCGAAACCGTCTGGGTGGAAACCCCGGCTTGCAAGGCAACTTCTTTGATAGTGACGCGCTTAAGCTGGGCCACAAGCACCACCATTCAAGCAGAAGATAAGGAAGTGAGGGGATAAAACAGAAATCCATCGCCGTTATCGTTTCCGTTATCGATAACGGTGCCATAATCCTAGCACGAAACGCCTGGCGAGTCAACCTGTTGTAAACATTATTTAGACCCCGCTATATGCGGAGAAGCCCCCATCGACGGGGATGACCACTCCGGTTACGAAGGAAGCAGCCGGGGAGAGCAGCCAAAGGACGGCGCCCACCAGTTCAGACGGGTCGCCGAAGCGCCCCATTGGCGTATGGTCGATGATCTTCTTCCCGCGCGGGGTCAGCTCACCGCTGGTTTCGTCGACCAACATGGCGCGGTTCTGCTGGCCGAGGAAGAAACCCGGAGCCACAGCGTTAACTCGGATCCGCGGTGAAAAGCCTTGGGCCATGTAGACCGCCAGCCATTGGGTGAAGTTGATGATGCCGGCTTTGGCGGCAGAATAGGCCACCACACGCGTTAGCGGGCGGTAAGCGCTCGTGGAGGTAACGTTGAGGATCGAGCCTTCGCCCTGTTTAACCATGGTCTGCCCGAAAACCTGACAGGGAAGCAGCGTGCCGATCAGATTCAAGTCGATCACCGCACGCAAGGCTTCTTCAGAAAGGTCGAAGAAGGGCTGATCAGCAGTGGTGTTGGCTTCTTTGCGGTTTCCGCCGGCGCCGTTGATCAGGATATCGATGCGTCCGTAGGTTTGCAAAACCCGATCAGCCGCGATCTCCAACCCGGTCTTATCCAGCACGTTGCAGGCTACCGCCATGGCTTTACCGCCGACCTTGTGGATCTGATCGACGACCTTCAAACCAGATTCAGGTGTGCGGTTGAGAACCACCACGTTGGCGCCGACCTGGCTGAGGCCAAGCGCCATGGCGCTGCACAACACCCCGGCGCCGCCCGTCACCAGCGCAGTTTTTCCGGATAGGCCAAACAGGTTTTCCAGGTAATTTGCACTCATCGAAGGGGGATCCTTTCTCGCGTTGAGGATTGAATAATTTTACTCCCTTTTCGGCCAACCGGTCCTATCTGGAAGCCCAAGGTTAGCTTACAGATAAGTTTCTTTCTAGAATTCGCTGAGATCAAGTTTCCATGGATTTTAACGTGAAATATTGTCTCGCATTCAGAAGAGACTCTTGGTCAATCATCTATCTCCCAAAGTTCGATTTATGAGGGAAACTTTATTCGGTTTCTCACCAAAGGACAATCTGGAGGATTATGTGTCACGATATCCAATACGGAAGCCAGATTGCCCAGATGCTGGGCATGCAAGGCTTAACTGTGGTCGAATTGGACGATCTGGGAGGTCATCTGACCGAACCACCATTGGTCGAAAGCTGGTTTTCAACGGGGAGATGGAAAGTGCGCTTGTTGATCGCTTGTTGGATTCAAACCCTTTAATTGACAGTTTGCCCCTGTCCGGTCCAGAAACGGTCCCTACTGCAATTCAATGGACAGCTAATGGATTGATTTCGATCTCTTGGAAGGTGGCGGTCCCGTTTTCACAAAATAAAAACAGGCGTTCGCCGGATAGATCGGGTAGGCGGTCGATCAGGCAGCGGCTTCCAGCCACGCAAACCTCGACCACGTCGCCTGAGAAGACCACTTCAACTGAGAACGGCTGGCTCAGGTTGTTGACACCATCGATGCTCTCCCCCGCAAGGGATGCGCGTGCCAGGCCAGGCATAAAGGCCAGCTCGATGAAGTTCTCGAAATTACCGCTGCCGCGCAACCCTAAGCCAAAACGGACACTGGGACCGGTGCATGATGCATGGCAGCGCATAAAAAAATCGTGCGGCACGCCATCCAGGACGGCCACTTCTTGGGTTTGACCGGCGTCAAGAGTTAGACGAGTGTGGGTGAAGTTGGCCCCACCGGTAAGTGGGGTTGGATGGATTGCCAGCGGTGAGTCAGTTGGGAGTCGCATTTCAGGGACAAAGCGGGTGGACAGAGTCCCATCGGGGTGTTGGACGAGCTCACGAAAAACGATATTTCCCGCCCACAGCATAGGTGCACCATCGCGATCGCCTTCGCGCGAGCCGATGAACCCTACCGCAAGGCGCCGGTTATCCCAGATCGGGGAGGTTTTAATGACCGAATTGAGCATACTGTCGAGTGGTTCCACGGCTGGTTTTTGCCACGGGCCAAAAGGCGCGCGAGCGATGCGGTAGACCGTGTGCAACCCCTGACTGAATATCAGGTAATACCAGCCGTTCCAAAAGAAGTGGTCGCTGCATTCGGGTACCTGGCCGGGCAGACTTGCGGGGATGATCAATGGCTCACACACCTGCCAGGCCAACAGGTCAGGCGATTCAAGATGCAGCAGGCAGCCGCCGCGATCGAACAAGGGGAAGGGTTCGCGCCGGGCGGTGAGAAGCATGTGGAAGCACTCACCCATTTGGAAAACGAATGGGTCGCGGAAATCGAAACGACCGTAACCAATGGGAGGAGAAAGCAATGGGTTGGTGGATGATTTTCTAAAGATAATCCCGTCTTGGCTGGTGGCCATGCACAGATGTTGGCTCCAATCCGGTTTGCGTTGAGCGTAGAAAGCGTAGAAAAGCCCATCGTGCCAGAAGACTGATCCAGTGCAGATGTAGGCTTCTTCAGGCTGGGTGATCGACAGCGCCAAGGGATGGTGTTGCCAATGAACCAGGTCTGAAGTGGAAACGTGAGCCCACTGGTGGCCGCCTAGCCCACCATTGCCTCGGTGGTGGTTTTCATCCAGCAGGTAGAAAAGGTGGAAGACACCCGCGTGGTAAAAAGGCATACAGTCACCGGCAAAGTAGGGGGGATCAGGGCGATAAAGATGCATGGGATCATTTCCTGGGGAGGTTTTTGAGTACCCCCTAAATCATACCTGAGAAATAAAAAAAATAAAGGAGAATAATCGGGTCTTTTTATGGGATTCTGGTTGGACCCCGGATCCGTTATGCATAAGGTCACCGCCATTCCCAAACTATTCCACGAACCAGCCGAAGCGCCCCCACTCAGCCTGGTGAACTGGCCTGGCGCCGTTTTCGCCGCCACATCATCCTGCAAGGTGATGTGCCCAGCCCAATTAACCAGTCTTCGGGCTGCAGTTTCCACACGCGCTGCCCGATGGCTAAACCTCACTGTGCTGAAGGGGTTGCTAAACCGCGGGAAATTATTCCAGGTCACCATGTAGCCTGCCATGAAGTAAAATAAGGTAATTGTTCAGCCACGGAAAAAGAGTCCCCAAATTTGAGCTGTTTGCGCTTACCTGGCAAGCGCAAACAGCTCAAATTTGGGTCTATTTCACAGGGGCCTGAGAAGTAACAATTATTATTGGTTTTTAAGTATAAAAAGGAGTCAATATTATGCAGTATCGTCAATTGGGTAAATCAGGTGTACGGGTTTCTGTGATCGGCTTGGGCGCCAACCGCTTTGGTTATGAGCGGATGCCGCAGGTAGAAGTTAACCGGGTCATCGATGCGGCTTTTGACCTGGGAATTAATTTCCTTGACAGCGCAGACAGTTATCAAAATGGCCGTTCAGAAGAGACCATCGGTGTAGCGCTGGCAGATAAACGCAATCACTTCGTGGTGGCCACCAAATATTTCAACCAGACGGGCCCAGGGCCAAATGATTGGGGAGCCTCGCGCTACCACCTGTATGATGCGGTTGAAGCCAGCCTGCGCCGCCTGCGTACCGATCATATCGACCTCTTATACGTACACAACTTCGACGAAACAACGCCGCCCGGGGAGATGCTGCGCGGGTTGGATGACCTGGTGCGCGCCGGAAAAGTGCGCTACATCGGCGCATCCAATTTCCTTGCCTGGCAGATCGCATGTGCCAACCTGATGGCTGATTTTCATGGTTGGTCACCCTTCGTTGCGGTTCAGGCTCAGTATCACATGCTAGAGCGTAAGCTAGAGGGGGAGATGCTGTCTTATTGTCGCAACCAGGGTGTTGGGATAATCCCCTATTTCCCCCTTGCCGGTGGTTTCCTGACCGGTAAATACAAGCGCGACCAGCCTGCCCCAACAGGATCGCGGGGAGAGTCGAGCCAATACGTGCAGAAATATATGACCAGCGAAAATTATTCGATTATCGAGCGGCTCAGTGAATGGGCAGAGCATCGGGGGCGTACGCCCGGCGAGGTCGCCCATGCCTGGTTACTCGCGCACTCAGAAGTCAGCTCGGTGATCAGCGGCGCCACCCGTCTGGAACAGGTCCAGGAAAATGCAAAGGCGGCCGATTGGAACCTCACACCGGATGAAACCGCGGAAGTCAACCGGATCCTGGAAGGACAACCATCGGGGAGCTGAAAGCATGGCTCAATTTTTTTCGTTTGATGACCTGACTTGGCCTGAGGTGGCATGCCTGCCCGCGACCTGCCTATCGTCTTGCCATTGGGCGGCCATTACATTCACAACTTGCTGGTAGAGGCACTGGGATACCCCGGGAGCGCGGCTATCTTGCCCCCTATCCCCTATGGTTGGTAGGGCAGCCGTCTGCCGGTCAACCCGGATGTGCTGCCGGCTTTGATGAGTAATCTGGCCGGCTGCTTGTCCGAAGATGGTTTTACCAACGTCTGGTTGCTGTTACCCGCCAGGGTGAAGCTTGACTTGGACCTGCCTATGGTGACCTGCCCACCCGAGGGCGAGATTGCAGTGCCTGAAGCACCGAATTGGGACCTGGTCAGAATTGTGTTGATCCCAGTCGGCCATGTGGAACAGCATGGTTACCAACTGCCTCCCTCGACCGACACGGTCATCATCAGCGCTATCAGCCAGGCGTGAGCAAATGCAGCCCTTCACCTGGCACTCAGCCTGCCAGTCATGCCGTATGGGGTAAGCACACACCGCCAGGCGTTCCCCGGAACGATTAATGTAGGCGGTCGGGTGTTTGAAGAATATTTGGCTGGCGGCAATCGATACACTGGCGGTGCGCTGCAGGCCAACCCAGCGTGGCTTATGGCGCGGGCAACCTGGGCGACCCTTGCTAATGGTAGAATATGGTTTGAGACTGCTATCGCTGAAAAACTGAGCCATTTGGGAGAGATCATCCAGCAACAGCGACAGAGGGTTGCTCGAAGGGAAGAGAAGGCTTTATGATGTCGAAAAGTGAAAAAGTTTTAAACAACCGCTCCCTGCCGTTCATCGAAGTGAGCGGCTCACACCGTGAAATAGGCCGCCAGATTGGTGAGGCCTGCGCGGAACAGGTGAAGCACAGCATCGAGAATGCCAGCCGCCTGCTGAGTGAGACTTACGAACAGCTCCAGCTTAATTGGGAAGGCGCTACCATTCAGGCCCACAAGTATATGCCGTTTGCTGAAGAACGCTATCCTCAGTACGTGGAAGAAATGCGCGGGATCGCGGAAGGGGCTAACGTGCCTTACGACGACGTTGCGGTGGTGAATGCCATGGAGGTGGTTACCACAGATGCCTTACACCTGACCAAGTGCACCAGTATGGCGGTTAATCAGAGTCACACCGCCGACAAGCATGTGCTGGTGGCACATAACGAAGATTGGGTTCCGGATGATGAAGAAGATGTATTTATGCTGCACGTCAGCCCGGATGATGAACCACCATTCCTGGCGATGACTTATGGGGCCTTGCTGCCAAACATCGGCCTCAACGCTGCCGGTATCTGCCAGACCTGTGATACGGTTTACCCAACCGACATCCGCATAGGGATTCCACGGGTGGTGGTGTCACGCGCGGTGCTGGGCGCGCGCAATCTATCTCAGGCCATTCGACACATGGTGGCTCCCCAGCGCGCGGCGGGTTACAACCACCTGCTGGCGCACGAGAGCGGCGAAATGTACAACGTCGAGGTCTCGGCGCGAAAATTTGCTCTTCTGTATAACGAGGATGGGTACCTGGTACACACCAATCATTACCTGGATTATCAGATGCAGTTGATCGAAGATGAGCCGGATGAGTTAATTAGCACGCGTGTACGTTATTCTCGCGCGATGCGTTTGTTGAAACAGACCCAATTCCACACCTATGAGACGCTGCAAACCATCCAAAAAGACCACGTCAATTTTGAAGACTCGATTTGCAACCACCTGATCGAAGACGATAACCCACTCGATCGTGAGAAAACCATCACGGCGCTCTTAATGGATATCACCACACGTGAGATATATGCCACCTGGGGCAACCCGTGCAGCAACGTGTATACCCGCTATCGTTTGAATTGTTGAATTCGTAACGGGTCAGGTTGGTGTGAAAAAGACCCCAATTTTAGGTATTTGTGGGTGCGAAGCAATCACAAATACCTAAAATTGGGCAACTTACTACGCATGGTTGAGCAGTTATTAAATTACTCAATAAAGACTTCGACGTGCTCGCCGTCGTCTTCATTAACGACATCTACCATTTGGCCGGTTTCACCTGAATTGATAAACTGGAGCAACTGTTCCATGTCCAACCCCTGGACTTCGGGGGAGAAACGCGCACCCATTTTGATACCTGCGTTGATCAGGCTGACAGGCAGACGCACGTTGACGCGTG
>DAIQPZ010000010.1:0-30362 GCA_036787065.1 Anaerolineaceae bacterium
CAGGAAAAGTTTCGGAATTTGAGAGGGGCCTGAGCAGTTACAAAAATTATATGTTCCCAAGGAGGTTCAATGAAAATATTGGTAATAGATGACGATCCTGCCATAACAGAACTGCTCAAAATACTTTTAGTTCCTGCCACGAGCGATGTTTTGACTGCAAACTCGGGTGAAGAAGGGGTGGATCTTGTCAAAAACGAATTACCAGAAGTAGTTATTCTGGATTTGATGATGCCAGGGATGGATGGATGGCAGGTATGCAAACACATCCGCGAATTTAGCGATGTGCCAATTATCATCCTGTCTGCTTTAGATAATCCGGGGATGGTGGCCCGTACCCTTGATTCCGGTGCTGATGATTATTTGATTAAACCCGTTCCCAGCGGAACTCTGATCGCCCACATCAACAATCTGGTCAGGCGGATCAAGGTTAATCAAAAGGTGAGTATAGAGGTAGGGCAATAAACGGGCTTATTTGATTTTATCAACCAGGTGTTGTAAAATAAGGTTGGCCGTAGAACCTACCGCCGCCTTATTTTTTTTATTTTGCGCTTGAGGAGATAGTTCTTTGCAAACCTGTTCACTCTGCTTTACACAGTCTCCCGATTCCGCGCTAAAATGCGTCTCCTGTCAGGCGAACCTGTCCGAAAATTCTACCACGGCGGTTGCATTAAAACACTTCCAGGCCAACCCACGCATTCAGTACGTACGCATTTCTGTGACTGGCGATGCGTGCCCTGATTGTGCCCAACACCAACGCACGCATCCCAAAGATCAGGTTCCGGCTTTACCCATCGAGGGATGCTCTCACGAACGGGGCTGCCGATGTTTTTACGAACCTGTTTTGGATGAATTATTCCCCTAAATGGACCCAATGAAAGCGATTAAAATCGAAACACCCAACCATCTGTCGGTGATCGACTGCCCCATCCCGCAACCCGAAGACCATGAAGTTTTGATCAAAGTTATGGCGAGTGGTATTTGCGGTACGGATATCCATATCTATCGGGGTGAATTCATGGGGACTTACCCGGTTATCCCTGGACACGAATTTTCTGGGGTGATTGAGAGGGTGGGGAAGTCGATTACCCGGTTTAAGTCAGGGGATCGAGTTGCCATTGAGCCCAACATTGCGTGTGATAACTGTTCCAACTGCTTGAACAACCGCCAAAATTTTTGCCTTAACTGGCAAGCAGTTGGAGTTTCCCGACCGGGGGGGATGGCTGAGTATGTAACCGCGCCCGAAAAAACCGTCTTTTCAATCGGCAATCTGCCTTTTGAACAGGCTGCCTTTATGGAGCCCCTGTCGTGCGTCATACATGGAGTCGAACGAGCCAGGATACGCTTATCCGACCGGGTGGCCATTCTCGGAGCGGGGCCTATTGGTTTATTGTTCGTCCAGCTTGTACGCAGGCAAGGCGCAGCCTTTGTCGCCGTGGCTGAGAAAAATGAAGCTCGCGCCGCATCCGCCCTGGCGGTTGGCGCAGACACAGCCTTCAATTCACTGGAAGATCTCGAAAAAGATAGCTTCGACGTGGTCGTCGACGCATCCGGCGCCATCCCATTGATGCAGCGTTCGATCGACTTTGCCCGCTTCGGTGGCACGGTGCTCCTCTTCGGTGTGCCTCCGGCTGGGCAACTTATGTCTTTTGATGCATTTAAAGTTTACCGGAAAGGGTTGACCATCCTATCCTCGTTCACTTCAGTGCGCAATTCAACCCAGGCCATCGCCTTGTTGCAATCCGGCCTGGTGGATGTATCGGGACTGATCTCCCATCGCCTGAAAGTGGATGATTTTTTACACGGGATAGAATTGATCGAACAAGGGCTTGAAGGGGTAAAAAAAGTCTTGATCATGCCTCAAATGGACTGATCAATCCCAGCAGCGCTTCTGCCACTGCCCCAGCAATTACCACGCATGGCGACTGGATCTGGTCCAATTGAGCGGTATCCCCGAACCATACACCTTATAAAAAAGATTGATCCCTTTCAACTTTCATGGTTGCTCTCCTGATCTTCCGTTTTTAAACACGCACGCACAAATCGAAGGGCATCCTCTCGCGTGACCACCTGCCCCATGGCCTGTGCTTCACGCAGTTGCTCCAACAATCGACCAATGATCGGACCGGGCTTTAAATCCAATGCTTTTATCAACGCATGGCCATCCAGCAAAGACGGCGGTTTGACGTTTTCCTCGGGTTTGTCCCACCAGGCAGCAAACATCGTCGCAGCGGCGTCCAGTTCCATCTTCCACAATTCTTGAGGCAGGGTTGGGCCATATGTAGCCAGCGTATCAGCCAGGCCGAGCAGGCAGAGATCGATCCCGGCCACCCCGGCATCCTTGAAAAAATGATAAACTGACTTCCTGGATGGGCGCCCCTGGGCATGCGCCAGGGAATGGAGGCGCATGTGATGCCGGACAACCGTCTGCAGCCATACGACCTCAGCATGACTCAACATCAGCGCACGGCCGCGTTCCCCAATCAAATCTGCCCCCAACTGTTCGTGCCGATAATTGTGAATCCTCCCGGTTTCATCCAAGGTACGGGTGGCGGGTTTGCCTGTGTCATGGTAAAGCGCTGCCAGAAGCAGCAGAGCCAGGTGACTGCGATCAGGATTGATCCGGTCTTCGAGATGGAGGTTAAGGTGAGTGTGAAACCGGCCAAGATTGATTATCAAAGAGTTGGTCAGCTCATCTTGATAAACATCAGGCTCTTCCAAAGCACTCAAACACCCAACCAACCAACCCAAGGCTTGCATTATCGCCAGCGTATGGTCCCACACATCGCTGGTATGGGGTGGAGATTGAGTCTCCCCTTTTAATGGGATTAATTCTGGCAGCAAATAAGGCAGCCCATCCAGTCTTTGCGTCACTTGTAAGGCCAAGGTGGGGTTTGGCCCACTTAATATCTTAAAAAGTTCATCTCGCTGTCTCTCTGGCGAAGTTTTATTTAATATTGGGAAAGCCTGGCGAACCAGCTCAACTGTTCCAGGCGACATTTTCAAACCGAACTGGACTGCCAGTCGGATCCCGCGCAGCGCGCGCACCGGATCGTCACTCAAAGATAATGGGGAGCACACGCGTAAGACCCGCCGCTCAAGGTCTTCCTGCCCATGCACAGGATCAATCATGCCAGTGAGATCGGCCAGGTCGATTGCGATGGCATTGATTGTATAATCTCGGTGGAGCAGATCCTGGCCTATATCGTTCTCAACCAGCTGGACAAAATCCAGGCTAAGAGAAGAACCATCTTCACGCTGCGTCACGACACGCCCAGTATGGCGCACATCATCTAACACATAATAATGAGCTTTTAAACGTCTCGCGACCTGCCGCGCCACATGGATTGTTTCCCCCACCAGTGCAAAATCCAGATCATGTACTGGCAGACCCAGGAGCATATCTCGGATGGCGCCACCCACGAGATAAGCTCGCTGATCAGCTTTCAATGCCGACCGGACAAGATCCAGCAAGGATGTGTACGCTTGAAGCAGAGGCATATTTCCCATTCAAGCCTGCCTGGCTAGACCATCCGGGTTTGATACAACATATGATTAAATATCATCAGCCGTGGCGGCTTCTGGCAGATAACGGTCTAGATTGACCACGCCAATGAATGGCAGGTTGCGATAATAATCATCCAGGTCGAGGCCATACCCAAAGACAAATTTATTCGGGATAGAAAACCCCACGTAGCGCAACAGCACCTCGACCTCCCGCCGCTCGGACTTATCCAACAGCGTGCAAACACAGATGCTCTTTGGTTTGCGGGTGTACAGCACTTGAAGTACTGAGGCTAATGTCTGGCCGCTGTCAATGATATCTTCTACCAAAATGACATGACGGCCTGCCAGGCTGGTATTGAGGTCAAGGGTAATGCGGACCTCGCCGCTCGATTCGCGCCGGCCTGTGCCATAAGAGGAGACTGCCATAAAATCGATCGCAACCGGGATCGAGATGTGCCGGATCAGATCGGACAGGAACATGACCCCTCCTCGCAGGATGCAAATAACCAAGACCCGGTCACCGGCGTAATCCTGGCTGATTTGGGCTCCCAATTCTGCGATGCGAGCTTGCAGCTTTTCTTCTGATATTAAAATTTCACTGATAAACTCTCGGTAATCTTGCATCTTTGTTCACCTCAATTTCTTGGTACAGCGTGGTGCGTGCGACAGCGGGCTTCGTACATTTCCGATGCGCCGACAATGACGATCGCATCATTGTAGCGGGCTGGCTGCCCATTTACCAGACGCTGAGTGCGGCAGGCAGGTTCACCACACACCATACAAATTGCCTGCAGTTTGTCCACCCGTTCGGCTACCGCCATCAGAACTGGCATACAGCCAAAAGGTTCCCCTCTGAAATCTGTATCCAAACCGGCCACAAGCACCCTTAGCCCCTTGATCGCCAGGGTTTGAACCATAGTAACGATGTCCGCGCCAAAGAATTGGGCTTCATCAATTCCCACCACAGTGGTGTCTGCATCCAGCCGCTCTGGAATATTTTCGGAACTTATAATCGGGATCGCATCATATTCGGAACCCGCGTGAGAAGTTACTTTTTCTACAGAATAACGAATATCAATTGCTGGTTTAAACACCTGAACTTTCTGGCGGGCAATGGTTGCCCGGCGCAGTCTGCGGATCAGTTCATCGGTTTTCCCAGAAAACATTGAGCCACATATAACTTCCACCGAACCCATGTGGTGCTTCATAGATGGACACCTCTTATCTGATAGGATATAGAGAACAGGCAGATGCGGAATGCATCTGCCTGTTAAGTTTACCGGATATTCGAGTTTTACAACAGGAGATTAAACTGTGATCTCTGCTGCTGCGGCGGGTAAATCATAACCGAACTGGCGCAGTTTCTTTTTCAAATCGATAAGGTATTTGCGGCCAAAACCATCCACCGCGAGCAGGGCGCTTTCGCCCTCGCCTAATTTATCAATCACCTGACCAACAGACAACAGACCGGCTTTGGTCAGAGCATCGGTAGGACGAGTGCCCAACCCAAGTTCAGCAAGTGGGCGTTCGAGAGATGTCTTAGCCGTCTCGCGAGCTTTTTGCTGATCGACAAAGGACTGCCGCGCCTGCAGCTTCTTATAGAAGCGATCGACCTGTCCTTCAACATCCAACATGCGTGACTGTTGACCCGTAAAGAATGGGTGGCAGCGGGAACAAACTTCGGTGTGGATAACCTTTTTGGTCGAACCGGTTATCCATGTGTTACCACACGCACAAGCAACCGTTGTATCTGTATAAAACGTGGGATGGATACCCTTTTTCATAGCACTACAATTTCCTTTCGCCCATCAGGGCTGGCAATGAACCGGAACGATCATTTGACGCGATCCGGGCACACCCATTAAGAAAACTTTATTCGGACACTACCGGAGCGACAACGCTGACGCGCTTCTGTCCGCTGGGCAGGGTCTCAAACTTGACCACACCTTCTGCAATGGCAAACAAGGTAAAATCTTTACCCACATCCACATTCGCGCCGGGCTTGATGCGCGTTCCGTGCTGGCGGACGATGATATTGCCGGGAATAACTACTTCACCCGCGAATTTCTTCACGCCCAGGCGTTGTCCATTGCTATCACGGCCGTTACGAACTGAGCCACCACCTTTTTTATGAGCCATTGTTCCTACTCCACTGTAATAGATTCAACATGCAAACGGGTGTACTGCTGGCGATGCCCAGTCTTAACGCGAATGCGTTTCTTGGGCGAGTACTTAAAAATGACCACTTTGGGTCCTTTAATGTGATCCACCACATTGGTGCTCACCACCGCGCCTGAGACCGTTGGGGTCCCCACAGACACCGAACCATCATCCACGATCAACAGAACCGATTTCAGTTCAACGGGTTGACCCACTTCGATAGCCAGACGATCGACTTCGATCGTACTGCCTTCGACGGCACGGAATTGTTTGCCGCCGCTTTCAACAATCGCGTATTTCATTATTATTCTCCAGTTTTCGCTTCTCCACTACTCCTGCGCCCATAACGCCTGAGTGGGGGGATCTTGGGGATAAAAGTACACGCCCCAGCAAGCTGCGGCTGGGGCAAATGCGAACCGTATTATACCGACTTCAGATCACTTTGTCAAGTCGTTTATGGGACAAGTCGTTTATGGGCAAACATTAACCATTGGCCGAGCTGCCCATCTTCCTGTTGTGAGGTTGAAGATCGGTCTTGCTTTTCAGCCGGTGGCTATCCCCATCTCGAACTGTGATCCCTGCCTGGTCCAGGTATTCAAGCAAAGCCTGGGCATAACGCCGGCTCGTACAAAACCGGTCGCGCACCTGGGCCAGTGTCAGCAGGGGTTGCTCCTGCAACAGTTGTTTAACCCCATCCACCATGACACCAAAATCACCAGCCCGAAAAACCACTTCCGGCGATACAGCAATGAGCTGCCCCGAATCTACCAGGCTGTCAACCAGGTCATCACCCAACTCGGCCACACAATCCTTGTGTAAAGGAGGTGAATAAGGTTCTTGGGCGAATTTCGCCATCAAGCGTTGGACACCTTCTTGTTGTTTGACGGAAAGGAAGATTTTAAAATCAGGTAATTTGAGGGTGATTCCTTCATCAATGATCAGTCCATCACCCGACGCTTTTTGAATAAGAGCATGAAAAACCAGGCCGGATAATTTCAACCGACTTTTCATAGCTTCCTTGGGCATGCCTTTTTTCAAGGGATGATCCAGGTGATAGGTGTTTAATTCACCCACCAATTTCCGGCGCCATTCATCCCAATCTGGCCTGCCAAGGACCAGCCAGTCTCCAGACACATCCCCCACTGGCTCTCTCTCTTTGCCCGATGGGTTCTGGTCAGGAAGGACGATAATCTGTTCCCTGGCGATCAAGCGGGCCAGAGCTGGCTGGGCCACATCCAAAATCAAACCGGCTTGTTTGAATAACGCCCTGGCTGTTCCTGCCCCAAGTGAAAGCGAAGTTTTGAAAAGGATATCTTCAGGGGAACCCTCCTTCAAGACCTGTAAATTATCCAGGACTTCTCTGGAAAAACGCTTGTGCCGCCGTTTGGGGTGTGGTTCTACCACCACACCTCCGCCAATTGTTTCACCTGGCGATGGCCGCCTGAGAATAAACCGGTCGCCTTTTACCGCCACCACGGGGTGGCTAAATTCAAGCTGAACCCAGCCCTCCTGGCCTGGTTGGAGTAACTCACTATCCAGAAGGCGCAGGCGAGCCATTTGTTCACTGGCGCCAATAAAAAATTTGATGTCACTGCCGTGTTGGATAGGCGCCAGAATTCCCGGCAGCACGCGGATATATGCATCCAGCCGGCCAGTAGGTTGGTAGCTATTCGGGAGAGAAATCACATCGCCGCGCTTCACCTGGCTCAGGTCTATGCCAGCAATGTTAATCGCCGTCCGGCTTCCGGGGATTGCCTTTTCTACTTTGTTTTTATGGGTCTGCAGCCCGCGGATCCTGCCACGACCGTCTGATGGAAAGATGACCACCTCGTCGCCCAGGTGAAATTCCCCATCGAGTAGCGTGCCGGTTACCACGGCGCCAAAGCCATGAATCGAAAAAGCTCGGTCGACCGGCAATCTTGGCCTGCCCAGGTTTGCCCGCTCAGGCTGCTTTGCCAGCCGTTCACTTAACGTCTGTTTTAAAACGTCCAGTCCTGCTCCCGTCCGGGCCGAAACTCGCACCAATGGGGCATTCGCCAAAATAGTACCCCGCATCGCCTGGCGGATATCCATTTCGACCATATCCAACCATTCCGTATCTTCGATACTGTCAATCTTGGTCAAGGCAATGACACCATCTTTAATTTGCAGAAGATCCAGGATGGCAAGGTGTTCGCGGGTCTGCGGCATAATGCCTTCATCTGCCGCGATAACAAAAAGGACCGCATCGATCCCGCCCACCCCTGCCAGCATATTCTCAATAAAATCCTGATGTCCTGGCACATCCACAATGCCTACAAGCTCACCACCTGGCAGGTTAAGCCAGGCAAAACCCAGATCGATGGTCATCTCACGGGCCTGCTCTTCTTTTAACCGGTCGGGATTAATCCCAGTTAAAGCAGAGACCAGGGTGGACTTTCCATGATCCACATGACCGGCGGTGCCGATGACATGCATTAGATAAATATCTCCCATTGTAACCGCTCACGCTCGTTTGAAAAAGACTCGAATTTGAGGTATGAGAGGGTGTTTCGCACCCTCTCATACCTCAAATTCGAGAACATTCACCCCAAGGCTGAGTAGTTACCACCCGTTATTAATGCACCCGGCCAATAGCGGTCTCGTAAGCGCTCATCCAATCATGGGCCAGCGCAAGCATACTTTGTAGCCGCTTTTCGGTTTCTTCATTCATCTGATGGAGTATATCCTGCACATCCTGGGTCAAATCTTCCAACAAGACCAGCCGTTCAGTCAGCTTTTCAAACTGGCGGTTAATTTCTCGACTTTGTTCTTCCTGCGCCAGTGTATAGTTCGTCCACCGCTTTTGATCGTCCGCTTTGAAAGTCACCCATTCCTGCCGGAAGCGATCTTCAGATAGGCGCTGCATTTCGGTAATTTCATTAATCCTGCGCTCAAAGCGTTGGGTTACTTCGTCCAGAGCGTCCTGTGAACGTTTAACCGATCGTAGGGTTGTTTCCAAAGTTTGAATCTGGCCATCCAGCCCGACGGCGCTTTTCTCAACTTCATCAAACTTCACCTGCCATTCTTTCCAGATTCGATCACGTTCAACCTGGAGCAGGGTTTGCTTTTCGATAAAAGCGGCTTGCGATTGACGGCGTTCAAGTTCAGCAGCTTGCAGTTCACTCAAGCGGAGTTCGATTCTTCTAAATCCATCCGCATTTAAATCAATTTTTCCGCGCTGTTCGTCTGATCGTTTGCGCAGGGCAGTCACTTCACCCGTCACATCGGTTAAGCGCTTGGCATCCTGCCGCCGGCTTTCTTCGATCAGACGGATGGATCGTTTGTATTCTTCATCGTATCGTTTGGTCTCAACAACTTTTTGCTCTACCTCCTCGATCAACCGTCCCAGGCGAAAGTCTTCTTCCTGGCGGGTCTGCAAACCCCTTTTAAGTTCAGGGATTGGCTCTAAACCTTTACGAACATCGCCAAGCGCCTTGTTGACACTTTCCAGTTCAACCCGCCTGACCTTTTCGACTTCCCTTTCGTGATCGCCACGAAGTTTTTCAACGCCTTCAACCGAGCGATTAGAATCGACCCGAATCTGGGCGAGAGAAGCATCAAATTGATCCAACCGCGCGATAGTTATCGATACCCGGCTGATTTCACTGCTCAATTCGTTGATCTGCTGTGGGAAAGGGGTAACACTCCCCTCTAACGTCTTAAGTCGTTCTTCCAGTGTCGCAATGGTCGTCTTATCCTTACGCCGTTCATCGTCCAACCATTCAATTCGTTTAACTAATTGATCTAATTCCATAATTCACCTGTCCTGTATCTATCTGGTCGATTGCGGTCCAATCCAATCTATGAGTAAATGCTCATCCATGGGGTAAAAGTTGCCGAATTCGAGGTGTTTGCGCATACCGAGTAAGCGCCTGCGCCTCAAATTCGGGTCTTTTTTTCGCGAGCCAGAGCAGTTACCTCTAGGATATACCATGCGATTATACTCTTCAGGATAACAAATGGATAAATCCTCTCAAGATGGCTTGCATGCCGGGTAAAAACCAGTGTGGAAATAACCCGATTAAGAACAACACCAACATCCCCAGGCTCAATGGCACAAGCATGGCCGGTTTTTCACCCACCGACCAGCCAGGTTCCTCGCCAGGGCTCGCCATAATCAATAAAGAATGAAAGCCTGCCACAAATAGGCCCAGTAAACCCAGGGCAATCCAGACCACGGCGGTCTGAGATTGGACGAAAAATGAAAACTGGGTCGATAAAGAGGATGATTGGCCTTCCACTTGCGTCGATTGGGCGATCAGATCCAATAAAGATAAGCGGATTGGAAAGCCCGCCAGAAGCGGCAACCCTGCCAATGAGAATAATGCCAGTAAGATGGATGCGGAAATAAACGGAAATTTCCGCAACACTCCATGGATATCTTTAAAGCCCAATGCAGGCAGTCTTTGCTTTAAGCCATCCAGAGCCAGGGCCCAAAGCCACAATCCACATGCGCGGGTCAATAATTGCGCCGAAAATAACCCCAGACCACTCACAGAAGCTGAGCTGATTGACAAGAGGGCCAGCCCAGTTTCGACAATAACGGCATATCCTAAAATACGGCCAAGGTTTTGTTGAAAAGCGGCAAAGATACCCGCGGTGGTGACCATCAATACGCCAGTCAGGCGTAATGTGTCATAAATTCGCAAGTCGCTCCTCAGCCAGGTATAGCGGTCCAAAAAATTGAGCAGAAACATCACGGCAATCATGGGCAACATCACAAAAACAAAACCCGTAACGTACGGCGGAGCCTCTTCAACCAGGGTTGGGATCCAGGTATAGAATGGAAAAATGGCTAATAAAAAAGCAAAACCCAGACCCAACATAATAATGACCCGTGTGGCAAGCACCGCGTCAGCAGGGTTATTTTCAACGCCGGTGAGCATCCAGCCCGTGAACAAGATAAAGGGCACCGCCAGTGTTTGAAAGATCAGGTATCTTTGAATACCGTAACCAGCCTTTATCCCGGGTGGTGACATGATCGGAATACTAAGTAATACTGCAATTTCAATTAATAACGCCGCGTAAAGAAAAGGATCAACCGTTAATGCGGCGATTAAGAAAATTACCATGCCCAGCCCCAAGGGGATAAATGAGGGGGTGGTCTTGGCTGCCAGCGAACCCAGAAACCAAATCGAAGCTATAAAATAAATAAAAGCGACAAAGGGAAGGTCACCCGATGATAAGGTAAACTTCCTTCCCAGGATATTGAGGGTATCTGAGATTTTAAAAGATAAATTGAGCCATTGCATCGGTTGTTCGACCGGTAATAAGATAGCCAATAAAGCCATCCCGGCAGTTAACAGCACACCAGATAAAGTAACCCAGCGGGTATACCGTTGTAAGCCAAATAAAATTAAGGCAAGAGCCAGTGGAAACGCCATCCAAATGACCGGCGAACTCATAAACTGCCCTCAGCTGTTGAATTGGTGATGAAATAGATCCCGATCAGGGCTAATCCGAGGTTAACCGCGGCTAATAAGCCCGCCACAAGGATAGAAACCTCAACCGAAGCATACAAGACCTCAAAACCCGCAAACATGGTCAGAAGCCCTAATATTACCCTGTATGGCTGGCCAGTCATTCCCATCTGAAGCAGCCCCATCATGACCAGGGTCATCCCTCCATCGACCAGGTAAATACTCGTATGATTGGGAAACCAGGTCAATACCTGCGGGGCTAAAGAAAAAACCAGGATGATCACCAGGCAACCGGCCAGAAAGGGAAAGACGCGCCCGGCGAAGGATAGAGATTCGCCTTCTAATTTTCTCTGGCCGACCAGGGTCGTACCAAGCGCCGCGCCTGCCATCCATCCGACCACAAGCTTAATCACTGCCATGCTAAACGGCCAGTTCTGAGCGACGAAATAAAATACACCCAGATATTGTGTCGATAATGCCACCAGGCTCCAGCGCCAATCCCGGCTCAATAAAACCACCATTGAAGTGACAATTAATAAAATAAATGCGGGCAAGGCCAGTCCATCTAACGACATTAAAACCCTCCCGCACTAATCAATGAAATTAATAACGATAAGAGCAATAAAGCCCACAGCACACCTCCATCCCCTTCCAATACAGCGCTGACCTCATTAAGCACCTGCCCGGCAGTTCGGTAAACCGCTCCGATCAGACCGTAAAGCCAATCCAACCTGAAGATGATCGACAGGCGTTTAAGGCCATTTTGAACACGTTGCAGAATAATAACATTTTTAATGGGCTCGATCGGAATCTCGATATGCCGCCAGATCACCACCAGGAACAAGCCACAGCCCAGCATTGGCAGAATACCAGCCCAAGCATAGGCACTGGTCAACGAACCTGGCCAGCCCCATATACCCAGGATAACATCCGTGATCATGAAAAAAATTAAACCAATCGGATAGACAACCTGAGCCCAACGATCGATAGCAACCAGGGAATCGCCCTTGCGCAGTGCATGGCGGATAAACCCGGCCAATAATAAGCATTGGGCAACATACACCAGGACTGAAAAAAAATTAAACCCTGGCTCAAAAAGGCCCGCCCAACCGCTGGCGGCTGGCGTGAAGGGTAAGCCGATCATTCCCAAAACACCCAGGGCAGGCAAGAATCCAAGAACCTTCTCCCTTGCTGAGTATAAGAACAAAAAACCACCCTGAAGGAGGAGCACGATTCCCCATGCGACGCTGGCAATGGGCGATCCACGGATGACACAGGTAAAGGCCAGGGCCGCCCAACCAAGCATCCAATACGGTCGCCCGTTCAGCTCGTCGTCCGCGGTCAGCCACATAGCGCCACTATATAAGGCGGTTAATGAAACCAACGCCAGGAGCCAGGGGGACCAGGTATCTGGAATAATATTTCCTGGTAAGCGCGCCAGGGGTACAAGCGTGGATACGACTGGAACCAGGCGTAATATAGTTCCCAATCCTTGCCTTAAACGCGGCTCATGGAAAAAAGGCAGGTGCATGGGTAAAACCCCCAGGCGCAAGCCACAACCCAAAAATATTAATAATCCGGTTTGGATCGAGATATGCTTGAACGAAAAAGCGCTTGAGTCAGCCCCACCTAAAACGATGGCGAGAAAGAATAACAATACGCCTACCGTCCGCGCCGAATAGGCCAGGATGATACGCTCGGCAGCGCGTTGATCCGGCACGCTGCCTTGCAGCGCACTGCCTTGTAAAATTACGAACTCCACCAGATCGACTGCAACCCACGCCATCATCAAGGTCAGAGGATTGCCCGCTAAAATCGCGACCAAACCCAATGCCGATACGGCCAGGCTGCCCGCCCAGGTATAAGGATTGGAATCATATTGCGCGCGAGCAGAGGCGGTAAGGATAGCTGCAAACGTGAGGGTGATTAAGGCGAGGCCATATGGCCAGGAAAAACGGTCTAATAGCAAAGCCGGTGATGCATTAAATAAATCTTGCGGTTTCCATTCCACCAACATCAAGGTAATTGGCAGGCGCAAGCGCAGAAGGATCATACTGAGCCAGGCCAGAAAAGCAGCCACCGAGGCTAAAAACCAGTAAAATCCAAAGTTCGGCCTAAACCATTGGAGTAAGAGAATGGTCACAGCCGCGGACGAAAGAAAAAAGAGAGGTATCAGAATTAACACGCGGAATTATCCTCCCCTACTGGCAGATTCTTCCTGCATCAGGGGCAACAGAAGGGGTTAATGATAGGCATCAAACGGTTTTCTATGGATAAATTTCCCCGCCCCGGGTTTACCTGACCAGGTAGTCCCATCCACAATAAGCTGGCCGCGTAAGAATACTTTGACCGGGTAACCGGTTAATTTCCAACCCTCATACAAATTGTAATCCGTGCGATGCCGGGCATAAGCCGTACCATAAGTCAATTGATAATCTGGATCCCAGATGGCAATATCGGCGTCTGAGCCAGGCAAGAGGGCGCCTTTCCGCGGATACAAACCAAAAATTTTAGCTGGGTTGGTGGCATTCAACGCGACAAACTGGTTGGGGGTGATGTGGCCGGCGCGGACGCCATAAGTCCATAAGACGGGCATACGGTCGCCTACACCCGGTAGACCGTTGGGTATTTTAGTGAAATCGGCCGCGCCCAGTTCCTTCCCAGGGATGGCCACCGGTTTACCATCATAAAGGATGGGTACCTGACCGTTGAAGAAAAATGGGCAGTGATCTGTCGCCAGGACATGGATGGTCCCATCCTCAAGCCCGGTCCACAAACGCTGGTTATCCACAGCCGTCCGCACCGGTGGCGAGCATACGAACTTGGCGCCATCCGGACGGAGCAATTCATCCTGGGTAAAGAATAAATACTGTGGGCAGGTTTCTCCCAGGATAGGCAGCCCATGCCGGCGGGCATAATTCAGCTGATCGACTTCCCCGGCGGTATTCATGTGCACGATATAAAGAGGCGAATTGGCCTGGGCTGCCAGGGCTGACCCGCGCAAAACAGCCTCAACTGCGCCCCAGGCCGGGCGGGTGCGCGCGTGCCATTCCGGGGTGAGATGTCCTTGCTCCAGGGCTTCGGCGATCAACAAATCGATCACATCCCCATTCTCTGCGTGCAGCATGGTCAAGATATGGTTGGCGCTGGCGATGCGCATGACCTGAAATATTTCACCATCCTGAAGGCGCAGCCGGCCATTATAGGCCGAGAAAACTTTAACGCTGCTGATACCCACATCGATCAGCCCAGGGATCTCGGACGCCACCTTTTCATCAAAGCGGGTGATATTCATATGAAAGCCAAAATCAACCGCAGCCTTATGATCTGCTTTAACATGCCACCGCTCGATATTTTCAGCCAGGCTGCCCGGGTCCTGTGCCACGAAATCTAACACAGTCGTCGTGCCACCAAAGGCTGCCGCTTTATGGCCGGTATAATGATCGTCCGATGAGACTGTCCCAGCCATCGGCAGTTCAAGATGGGTATGGACGTCTACACCGCCAGGCAGGACCAATTTTCCGGTCGCATCGACAATTTCAGCGCCAGGGTAATATAAATCCTGACCGATCTGAGAAATTATTTCTCCTTCAACCAAAATATCAGCCAGAAAGGTATCAGAAGCAGTAATCAACGTACCGTGTTTAATCAAGAAAGCCATGGGGGTTAATCCTTACCAGGTATTGCTCTCAAACCACCTAAAAATTCCAATAAGAGTGGGTCGATCGCCATTTCAGGGAGTTCAATCGTCTGGTAACGGCCAGAGGCCAGCGCTCTTTCGCGCAGGGATCGCCACAACACTTCCCGCTCATCCGAATGGACCACGAGGTCATTGACGGTGTGAGCTCGCGCCAAATATTCGCCGGTCGTATAGAGAAATGTGATCCGCCGCCAGTGTTCCGCCAGGATGGGTCGGGGAAGGCGCAGCAGCGGCCCAACCTGAAGCTTGTAATATTCTTCATGCGCGCGTGGGTGATCGGGCTCATCTTTAAATAACGCCTGGCGGGTGGTCAACTCGTGTCCGCGCAGGTCAGCAATGTAGTCGATCTTCCACCGGCCGGCCTCACCAAAAGCAGACGTCTGGTAAAAAGCCAGATAATCGACTTCGATAACTTTTGGAGCAAAACGCAAGGGAATGCGATACCAACCCAACACCCGTGCGACCTCCAGGTCGCGCGGCGCTGGCATAATCGCCACCAAAACCAACGCAGAGACTTGAGGATAAATAGCCATTTTTTAAAAGTCCATGGAGCCTGGTCTTCTCCGACTGTTCCTGACGAGTTGATTAACATCGCTGACCTGAAACGGTTAGCATGATCATCTCTATTATAAGAACAATATCGTCAAAGACCAAATTCCATGACAAACTAACCCGTAAAAAGGCTAGTTTAAGCCAGCTTTCTTGTTGAAAGCGATGATCAGGTCATCGATTTCAACAACCTGCTTCTGGACTTCAGTCCAATAATCCGGTTGGTACCACTGTGCCATCAATTCGTCATAGGTCCGGCCTTGCTGTTCGACCCAGGTGAAATACTTGAGGTTATGAATCCGCCGGCGTTCCGGATAAGTGAGCTCAAGCAGATATTCCGTAGACTGGCCCTTCAAATAACGCGCGTCATCCGCGGCGGCATCCATAGCGGTATATTCACCGAATTCCTGGCGCATTTCTTTCAAGCGGCTGCCATATAATTCCATCGAATCGGTCAGAACGGTCAGGACGACGTCGTTCTCGCCCAGTTCGTTATATTTAGCAAATTTAACCGCGGAAAGGACGTTGGATATTCCAGAGAAGCCCAACAGATCCAGGCGGTTTACCACGGCCTCGGGTACGCCCTTGCTCACCAGGTATTTCCGCCCTTCGGTCTCATTGAACAAGCGCGACAGGTTGACCACCGCCTGATCGTCGATGGCAGCTACAAAATCGGTGTTCTTCGAATTGTGGATCCACGGCACATGCTTATCACCAATACCCTCGATGCGGTGCGCGCCAAAGCCATTTTCGAGCAAGGTGGGGCACTGCAAGGCTTCAGATGCAATAATTTTGCTGCTGGGGAAGAGCTGTTTCATGTAATCGCCACTGGCTATGGTTCCGGCTGAACCAGTCGCCGAAGTTAAGCCGCGATACTGGTCCTTGGGACCCATAACGGCCTTTAATACCTCTTCCATCGCATGACCGGTGATCTCGTAATGCCACAGATAATTGCCCAATTCTTCAAATTGATTAAAGATCATCAGGTCCTGGCCAGATTTTCTCAGTTCCCAGCATTTGTCAAAGATCTCTTTAACGTTCGACTCGCTGCCTGGTGTAGCGATCACTTCTCCGGCAATTTTGGCCAGCCAATCGAAGCGTTCCCGGCTCATGCCTTTCGGCAAAATCGCGATGGAATTGCACGCCAGCAAAGCCGAATCGTAAGCGCCACCCCGGCAAAAATTACCGGTAGAGGGCCAGACCGATTTCTGTGTGGTGGGGTCGAACTGGCCCGTCACAAGGCGCGGCGCCAGGCAGCCAAAAGCTGCGCCCACTTTGTGCGCCCCAGTTGGAAACCACTTGCCCACCAACGCGATAATGCGCGCATCCACACCAGTCAGGCTTTTAGGAAATTCAAAATAATTCACACCGCCAAAACTTCCACCGGACGCCATGGGTTCATTATGCCAGTTAATCCGGAACAAATTCCTTGGTGATACATCCCACAACCCAATGCCGCGCAGGTCCTTTTTAATCCCATCTGGGATCAAAGCCGGATTCTTCATCTGCGCAAAAGTTGGGATAATAATGTTTCGTTCTCGCACACGCTTTAAGGTACGTTCCAATCGATCTTTTTCAATCGTCAGGTCGATTTTTGCCATTTTTTACTCCTCTAAAGATAATAGGCTCATCGGGAATTTCCGTGGTAAATTCCATTCCACGGCAAATCCCGAAGAACCAAATAATAGTCCCGGTAAAGACAATTAAAATCTCATGCCCAGGATTGGGGAAATTATGCTGCCGGGTTTTCATGCTCGAAATCAGCAGGATCCTGGCTGACGGTGTATAACGGGCGGCCTTTCACCTCATCATAAATTCTGCCAATATATTCGCCCATGATGCCCAAACAGATCAACTGCACACCGGAAAACAACATCACTGCCACCAATGTCGTCGCCTGGCCTGCCAATTCTTGATGAAGGGTAAAAAGGCGCAGAAATATAATGATCGGGATCAAGATAATGCTGATCACCGCCGATATAAAACCAACATAAGACGCTACCTGCAATGGAAAATACGAAAAACCGGTAACGGCATTTTCAGCCAAGTGCAGCATTTTCCGCAGCGGATATTTGGTTGACCCGGCAAAACGCGCGACCCGGCGATAGGGAACACCGATCTGGCGAAAACCTGCCCAAGACGACATCCCGCGTAAGAAGCGGTGTCTTTCGCGCATGCTGTTCATCACCTTCACAACCCGGCGGTCCAACAGGCGAAAGTCGCCACTATCCATAGGGATCTTAACTTCTGTGATCCGGTAGATCGTCCGATAGAACAAGGATGCTGTCATCTTCTTGAACCAAGTTTCGCCTTCTCGTTCTATGCGCACCGCGTAAACCACCTGGTAACCTTCTCGCCATTTGGCGATTAATTCTAGAATCACTTCGGGCGGATCCTGCAAGTCGGCGTCGATCACGATCACCGCATCACCCCGACTGTAATCCATCCCAGCCGTAACCGCGATCTGGTGGCCAAAATTACGCGCAAAAATTACCGGCCGGACGTGGCTGTCCTCCTGGGCCATTTCACGGATGATATCGGTCGAGCCATCCTGTGAACCATCATCAACCAGGATAAATTCCCATTCGTCGCCCGTTTTTTCAAAGATCATCTTGATGCGTCGGTATAACTCGGGTAAACATTCAGATTCATTGAAGATAGGTGCAATCACAGTGAAAGTTGGCTTCATTTCTTCCTAGTCCATTTGTTCGAAAAAAAATAACATAAGTACTTAGCGTTGGGGTGAAAGTTCCCGAATTTGAGGTACTTGCGGGTGCGAAGCATCCGCAAGTACCTCAAATTCGGGTCTTTTTCACTCAAGCCTAAGCAGTTACAAAAATATAACAACTTATAGCTTGAGATGCTTTTTGAGCGCAGGCAGGGTCGGCTCAATGATCGGCGCCGGTTGAACAGCCTGCATGGCAGCCCGCACATCTTTAAGACCACTACCGGTGTTTAACACCAACACGGGATCTTCCGCGTGGATCAGTCCGCGTTCTAATGCCTGGCGTAAACCGGCATAAGCTGTGGCGCCCGCTGGTTCGGCAAATAATCCATAAGGGCCCAATTCTGCAATCGCTTTTAGAATATCTTCATCTTTAACTTTTAGATAGGTCCCATCCGTCTGGCTGGCAGCGCGCACAGCCCTGACCCCATCCCTCGGCAGGTCGACGGAAATGCTATCTGCGATAGTCTGAGAGGATACCGGTTGGATGGTCTCACTGCCCGCCAGGAACGCATTTGCGATGGCGGCGGATCCCTCCGCCTGGACCCCAAATAACCGCGGCATCTGGTCCAACCAGCCTAACGCCTGCAAGTCTTTAAACCCCTTATGAATCCCAGAAATGATATTCCCATCCCCAACCGGGATAAAAACCACCAGTGGGCGTTTCAGATCAGGTCTGGGCAATAGGACACTTTCCCAAATTTCAAAAGCCGCCGTCTTTTTCCCCTCAGCGGTAAACGGATTATAGCCGGTGTTCCGGCAGTACCAGCCAAATTCATGAGACGCCTCGATGGCGAGGTCAAAAGCCTGGTCATAATTCCCATCCACCAGGATCACCTGCGCGCCATACACCAGAAGCTGGGCTACCTTAGCCTGGGGCGCTGTCTTTGGCGCAAAAATTATGGCGGGCTGGCCAAGCGCGGCAGACATACCAGCCAGGGCCGCCCCCGCGTTACCCGTTGAGGCGGTGACGACAATATCGGCTTTAATTTCCTGCGCCCGAGCCACCACCACCGCACTGGCCCTGTCTTTAAAAGAAGCGGTCGGGTTGCGTCCTTCGTCTTTGATCCATAATTCCTTAAGACCCAGCCGGTCGGTCAGACGTTGAAATGAATAAAGAGGGGTCCATCCTGCCAGATGGATCGGTGTGCCCATCCCCCCTGGGTCGCTAACCGGCAAAATGGCCAGGTAGCGCCAGAGTGATGGCTCAGAACTGGATATGATGTCTTTAATCGACTTGTGCCGCTTGATCCTGGCATAATCCAGGATAATATCCAGGTTACCGCCATCTTTGGGACAGTTGTATGTCACCTCTCCTGGGGCATAAGTCGCGCCGCACAGTGAGCAAACATAATGATCGAACTTGGGTTGCACCATAATCCTCTTTTCCAAAATAACTTTTTGCTATTAAGTAAAATTACCACTAATTAACCACGTTCACCGCGGATGTAAGGTAATCCCAATGCGGCTGGCGTTCCAAGCCGTTTACGCACAGCCTCACGAGAACCGATCACCAGAACGATAATGGTAAAAGCATAGGGCAGCATCTGTAGGAAAAAGCCAAAATACGGGTTGTAATAAAACGGATTGGCCAAACCCAATAACGTGGTCGGACCCTGGATATCCAGGATCAGACGGCGTAAAGCCCCAAAGGCATAGGAGCCAAAGGCAGCCCGTAAGGGATCCCATTGAGCAAAGATCACCAACCCCACTGCGATCCATCCCTGTCCGGCAGTGGTCTGATCGCTGAACCATCCGGGGGATATTGCCAGGCTTAAACTCGCGCCAGATAAGCCGGCCATCATCCCTCCCACAAACACGTAAATATAACGCATAAGGAAGACATTGATCCCCAGGGCATCCGCGGCCGCCGGATATTCGCCAATGGCGCGCAAGTGCAGCCCTGGACGCGTGCGGTTGATGAAATACCAGCACAATGGGAAAAGCAGGTAGCCAAAATAGACCAGGATGTTTTGTTTCTCAAAGAAAATGGCGCCAAGGATGGGGATTTTATTGAGCAGCGGAATGGAGAAAGCGGGCAACAAGGAAATTGCACCGGCTTTGCTCAGGCCTTCGCCAAACACCAGGCTGATCCCGGTTGCCAGAAAAGTTAACGACAAACCGCTCACCACCTGATCAGCCTGAAGGGTAATGGTAATAAAGGCATGCACCTGGCTGACCAGACCGCCAGCCAGCATGCCCGCCAGTAACCCCAGCCAGGGACTGTGAGTCTTAATGGCGACACTGAAGGAAGTCATTGCCCCCAGCAGCATCATCCCTTCCACGCCCAGGTTCATCACACCCGACCGCTCAGCAAATATTTCCCCAAGTGTAGCGAATAATAGGACGGTCCCAAACGCGACACCCGCTTGTAAAACGACCACTAAATCCATGATTACAACTCCTCTGCCTGGCGCACAATGCGCACGCGATAACGTAACAGGTAATCACTGGAAATCAAGCATACGAGGATGATCCCCTGGATCAGTTTTGGCACACCGGAGGGTTGGATCTCACGACCGGCGAGAGTCAGGGCGCCAAATAACACCGATACCAGGATGACTACTAATGGATTCAGTTTTGACAGCCAGGCGATAATGATCCCGGTAAAGCCATAACCGGATGAGATGGAGCCTTGCAGCCGGTGAACCACACCACTAATTTGTGACATACCCGCCAGACCCGCCAGCGCGCCTGAAAGTAACATTACCAGGACTGTATTCCGGCGGATGCTGATCCCGGCATACCGGGCAGCTTCCGGGTTATCCCCAATCAGACGAATTTCATAACCCCATTTGCTTCGGTAAAGGATCAGCCAGATAATGATGGCCGCGATCACCCCAAACACCAGACCCAGGTGGGTAGTGAGCCCGCGAAATATGGGGAACTGGCTTCCCAAATCGCTCAAGCGAGGCAGCCAGGCATTTCTGGGAAACTGGCGTGATTGTTGAAAACCACCTTCCGTCCAGACGGCAAAGATGAAAAAATTATTCCACGAGATGGCAATATAATTCAACATCAGGGTGGAAATGACTTCATTGACATTAAAAAAAGCCTTAAGAATGCCAGGGATCAAACCCCAGATCGCTCCGCACAGCATACCCGCACCGACCATGGTAATGATAAATAACCAGGCGGGCGCCTTATCTGGCAGCAGGGGAATGAGGACTACCGCGCTTGCGCCAAACGCGCCAATAAACAGTTGGCCTTCCGCGCCAATATTCCACAGGCGCATGCGAAAGGCCAGGGCACAGGCCAGGCCGACCAGGATCAACGGGGTCGCCATCACCAAGGTATCCGAAAAAACACCCAGGCTGCCAAATGACGCATCGGCAATGTGCGCATACGTTTTCCAGGGATCGCTGCCCACCATCACCAGGATAATCGCACCGATAATCAAAGCCACAAGAACCGCGCCAAGTGATAATAAAGGAGACAACCACCAGGGGTTATCAGCCAAACGGGGTTCAAATCTCACACTGAACGGAAAACGGTTTTTCTTTCCCGAAGAAGACGTGGTGCTAGTTTCAGTCATATTATTTCGCACCTGGCGCTTGAATTTGCTCAAGGCGCGAACCTGTCATCATCTGACCGATTTCTTCGATATCCCCATCGGTGACTTCACCCATAATCTGGCCTTCATACATCACATAAATCCGGTCGCTCAAGGTGAGCAGTTCTTCCAATTCTTCAGACACTAATAATATCGCGGCGCCAGCCTCGCGCTGGGCCAATAACAACCGGTGAACACCCTCAATAGCGCCAACATCCAGGCCGCGCGTTGGCTGCATGGCAATCATCAAGGTCGGCTGCGAAGAAATTTCACGGGCCAGGATCACCCGCTGCAGGTTGCCACCTGACAACAAACGGACGGGTGTATTGATGGATGGGGCGATAATATCGTAAGCCAGCTTCAACTGCGTGGCATATTGCTCAGCAGCTTTGGCATCCAATAACCAGCCTTTGCCAATCGGTGACCGGTTGTATTTTTTCATAATCACGTTATCCGTGATGTTCAAATTAGGGGCAGTACCCACATGGGTGCGGTCCTCGGGAATATGCGACACGCCCAAACGGATACCAAGCCAGGTAGGCTGATTGGTCATGTCTTCGTCCTGGACGATAATTTGTCCCCCCGTACTGCGCCGTAACCCGGTAAGCACATCGGCAAGCTCGCGCTGGCCATTTCCGGCCACGCCTGCCAGCCCAACGATTTCACCTGCCTTGACCTGAAGATTGACCCCGCGTAAAGCCTTCAAACCCTTATCATTTTCAGCCTGTAAATCTTTGACTGACAAAACCACCTGTCCGGCTTTGACTTCATTTTTTGTCACGGTAAACAACACTTCCCGCCCTACCATTAATCGCGCCAGATCGGCCAGGGTGACATTGGCTGGTTCAATGCCAGAAGCGGTTACTTTTCCTCTCCTTAACACCGTCACCTGGTCGGCAATTTCCATAATTTCATGCAGTTTGTGGCTGATAAAGACAATGGATTTTCCATTTGCTACCATCGCCCTCAGGGTTTTGAACAAGCTCGCAACCTCGACCGGCGCCAAAACTGCGGTAGGCTCATCCATAATAAGGATGTTTGCCCCGCGATAGATCATTTTCAATAATTCGACCCGCTGCTGCTCGCCAACCGATAGCTGCCAGACTTTCGCTTTGGGATCGACGTCTAACCCAAATTGCATACCTAAATCGGATACCTTCTGGTCATATTCCGTTAAACGCATTCTGAATTTCGGTTTATCGAGGCCCAGCAAGATATTTTCTGTCACAGTTTGGGAAGGCACCAGCATAAAATGTTGGTGGACCATACCGATCCCGGCATTAATCGCCTGGCGGGGTGAATGAAAATCCACCGGGCTGCCGTTCACCAGGATCGTACCCGCATCTGGCCGGTATAAACCCGCCAGGATATTCATCAGCGTGCTCTTACCCGCGCCATTCTCTCCCAGGAGGGCGTGAATGCTGCCCTGGGTTAAACTAAAATCGACATGATCGTTCGCCACTACCCCTGGAAAGCGTTTAACAATTCCCTTCATGCTCACCACAATGGGTGGATCACTTTTTTCTGTGGATAAGTTCATGTCTTCTCGTAAAGAAACGCGTTGTAAAATCTACGGATAATATTTGATCCCCCCTCTTCGTTCGAATAAGAAGAGGGGGGATTGTTTATTAAATCTTCAAAGGGTTATTTTTATTTGGGCAGCTCAGCAGTGATTCCTTCAGCCCACCAGTGCATGCAGTACTTGCATTCCAGGCCTTTGGCGCCCGGAGGGAATTGATCCAGGTCAGCCTGTTGGAATTTCTGGCCGGCCGGGATTATTTCCTTACCCGTATTGTCCTTGATGGGGCCAGAGAAGACATCGAAGCGATTGAACGTTCCGGCCAGCATCTTGGCTAAAGTATCTTTGACCATCGTGATCACTTCAGGGGGTAGATCGGACTCACCCTTGGTCAGGGTTTGGCCTTCCATGAAACCATACAGGCCAAGGCTGCCTGAATCGGCGTCAAAATAATCAAAGCCCACTTTGTAGGACTTATCCATGACACCCTTGATGACCTTTGCGTAGATCGGACCCCAATTCCAATAGATGGTGGTCAAGCAGCGTTCAACTTTGCAGGATCCTTGCCAGTCATAGGTCAGGCCCCATTTGCCCTTTTCTTGGGCAACATCCGCGGGAGCCGGGGTGTCTGCGCCGGTGAAAACAACCTGCGCGCCAGCATCAAACAAAGAAGCTGCGGCCTGTTTCTCCTGTACCGGGTCGTGCCAGGTGTTAATCCAGCGGACATCCAGGGTGCAGTCCGTGCAGGTCTTGCGCATGCCCAGGGCAAAAGCGTTGCCAAGGCGTAATTCTTCTGGGATTGGGAAGGTGGCGATGTAGCCTAATTTAGGATTGCCATCTTTCTTTGCCCGAGCGCCAGCGACCATACCGGCCAGGTATTTCATATCTTCCATGGCGCCAAACAGGTTGCCATAATTCGTGCCGTTAGCCTTATAACCACTGATGTGGATAAAAGTGATGTCGGGGAAATCAGTGGCGACGTTGTTCATCGGGTCCATGTAACCAAATGAAGTGCCGAAGATGACATTGAATCCCTTGCGGGCCAGGCTGCGGAAAACCTGTTCTGAATCTGCATTGTCCACCACGTTTTCAATATATGCAACGTGCACGTTTTGGACATTTTGACCAAGATAGGTCAAGCCGTCAAAATGGGCTTGGGACCAACCACCGTCATCATGCGGCCCTAAGAGCACAAAGGCTACATTGAATTTACCTTGTACAATATCGGGGATCTGGTAATTCGCAGCGGCGGGTGCAGTCGTGGCAGTTGCGGCAACAGCAGGAGCGGTCGTTGCCGTTGCGGCGGTAGCGGGGGCGCTCGTGCCTACGGGGGCAGGGGTGGTTGCGGTTGAGGTGCATGCGGTGAGAATCATTACTACAATCAGCACCAGGGAGAGACTACGCCAACTCAAACTAGTTTTCATTTCTACTCCTCCGAAATACTATCTAGATTAGAACACCATATTAAACACACGAATAAGGGATTGGGCGATCTGTCACCTCCTTCCAATCGGTAAAAAGGCTGCTAAGAATATGGCAACTTTCCCAGTGATATCCGCCCACCTCTTACTGGTTGTTCCGTTGCAGGGATCCTAAAGCATTGTATAAAATATGTGATCGGTGTTATTTTACCTTAAATCAATCCGATTCATTTATGAAAAATGAGGTTCTTCAGGATTTTCCATAGAATATGCTCCATTTGGGGTATGCGTCTGCATACGCATACCCCAAAAGCAGGGTTTCACCGAGTAAATTCCAAATAAACCTCAAATGAAAGGTTAAGGCACAATCCAGGTACCCGTTTCACCGGCCAATGCACGGCTGATATTTTTCGGGTCGGTAATCAAAGCCTGTTTGCCGCCGCGCTCAAGGAAACGGAGGATTGCCTGGATTTTGGGCAGCATGCTCCCTTTCGCAAAATGACCTTCTGAGATATAGGCCTTTGCTTCTTCCACGTTCATCCGGTCAAGCCATTTTTGGCCCGGTTTATTAAAGTTTATCGCCACTTTTTCAACTGCCGTTGAAATGATAAACAGATCCGCATTAATCATGGTGGCCAACAAAGATGAGCCAAAGTCCTTATCGATCACGGCTTCAACCCCGATCAGCTTGCCATTCTCATCTTCAATGACCGGGATACCGCCTCCGCCCACGCCGACCACCACAAATCCGGCATTAATTAACGACTTAATCGCATCGGCTTCAACGATCTTTTGAGGAATGGGTGAGGCTACCACCCGCCGCCAGCCCCGACCGGCGTCTTCTACCACCGTCCACCCTTCTTTTGACGCCCGTTCCTTCGCCAGTTTCTCTTCCATGAAAGATCCAATGGGTTTAGACGGGTTTTGGAAAGCCATGTCATTCCGGTCAACCACCGTTTGGGTGACGATGGAGGCGCATTTCTTATCCATTTTTCGGTTTAGAAACTCATTATAGAGCGCTTGCTGGAACATATAACCGATGGCTCCCTGGCTATCGGCGCCGCAGAAATCTAATGAAACTTCATGCAGCTCGTGACGAGATAGTTCTGAACGACGTAATATAAAACCGACTTGCGGACCGTTGCCATGGGTAACTACGACATCCCATCCCCGTTCGATCATATCCGCGATATGATGCATTGATTCCATGGCTGCTGCAATCTGATCCGGAATGGTCTTATGAGTCTCATCCTTAATCAAGGAATTTCCACCTACCGCAACAACTGCAACACCTTTTTTTTCCATATCCTGATCCCTTTTTTGATAAGAATGTCATTGCGAGCCGTCCGCTTTGGGACGGCGAAGCAATCTGATTGCTGCAATCTCATCAGCGATTTCCAGATTGCTTCGTTCGCAAAGCCTCGCTCGCAATAACATTCTTGATCATTATCTGCACGCCAGTGCGAGCGGCCTTATTTACTTCCAATCTTTATTACGCAATAACGTGGAGCCGCCCAGGGTCCTTTTCGACTTGTCCAGGTGGCTCCAGCGGTTCCAATTAGCTCATCGTTAAAGCCATCACGGCCTTTTGAGTGTGCAAACGGTTTTCAGCTTCATCATAAACGACCGAATGCGGCCCATCCATCACGCTGTCGGTGACTTCGATGTTCCGGTCAGCCGGAAGCGGGTGCATATAAATGGCATCCGATTTTGCCAGGGCCATTTTTCGTTCATCCGTGATCCAGGACGAATATTTTTTAATAATTTTGGCGCCCTCTTCAGGATCAGGCGTATGGACCATTGCGCCCCATGATTTTGCGTAAACGACGTCCGCATCCTTGAAGCCTTCTTCCATATCGTCTACCACTTCAAAGGACGTTCCATACTTACGCGCCTGTTCTTTTGCCTGGTCCATAATATCTGGCATCAAGCGGAATTCCGGCGGGTGAGACAGGACCACATCCATGCCAAAACGCGGCATTTGCAAGATCAAGCTCTGGGGAACGGACATGGGCTTCTGGTAAGAAGCAGCGTAAGCCCAGGAAACGACGATCTTTTTCCGGCGCAGATCCCGGCCTTTTTTCTCCATGATGGTCATCAGATCGGCCAGGCACTGGAAAGGATGATAAACGTCACACTGCATGTTTAGGATTGGGGAACGCGAAGCCTTCGCAACTTCGTTTAAATACTGGTTGCCAATACCCCAATCCACATGACGGATAGCGATGCCATCAAAATAGCGACCAAAAATCTCGCCAATTTCTTTGGCAGTATCGCCATGGGAAATCTGGGTGGTACGCGACTCAATAAACGCAGCGTGACCGCCCAACTGAGCCATGCCGGCTTCGAATGAACCGCGGGTGCGCGTGCTGCTGAAGAAGAACAGCATCGCCAGAACTTTATCGCGCAAGTAAGCGTGGGACTCATTCAAAGCTCGCTTGCGCTTCATATCAAAGGCGACCTCCAGGACGGTTTCGACTTCTTCCTTGCTAAAATCCAGGTCACCAATTAAATCACGCCCATGCAGGAATGTTTGCATCGTATCC
This sequence comes from Anaerolineaceae bacterium, assembly GCA_036787065.1. GTDB lineage: Bacteria > Chloroflexota > Anaerolineae > Anaerolineales > Anaerolineaceae > JAJYIW01. Next base: position 27,119 of record DAIQPZ010000010.1, read on the forward strand.
TCCTATTCCATCGCGCCTAAAACCAGGGCTAACAGGGCCATGCGCACGACCACACCGTTGAAAGCCTCTTGCCAGTAGCGTGAATGGCGGGTCTTGTCCACATCCTCGGGCAATTCATCCATGCGAGGCAGCGAATGCAGGATGATCGCGTCCGATTTAGCTTTGGTGGCCAACAGTTCGCGAGTCACTTTGTAATTATCGGGGGTCAGACCCTTATCACTCGAAGCTTCCTGGCGGGCCTTGGTGTAATCCGGTTGGATGACGGGTTCCATGTAAATCACATCGGCCTTACCGATCACCTGGGCGACGTGCTCCGCTTCGGTGAAGCGCAGGTTGTAACTCTTCAATTCGGCTTTGAATTCGTCCGTCAGCGACATTTCAGGCGGTGCAACATAAATGACTTCGGTGTCAAACTGGGTCAAACCGTAAGAGATAGAATGCATGGTGCGCATGCGCATATCGCCAATGCACAGGAATGTCAGACCATCGATGGTGCCTTTCTCTTGCAGGACGGTATACAGGTCAGTGAGGACCTGAGTGGGGTGTTCGCCCCAACCATCACCGGCGTTGATCACCGGCACGCTCGCCCAACGAGCCGCTTCGGCCGGCGCGCCCTGCTGGAAATGGCGCATCACAATCACGTCACCATAGTACTCGAGCATTTTGACCGTATCTTTAATCGATTCCTGATACCAGTCACCGGCGCGCGTCATTTTGGCATCCGAAAAACCGGTTACATGGCCACCCAGGCGGTGCATGGCAGCTTCGTGCGCCAGGCGAGTGCGCGTGCTGGGTTGGTAAAAAGCAGTCACCATCGTTTTATTGGCCAGGATGTCAGAATTGCGCCGGTCGCGAGCGATCGGCTCTAATTCTTCAGCAACCTGAAATACGCGGAGAAATTCTTCGCGCTCAAAATCTTTTAGTGAAAGAATATCTCGACCTAAAAAGCTACGCATAATACAATCTCCTTAACAAGAAACAATATGGATTTATTGATTGGTCCAGGCGACCGTATGAGTTGATCCGACACTCCGCACCACGTGGAAGCGGAAGAACCCAGGTAAGAAATAACTAAAAGAATGGTCAATCACACGACCACTTTGGGTATATAGATCGGCGGTGAAACACAGCAGCACATCACCTCGTTGGATCTCAAGCAGGTGTGCAATTTCCGCGGTGGCAGCGACTGCATGGATTTCGGTACGAGATTGAGACAGTGGGGGTGAGCCCCGCTGCAATAACAAATCCAGCACCGAACCGGTAAAACCGTGCTGCAGCTCTTCTGGGGTGACCACATCCAATGGCAGCCGGTCAATCAGGTAAGCCACGGGACGGGCTTCGACCCATAAAACGCGCGCTACCTGGGTCAGAGGCGAACCAGAGTCCATACCGAGCGCGGCCGCCTCTTCAACATCGGCCGACGACTGGCTGACAGCGAGAGCACCCATGGTGACAGGCAGATGGATGCGCTGTGCCAGGGTCTCAATACTTTCCAGCACCTCCAACCCACTCTCGATGACTTCCGAATGCCCGACCACAAAAGTGCCAATTCCCTGTTTGCGGCGTAACAGCCCCTGACCTTCAAACGCGCGCATTGCCTCACGCAAAGTAGCGCGAGATACCCTCAACTGGCGCGCCAGATCAGGCTCAGAAGGAAGGCGTTGGCCATCGGGTGTAGAAGCGATAATGTTGGACAGTTCTGTTGCCAGCCGTTTAAATGGAGAAATGTGATTTGCGTTCATATAACCACCGGAATCACGCGAGAGTCATCCAACCTGAATGGTTTAGGGGTCATAGAGTTTATTTACCCGTTGATCAGCCGCAGAGATGCCCGGTTATGCTTCTGAACCAGGTCAGGTAAATCCACAGTCACCAGGTGGCCATCTTTGACCACCGGTTTCCCATGCACCACGTTGAGATCCACTTTTTGTGGGGCGCAAAAAATGAGCGCCGCGACCGGATCGGCTAATGCGCCGGCAAAGTCTAAGCGGTTTAAGTTAAATCCGATAAAATCAGCGCACATCCCAGGTTGCAAAGCACCGATATCCTTTCGCCCAAGGACAGACGCCCCACCCCGTGTGGCCAGCTCAATCGCCTGGCGCGCAGTGAGCAAAGTTGGCGCACCATCCTGTGATAAGGAGGCCCCTTGCAGCCCCGCGCTCAAACGGGAGAGGAGCATCGCCTGGCGCGCTTCTGCCAGCATATGCGAGCTGTCATTGCTGGCCGAGCCATCCACACCTAACCCGACTTTAACCCCGGCCTGGATGTATTGCATAAGAGGCGCAATCCCCGAAGCCAGGCGCATATTCGAGGAAGGACAGTGGGCCACCCCGCAGCCGGTGCGCGCATAAACGCCTATTTCTTCAGAGTTAGCGTACACCGAATGGGCAAACCAGACGTCCTGACCCACCCAACCAACCGACTGCATGTAAGCCACTGGCCGGTGGCCAAATCTTTGCAGACAAAATTCTTCCTCATCTTGCGTTTCAGCCAGATGAGTATGCAGATGGACGCCATACTGGCGCGCCATCAAGGCGCTCTGGCGCATCAACTCACCTGTCACACTAAATGGCGAACAGGGGGCCAGCACGATCTGGATCATGGCGCCTGGATTACCATCGTGATAAGCCTCAATTAAGCGCTGGCAATCTACGAGGATAGAATCTTCTCTATCCACCAGGCTATCCGGTGGAAGCCCGCCCTGGCTCTCGCCCAGGCTCATCGAGCCGCGTGAGGCATGCAGTCGTAAGCCAATTCCGCGCGCAGCTTCGATCTCGTCGTCTAGCCGAGAGCCGTTGGGAAATAAATACAGATGATCCGAAGCAGTGGTGCAGCCTGAAAGCGCCAATTCGGCCAGGGCTGTCTGTGTGGAAATGAAAATGTCTTGGGAAGTCATGCGCGCCCAGATCGGGTAGAGCGTTTTCAACCAATTAAACAGGTTGACGTTTTGGGCTGCCGGTATGGCACGCGTCAAGGTCTGATAAAAATGATGGTGGGTGTTAATTAACCCTGGCATCACCAGGACGCCAGGCAAGTCGTATATAACATCGGCGGTTGAAGGTAATTGATCGGAGGGTCCAACCTGCTCAATAAAGCCATCGCGCGCAAAAAGACCGCCCCCTGGGATCTCACGCCGCTGGTCATCCATTGTCACCAGAAGAGCCGTATTTCGCACCAACAAGGTTGAGGTCATAAACACCCTTAGTTTAATGACAAACTTCAAAAAAGTCAATTGTCTGACAAT
>DAIQPZ010000010.1:30462-33447 GCA_036787065.1 Anaerolineaceae bacterium
CCAAATGTCAGACAACTTGTCATAAAAAAGGCTTTATGGCAATTGTCGTGGGTTATCACCCCATTTTGGGGTATGCGCACGCGTACGTGTGCGCATACCCCAAAATGCGGCTTATTCTCACAATAAATTCTTAAGAGCCAGGGGGTGTTAGCCAGGGGGTTGACAGGTCTAAATTTCTAGGATAGTATAGGCTCACTTGAAACTGGCTGTGGAAAAGAAGAAATGAACCTCGAAAGCCGCTTACGACGAATATTCCGATGTCAGCCCTACCCGATGGGATGTCAGGCTTTTCGTCTCGCATAAGTGTCCGTCAGATCCACCGTCACTTGTGATCAAGCCCTCCCAGCGGAGGGCTTTTTAATTTTGATGCTTTATAAAACTATCTCATATTCAAAACCTTTAAAAAAACAATCAGGAGTCCCGAATGAAAAAAGATTTTATCGCAATCGCTGATTATTCACCCGGAGATCTTCAGGGATTATTGGACCTGGCTATTTCCTTGAAAAAGGAACACGCCCAGGGTGGTAACAAACCCGTGCTGAAGGGCAAAGTGCTGGCGATGGTTTTCCAAAAGCCCAGCCTGCGGACGCGCGTGAGCTTTGATATGGCCATGCGCCATCTGGGCGGTGACGCGCTCTATCTATCACCCAGTGAAATTGGGCTGGGCCAGCGCGAATCGATCGCCGACGTTTCTCGCGTACTGGCGGGATACGTCGAAGGCATCATGGCGCGCGTGTTCGAACACCCGCATGTGGTCGAGCTGGCGAAATGGTCCAGCGTGCCGGTCATCAATGGATTGAGCGACTACAACCATCCGTGCCAGGCCATGGCAGACGCACTGACCATCGTGGAAACCTTTGGAACCATGAAGGGATTAAATGTAACCTTTATTGGGGATGGAAACAATGTGGCCGTATCACTGATGCATGTCTGCGCCAAACTTGGCGCCAGTTTTACCCTGGCTTCACCCGAAGGGTATGATCTCAACCCGGCAGCGGTTGAATTGGCCAAAAAGTTTGCGGAGCAGAGCGGCAGCAAGATCAACCTGCTGCGCGATCCACACGCGGCGGTCAAGAACGCCGACGTCATCTACACAGATACCTGGACCAGTATGGGCCAGGAGGCCGAAACCAAAAAGCGTGAAGCGGCGTTCCCACCCTACCAGGTCAACGCGCAGCTCGTGGCGGAAGCGAAACCCGAAACCATCGTTCTGCACTGCTTGCCCGCTCATCGCGGTCACGAAATAACCGATGAAGTGGCTGATGGCCCACACTCAAAATTATTCCCGCAGGCCCACAACCGCATGCATGCTCAGAAGGCCATCCTGGTCCATCTGTTGGCCTGATCCAATTATTTAATGACGGCTAACAACTCCGTGCTATGTTCTGACGGCTTGACATTCTCGTAAACTTTAGAGATGATCCCGTTGGCATCAATTAAGAACGTGGTGCGGAGAACCCCTTCATACTCGCGACCCATCATTTTCTTCGGCCCCCACACGCCATAAGCAGTACACACTTCATGACCCTCGTCAGCTAACAAAGGGAAAGGAAGTGTGTATTTGCTTTTAAATTTCTGATGTGAACTGACCGAATCTGGACTGACCCCTAAGATCTGAACGTTTGCTAATTTGTAGGCAGAATAATCATCCCGAAAATTACAGGCCTCGGTGGTGCAGCCGGGGGTATCATCTTTCGGGTAAAAATATAAGATAACGGACTTTCCACGGTAATCCGCCAAACGACGTAAAGCGCCAGTATCATCTATAAGCGCAAAATCTGGTGCGGGTTTTCCAGCTTCAATGATCATCGTCAACCTCCATACTTGTGCAAATGAGCGTTTTCTTTCATACGGTTCTTCAGGCTCTCTGCAGGAAAAGGTATTTCATCACAGATATTCCCATGAGCCATTAAATGGACACCTGATCGCAATTATAGTCTTTATACAGGCAACGTCACTGTATTGTATAAGGCCACCCGAATATTTTCTTACAGATAGTCGTCGAACGGTCACAAATTGCGCCTGTAGTCCTAACGCGATAAACCGCGGTCTATTTCCAATCTCGAATCCAACGCACCTGACCTGCCCAACTTTCGGCGGTAGTCTCTGCCATGATTTTAGTAAGAGCAGAAACTAACTGACCGATGGCGATTGAATTCTGATTTGCTAAAATAATCCCGCTATGAAACGGGTGTTTCTTAGCCAAATTTACAAAATCTTTGATATTGAAAGTAAACAAGAGCCGTTGGTGAGATGTCGCCCACAAAAGTTGATATTCATCGCTCGCATCCTCCTGAACATCTTTGTTTGGCGTTCTGGTAACGTCATATCCTTTAGCTAATAATGCTTTGAACAAATCGCGTCGAGAAGAATCCATGTCCAAATGAAGTTTTGGACTAGACATGCTCACCTTCTGCTGCATTGTTATCGTTGATAAGTGAGTCCACTGCTGTTTTGTGGGCAAGGTAAAAAGACAGAGACTCTTTCACTGCCAATTGTGGCAAATCGTATTGTTTTGCGATTTCGGCTACTGATTCATTCCAACGATGAAAGGCAATCACAATTGTCTGAACTCTTATTCCCTTACTTCGGATAATCGGCACAAGCTGGTTCTCGGTATCTAATTTGTATGCGATAGATGGAAAGTTGGGGTCGTCCAGTTTTCCTTTCAACGTAGTAACCTTTTCGGCCAAAGACCAAAGAATCAATTGATTGAGAGAAATGCCCTGTTGTTTCGCCACCTGTTCAGCATCTCGTTTTAAATCCACAGGTAAATTCAACGAATATCGACCGCTCATATGCTCCTCCATAATGATGTGCTATATCACATAATATAATACATCGTTTACCAGACATGTCAACGATAAAATCGGCTCTCTGGGTATTTACCACGGCAAATCCCAAAGACCCATAAAATCTGCTTGAAGATTTTTTGTAACTGCTCAGGCATATGAGAGAAAGCCCCGAATTTGAGGTAATTGCGGG
>DAIQPZ010000204.1:0-4503 GCA_036787065.1 Anaerolineaceae bacterium
CCTCCCGTTGTCTTCTCTAAGCTTTATTCGTTCCTTCTTTCGAATTTCAATATCGAATAGCATCATCCACCAGGCGTTGGCGACTTCAAAGGAGTCTAAATGATGGATCCCATCAAACTCCCTTGTTATCCCCCGCGTCGCCTTTCTCCCCTCTCCGTCTTGTCGGAGAGGGGCCGGGGGTGAGGTCTCCCGCCGAGTTAAAAACGATTCATGCTATTTAAACGCCACCCGGTCCGATTCGCCAACGTTATCTGTTTCGGAGAGAGGCCGGGGATGAGGTTTACCTTTGGCACTCCTCGAGATAAAATCCTGATGAGGACTATCCCTTTTTTTTCAAATTCGCCAACAGTATCAGAAAAGGAATAGTCCAAACTGGCCATCATTCATACCCTAAAGCCCCTCTACAAAAATGGAGAGCCTTTTTTATTTAACCTATCATCACGACTCAAACTCAACATCCAGGGAATCAGTGAAATGAATTACCGGCCATATCCTAAACCGCCAGCGGAACGGATCCCAGGTTGACAAACGCGCACAATCGTCAATGTGGAAGTGCTTGGTGGGAAAAAAGCGGAAGGCATACCGCTTCATTAGAATATTAATTTTTGATCATGAGTCAAAAAAACTCTCAACTCATTTGAAACAAACCCAAATCATTCTACTGCGGCGCAATTGCGGCTATAATAGTTTTATGCGAGGCAGCGCCTGGCTGCCTCCCCAACCTGGCCAGGTATTACACCAAATAAGGAGACATGCGATGGGAGAAAAAGGTAGCAAGAAGGATAAAAACAAGGCCGATAAGCAAAAAAAGGGGCAGCTCGAAAAGAAAAAAGAACAACAGAAGACTAAGTTGCCCGCCAAGAAACCCGCCTAGCGCCGGGGACAGCCTACCAGCCAGCCGTTCCCTATCCAGAATTTCTGGATGGGGAATGGTGATTTAATGGATGCTGCTAGGTTATTTGAGGGGTGTATCTTCCAGTTTGAGCAGGCGCAGTGCATTTAAGACTACCAGCAGGGTGGAGCCTTCGTGGATAAAAGTGGTTAAACCAATGCCAATCACACCGCTGAGGGCTGCTGCGCTTAGCACTGCGATAACCCCAATGGCAATGACCAGGTTTTGTAGGATGATGGCGTGGGTAGCCCGGCTCAGCCTGATCATGAAGGGTAAGCGGGTCAGGTCATTGCTCATTAAGACTACATCGGCTGTTTCGAGAGCCACATCGGACCCACCGATGCCCATGGCGATGCCAACCGCGGCATTCGCCAGCGCCGGCGCGTCATTCACGCCATCCCCCACCATGGCGACCGGGCCGAATTGATCTCCCAGCTTTTTTAAACAGGCGGACTTGTCTTCTGGAAGGAGGTCCGCGAAATAACCATTAAAACCAGCTTTTTTCGCAACCGCGCTGGCCGCCCATTCGTTATCCCCCGATAATAGGGTGGTGTGGGCGACTCCCAAGTTGTTTAACTGATTTATTAATTGGGAAATATTGGGCCGAAGGGTATCTGCGAGGGCGATCATCCCGGCGCAAACCCCGTCGATCCCAACCGCTATCAAGGTCTTACCTTCAGCGGTGATTTCCTTCACCCATTGATCAGAATCCGCTGGTAAGACAACCCCTTCAGCGATCATTAACTTCATATTTCCCACAACCACGTTAGCGCCATCCAGGATCGCACGCAGACCCAAACCGGTCAAAGAGGTGACCGGCTGAAAAGGTATCGGTTCCAGGCTGCGTGCCTGGGCGGCTTTAACCACTGCTTGGGCCAGCGGATGGGCTGACCGGTTTTCCAACGCGGCGGCGAGCGCTAATAACCCATCCTCTGTCAAATCGGATTTGAAGGCGATCACATCCGTCACCTCGGGCTTGCCATGGGTGATGGTTCCGGTCTTATCAAAGGCGATGGCTTTAATCTGTCCTATGGCTTCGAGAAAACCCCCGCCTTTGATCAACACGCCCCGCCGGGCAGCCTGGGCAATCCCCGCGACGACAGCCGATGGCGTTCCCAAGGCCAGGGCGCAGGGTGAAGCCGCCACCAGCACAACCATGGCGCGCCGTAGGCTGGACTGCCATGGCGTCCCAAAAAAAATAGGAACACCCAGAACCAGGCATGCCAGTATTAAAATGCCGGGGACATAGAAGGTTTCGAATCGGTCCAATACCTGTTGGGTGCGGGTTTTTTGAGACTGAGCTTCTCCTACCAGTTTAATGATCCTGGAGAGGGTGCTGTCCATTGCCAGGCGGGTAACTTTGATTTCCAGCGATCCTTCCTGGTTGATCGATCCCGCAAAAACCCGGTCGCCGGGTAGTTTATCGACCGGTATGGATTCACCCGTGATGGGGGATTGGTCGAGGGAGGATTGCCCGGCGACAATATCGCCATCCGCTGGGACGCGCACTCCTGGACGGATGATGACCGTGTCGCCGATTTGGAGCGCCTCGATGGGAAGGTTGGACTCCAATCCGTTGCGCCTGACGTTGGCTGTTTTGGGCGCCAAAGTTGCGAGATCGCGGATCGCCGATCGAGTCTTCTCCATGGTTCGCTCTTCCAGGGCGTGCCCCAGGCTAAAAAAGAAAATCAAGAGCGCGCCTTCGGCCGGATTCCCCGAGATGGCAGCGCCGATCGATGCCAGGATCATCAAGAAATCAATATCCAGGTGCTTTTCTCGGAGGGCGCGCAGGGCATGCCCACTGACATCCAGGCCTCCACTGAGGTAGGCGCAAGCGTATAAGATCAACGTTGCCCAATAGGGAAGGCCAAACAAGGTCGAGCCTGCCCAGCCCGTTAAAAGAAAGGCGCCTGCGCCTAGGCTCATGATGATTTCACGGTTTTGAACAATCCGGGCGAGGAACCCTTTAAGGGGGAAAGAATAGCCCAGAGAGAGGATGCGCTGCCGGATAATCAGGCGATTGGTCTGGTAGTGGTCGTATTCGACCCACACGATTTGTGTTGCATAATCGACTTTGGCGGTCAAAACGCCATCCATACGGTTGAGACTATGTTCGATGACAGTGGCGCAGTCCGAACAGTCCATACCGGTGACCGGGATGGATAGTTGCCGGTAGCGGTCACGGATCGTCGAGCCGGCGCGTTGGGCTAAATGCGCCACATCCCTTCTGCCTATTGTGTGGGCGTCGTAGTGCAGGCAAAGTTGATTTTCTCCGTTTGATTGGACTAAATGAACCCTTTGCAATTTTTGTTTGCTTAGTAGCTCGTGCTCCAACCGTTTGACGCATGCATCATTTTCAGATTTGACACCTGGGAGTAAATTGTGGATTGCAATTTCGATGTTTTCTTCCATCATACCGGGGTATCCTGCCTTGTGCGAGGTGATGGCCTGGGTGTGCACAGAGCCTCGTTAAAAAGTCCCGGATTAGTGGTGTTTTTGCCTGAGAAGCAGGTGTAAACACCTCTAATCCGGCAACTTACTTTACAGGGCTGCGTGGTTACTATTTTTACTCGTCTCATTGGCATAACGGTGCTCGATGTGGTTGAGGGCTAAACGGTATAATTCACGGATGTGGTCGTCATCCAGGGTGTAGATTATTTCGCGGCCTTGTCTGTGTGATCGGACCAGGCGAAGATCCCTGAGCGAGCGAAGTTGGTGTGAAACAGCGCTTTGTGACATGTCCAGCAGCGTCGCAAGATCGCATACACACAATTCCTGGTTTTCCAGGGCCGATATAATCCTAACCCGGGTCGGATCAGACAGAGCCTGGAAAGTGCTTGCCAGGTAGGTGGCCGTCAGCCCATCAATGAGGGTATCCTTGGCATTGAGGACCTGAGTCGGGTGAATCGTGTTGTCCTCGCAGTGTAAGGGTGTGGATGAAATTTCAATTTCGTTCATAAGATATTGCCTGAATATATGAGCATATATTCATATATTATCCGGGTTTACTCAGCCTGTCAAGGGGAATCGTTCGATATTATTGGTGACATGAAGACTCGCAAGGTCTGATTCAAGCCGGATCGCCTTGGGGTTTGGGATCGAGCAGCACGGTCAAGCCAAGCAAAGCCATATTGGCAAACAGGAGCGGGGCTAAAAGCGGCGCGCCGTGGATAAAACGTTCGCCGATCAGGCTGCCCTGGCCGGTAATGTTATGGACCACATGCAGGATTGCGCCGGTCATCCCGACCAGGCCCATCAGACCCATGGCGGCGAGGTAGGTGATCAAATCATTTTTGTTTAACTTCGCATAGGCGCCCATCGCGGTTGTAACAAATACCGCGAAGATACCGGTAAAGGTGGGCAGCCATAGCCATGGATTTTTAAAAGCCGTTTGGGCATGGTCTAAAACGCTGCTGATCAACGTGACCAGGATGAACAGCGCAGTCATTAAGAAATATGCCCTGGTTTTAGACATCGGCATTCTAACCACCATGCCCCCAACCAGGCGTACTACCCCCGTATCGCCCCCTACTTCCGCCCAAGCCGCGCTAATCCCAAGGATACCGATCAAGACAAAGGTCAGTGGGCCCAGCAGCGGCGGACCGTATACC
>DAIQPZ010000205.1:0-3287 GCA_036787065.1 Anaerolineaceae bacterium
GCGTTCATCGCCGACATTGATATAGAAAAAATGGAGGGCCAGGTCCTGAGGAAATTTGCTGCTGGAACTGGAAAGGATTCTAAAGACGGTGGACCGTTGGCCTGGTCCCAGAATGCGCTCGAAAAGAAAAGCATCTAAAACCCAGCGCAGCGGGCGCAGCTGGTGGACTTTTTGTAGATCGGCGGCACTGACCATGGTCAGCTCGAGCAGGCGCACCACCAGGTCACCTTTTGGCCGGTCGACGTAACCGGCCGTCACGGCCTGCACCTGGCACAAGCGGCGGAGTGATTCCAGGTATTCATCAAAGCGGGAGTCAAATTCCCTGGACTGCTCGGGCCGGCGGAATAACTCAAGCTGCCCGTCAGTGAGGGTTACCACGGGCAGGGTTTCTTTTTCAGCCAGCTTTGCCAGCAGGGTGCGTTCGTAAAGGTCGCGCAGCAGAGCCACAAACTCTTCGGTCATGGGGCCGCTTGCAAGCTGCAGGTCATCGCCCAAAAGCAGCTTGCTTTCCACAATTTCTTGAGGGACTTCGCCGGCAGCAAAGCGCACTGCCCCGGTGTTAATGACCCCGAACTCCACCTGGTTGTGCCGGTCGGGGTTGATTTGGGAGCCGTCAGCCGCCAGGATCACCAACGGCAGGCCGGCGGCAGGCGTCGGAATGGTGAGGGTGAGCGGTTGGGCGCCGGGTACGGCACAGCGCAGGTCGGCATCTACAGCGGCGGCTCGATCCACCAGGCTGTGCAGGGAGTCGAGGTCATTTTGGTACAGTTTCAAAAGGGCGAAGGCCTCTTCAATCCGTTCTTCCAACATCTTCTGGCGGTGGACGGCTGCGGGGCCTTTTTCTTTAATTTGGCTGCGGATTTGCTGAAAGCTGACGGGCATACATACCCCTGATTAATCGAACATTTGTTTTTATTATTATAACGGGGATAGGGAGATTAGGCAATTGTGGGTTGAGGCAACAGTTTAATCGTTGTATTTCCTATGGTACCGCGGCTAAGAAGTAGCCGGAGCACCGGGACCTGGTGAATTGGATCTGACCGCATCGACTTGATGTAACCTGCAATGCGGCCATCGTTTTGAGTGGTTGTATTGTTCACCATCCGACCTTGTAGCAAGGTATCGAGTTATCCCGTTTGAGGAACTTTCACTGAAAGATAACCGTCTTACCGGAAAGAAAGGTAAACAATGAAAATACTATCTCGATATCTGTTCTTCTGTTTTACCGTACTGCTATCTCTGGCAGGTTGCACCCAGGCGGCGCCGGCCGGAGAAAGGCAGCCAGCACCTTCTGTTACGGCCACGATTATTGAGCCAACCCTTGAGTTTATTCCCGGCTACCCGCCAGCGGCGGCAGTGTTGAAGGGAAGCGGGGAAGGACTTAGCCCTTTCATGGAAGGCGCCAGCCTTGCTATGAGTAAAACTGAACCGGCTAAAGCGGTTTTGACTGTGGCCGCCGACCTGCCTACACCCTGCCATACTCTGGCTTTCAAAGTGGCCCTGCCCGATCAAGCGAACCAGATCAAGGTGAGCCTGGCCATTGTTCCTCCACCCGCCCGCATGTACTGCGACCAGACCATTACCCCGGTCAAACAAGAAATTCCGTTGGGGAAGCTGGCGCCCAGCACTTATACTGTCTTTATTAATGGTCAGAAGGTGGGCAGTATAACGGTTCCGTAATATCGCCTTGGCGCAGCGTATGAGATGAACTCGTTTGAATTTAATTCGTAACTGCCCAGGGTACTTGCAACGATCTGTGAATGTCATTGCTTCGGGCTGGCGCCCTCGCACATCGTCCCGAATCTCTTACGGGAATGACACGCGGTAATATTCTGTGCCTCTTTGGGCAGTTACCTTAATTCTTTGGTTTTTTTTGGCCTATAGGCCAAAAAAAACCAAAGAATATTTTTCGGATCGGAGGGTCACCTTACATTTTCGTAATGGACAGGGTACTAAAATAGCTTTATCATGCAAGCAGTAACATTTTTGCGAACCTGGCGACGATTAAACCAGGTTCTTTGAGTTTTTTTGTTGGAGGTACTATGCGCATCAAACGTAGTGTACTCATTGTTTTATTGTTTTCTTTGCTCACCGGCTGCGCAAGCCAGGCTGGGCCCGCCGTACAAAACCCGACCGCTGCAACGGCCGTTCAATATTCCCCCATCCCTGCCAGCACGGCTACCATTGTAACGCTGGTCTCGCCGACCACGTCCCTGGCGCCTTCTGCAACCCCGCTTGCGACCCAGACGATGGCGCCCACAGCGACCCAGATACCAGGAATGATCGGACCAGACACCTATCCGGCCGGGGTCAATCCGCTCACCGGCCTGCTGGCTGGAGACCCAACCCTGCTGGATCTGCCCCCGGCCCTGATTGCGGTGTCTAATTTCCCGGTCACTACCCGGCCGCAGGCCGGACTGTCGAAGGCCCCGATCGTTTATGACGTGTATTTTGGGGACGGCATGACCCGCTACCTGGCAGTTGAGTACGGTGACCTGTCCAACGTAGGCAGCAAGGCGCTTTCAGTAGGCCCCATCCGCTCCGGCCGTCTGCCCTGGGAACCACTGCGATCCATGCTAAACGGCTTCCTGCTGATTGCCAACGGCGACGAGTCGGTGCTGAAGGAATTAAATAACTACACCAACGTATTCAGCGGAATTAATGACGTCAACAGTGTTTTCGTGGATACAAAAAAGATAGAGCAGACTGCCGCGCAGTACCAGGCCTTGCTCGGCAAGCCGGCTCTAAAGGGCATGGCGTTCAACGATACCATCCCCTCCGGAGGTAAGGACGGGAAAATGTTATGGATTCCGTTTGCTTATCTCAACCAGGTGATCTGGCGCTACGACCCGGCAGGTAACAATTACAACCGCTGGCAGGATAATTATGACGGCACGAACTTTATCAAGTTAACGGACCGACTGGACAATAAACCCCTGGCGGTGGATAACGTGGTGGTGATATTTGCCTATCATAATTTAATCAAAGCTGAGAAAATCGATATTACCCTGGCAAACGTCGACAAGATGCCGGCGCTGCTTTTCAGGGACGGAAAAATGTATGAAATTTTCTGGACCACCAGTTACGTCAACGGGAAAGCCGGCCCGATGCGTTTTGTGGATGCCCAGGGCAACCTGGCGCCTTTCAAACCCGGGCATACCTGGGTTGAGATTGCCACGGCCGGTTCACAATATTTTGAGACGGTCGATTCAAAAGACTACGGCATCCGCATGAGCCAGAAAACCCCCGGCTCCGGCGATTGGGTGGTCAAATTCATCATGCCATAA
>DAIQPZ010000205.1:3387-4492 GCA_036787065.1 Anaerolineaceae bacterium
CGACTGCCGGCCTGGCGGTCGATCAGCACAACCACATCCTCAACGACCAACCCGGCGGTTACCAGCTTTTCAATGGCCTCAAATTTGCTCAGGCCATAGGTGGCAAGATCGTTGATGACCACCACTCGTTCGCCAACCTTGAAACGGCCCTCGATTTCGACCCGGGTGCCGTAACTGCGGGCTTCTTTACGTGGGAACACCACCGGCCAGCCGGTTTTCAGGCTGATGGTGGTGGCAATGGGCAGGGCGGCGTAGGGCAGCCCGGCAATGCGATCAAACTTTAGCTGGCGTAAAATGGGAAGGTAAGCCGCACTGACTTCATTAAGCACGTGCGGGTAAGATACAAGTTGGCGCATATCGATGTAAATGGGGGTTTGCACGCCGGATTTGAGTGAGAACTGACCGAAGCGCACACATCCGGCTTGGAGCAGGTCTTCGGCCAGGTTGGCCGGAAAATAACGCGGCTCGGGCCCATCCGTTTCGGCCTGGTCTACAAAGGAGCGCTGGAAATTCTGGATGGCGTCTTGCAGTTCGTGAACGGCCTTATGGGGGTCTGAGGAGTTGCAGATAGTGCGTGACACGGGAATCAACATGCCTATGCCATCGGCCCGCAGTCCAGATTGAAGGGCGGTGTTCAATTCTTTACCAGCTGCACCTACTCCAGGGGCCATAATCCACAGGTCTGGGGCAAGCTGCCTGACGCGGCGCAGGGCCTCGGTATCCAAACCGCTGACTACCACGCCCAGGTTGTTTGCGGTGTTCCACTCCTGAGCCAGGAGGGCTATTTTCTCATACAGATGGAGAGGCTCACCTTCGCCTGCCAACGGCAGTTCCTGCATGTCCACCGTGCCCGGGTTGGTTGTTTTGCACAGGACGAACACACCCTTCCGGGAATCTTTCAGAAACGGCAGGAGCGAATCGTACCCCAGGAATGGGTTCAGCGTGACCGCCTGCGCTTTCAGGTCCGAAAACACTATCCTGGCAAGCAATTCGGCGCTTTCATTATATTCGCCGAACTTGGCCTCCAGGATTACCGGGATGTCATCTGGTACTGCGGCAATTACCCTGGCAAGGGTTTCCCAGCCAGATGGACCATAGCTTTCGA
>DAIQPZ010000206.1:0-4474 GCA_036787065.1 Anaerolineaceae bacterium
CACCCGCAATTACCTCAAATTCGGGGCTTTCTCTCATATGCCTGAGCAGTTACCAAGAATTGTTGTATACTTTTAAATATTGAATTGTAATTACTCAGGCACATTTGAAGAAGGTCTTTATTCTCTTGGCTGAATAGTTATCGTTTATTCTCTTAATTTCCTGGAAGAGGGTCGCATTCATGAAATTGTCTGTTTCGCAACCACAACTGGCTCACGGTTTAAGCCTCGTCTCACGGGCAGTTTCGCCTCGGAATACTTTGCCGGTGTTAGCAAATATTCTGGTCGCTTCAGATGAGGGCCGCCTGCGCCTTTCGGCCACCAATCTTGAGCTTGGAATCACCTGCTGGATTGGGGCGCGCATCGAAGAAGAAGGTTCGACCACCGTGCCGGCCCGAACTTTTACCGACCTGGTGGGAAAACTGCCCAACGATCAGGTGGTGATCAGCCTGAACACGCGTACCCAGACCATCAATCTGCGCTGCGGCTCGTCCACCACCGATATCAAAGGCATCGACGCCCAGGAATTCCCGCCCATTCCCGTACCCGACCTTTCGGACAGTGTGGCAATTAACGTGACCGACTTCAAAGAAATGGTCCAGCAGGTCGCTTTTGCTGCCTCGACAGACGAGGCCAGGCCAGTTTTAACGGGTGTACTGGTGATCGTCGATGGCAACGAGATCAGCCTGGCCGCCACAGATGGCTTCCGCATTTCGGTGCGCAAGTCCGAATTATCCACCCCGGCCAGCCGGCCGATCAATGCTATCGTCCCGGCGCGCGCGCTGATCGAGCTGGCACGCATCGCCATGGATAGCGATGACACTATCCAATTGGTCGTGCCACCTGGCCGCGGGCAGGTGATCTTCCATATGAAAGACATCGAGCTGGTCTCCCAGCTCATCGATGGCAATTTCCCCGATTATAAAGTCATTATCCCGCGCGCCTTTAAAACACGCACGATCATTTCGACCAACGAGCTGTTAAAAGCCTGCCAGCAGGCCGAAATCATCGCACGTGAAGGCACGAACGTGGCCCGCCTCAACATGTCGCCCTCGGGAGATATGCGCCCCAGCGAGGTCGAAGTCTCTTCCCAAACCGAAGAAAAGGGCAAAAGCGAGATCAAATTGGGTGCCACTGTGGATGGGGTGCCGTTGTTAATCGCCTTCAATGTACGCTTCCTGCGTGAAGTGCTCGAGGTGATCAAGACCCCCAATGTATCGATCGAAACCAACACCGCGACCACACCCGGTCTGGTGCGCCCGGTGGGCGACGACCACTTCATGCATGTGATCATGCCGATGCACTTAGGATAGCACGGGTATGCATTTATCGACCAGTTCAACCGAGCGGATGCTCAGCATCTACCTGGCGCTCAGCCAATATCCTATTCTTTCCAGCCGCATTCATTCACGAATGCGGCTGGAACTTTTTGAGCGCGGATTTGTCAATCCCCAGACGTTTGAAGTCGAAGTGAGGGAAAAAGCCATCCTCTCCCAGGAACGGGAGGGCCTGCGCAACCCTTACACGGATGAACCAGCCGTCATATGGGAACAGCGCTTGATGGCGATACGCGACCAACTGACCGATTTTTATTTCAGCTACCACCTACCATTCGACTTGTTTGAAAAATTGGTCGAACAGGTCCTGCAAGAAAGGGGGGTGATCCAACATAATACGCTTCTGTCGTTCAACCCCGAGCTGGCGCCTCAAGAAATGCTGTTCGAGCAGGCCTTGGCGATTGAAAAGATGTCTCCCGAAGAACACGACCAACTGGTGCCCCGCCTGCAAGAAATCAAAGTTGTCCTGATCCGCACCATGATCAGCGACCAATTGCGTTATATCAATATTGCCAAAGAGTGGTTTACCGTCTCCGATCTGGCGGAAATCCGCCGGCGCAAAATTGGCTCAGGCCGCATTGGGGGTAAGGCCGCCGGGATGCTGCTGGCCCAGCGCATTTTGAAGGAAGTGGCCAGCGACCCGCTGCGCAGCGCGATCACCATCCCAGAGTCTTATTTCTTGGGCTCTGACCTGATCTACACGTTCATGTCGAGCAACAACCTGACGCATTGGAACGATCAAAAATATAAGACCGAAGAACAAATGCGGGTCGAATACCCGCTATTGCGCCAGGAATTTTTAAATGGGGAATTCCCTCCCGAAATCATCGAAAAATTGCAGTCCATCATCGCCGCGGTCGGCAACCAGCCGCTAATTGTGCGCTCATCCAGCCTCCTGGAAGACAACTTCGGCACATCCTTCGCCGGTAAATACGAGAGCATCTTCTGCCCCAACCAGGGCTCAATCAAAGAAAACCTGCAATCGCTCACCCGGGCTATAGCCAACGTCTACGCCACCACGCTCAACCCCAATGCCCTGTTGTACCGGCGCAGCAAAGGTCTGCAAGATTATGATGAGCGCATGGCGATCCTGATCCAGGTGGTGCAAGGGGAGCTGATGGCAGGCCATTACTACCTCCCTTATGCCGCGGGGGTAGCCTTCAGCCGCAACCAATACCGCTGGGCGCCACAGATTCGCAAAGAAGATGGGATCATCCGCCTGGTGTGGGGCTTGGGCACACGCGCGGTGGACCGGGTCGGAAACGATTTTCCGCGCCTGGTGGCTCTCAGCCATCCCACCCTGCGTCCTTCCAGTACTACCGAATCGATCCGGCGTTATTCGCAGCAGTACGTAGACTTGATCGACCTGAAAGACAACTCATTTAAGTCCTTACCCGTACAAGAAGCGATCCAGCCCGATTACCCACCCTTGCGCTACCTGGTGCAGATCGAGCAAGATGGGTATTTCAGCTCACTGCGTACCGGTCTACTCTCAAGGGAGGATCGCAGCCACCTGATCGTCACGTTTGAAGAACTATTGCGCCGGACATCCTTTGCCGAGACCATGCGGGAAATGCTCCAGGTGCTTGAGAAGCATTACCACGCGCCGGTTGACGTTGAGTTTACCGCGCGCATTCTTAACATAGAAGCCATCCATCCCGAAGTTCAAATTTGCATGATCCAATGCCGGCCGCTCAGCCACCTGCAGGTCACCCAAGAAATTCCCCTCCCAACCAACCTGCCGCCAGAAGATGTGATTTTTTCGACTCGCTTCATGATCCCGCAGGGTTATCTTATAGGCATTCGCTACGTCCTGTTCATCGCGCCCGAAGGCTATTTTCAATTGTCCACCACCGGCACGCGGATCGAACTGGAACGGACGATCGGCAAGCTCAATGCGTCCCTGGCAGGCACCCGTTTTATCTGTGTTGGGCCAGGCCGTTGGGGAACCTCCAACTCGGACCTGGGTGTGCATATTGATTACGGCGACATCTACAATTCGCGCGCGCTGGTCGAGCTGTCTGGAGAAGGGGTGGGCATCGCGCCGGAACCCTCTCTCGGCACCCATTTCTTCCAGGATCTGCTGGAAGCACAAATTTATCCGCTGGCCATCACCCTGGACGATCCTGAAACGATTTTCAACCGCGATTTCTTTTATAAGCTGCCCAATCACCTGCAAGATTGGGCGCCAGCGGTCAACCCAGCCTTGCTGGATACCCTTCGATTGATTGATGTGGCCGATTATCGCGCGGATAAAACCATAAAAATTGTCATGAACGATGAAAAGAGCCTGGCAATTGCTTTTCTATCGGCAGACCAAGAACCCGATCCAGGCGAACAAGAAGACTGAGTAAAATCGGGCAGTCGGGCAGGTCAATCCTTGGGATGGCCTCCCGGCCAGCAGCAAATAGTATCTAATTCAATATTATTTACTTCAACATAAATGGATAAAGCCACTCGACCAGATTTTGAAGGATACACCGTATTCATATCTTTTTAGTCAGGGGATCCAGGTCCTATACGAACGCTTCCCTTCTCTTGAGGTCATCCTTTTACCCGGCGATCCGCCTTTCGTGGCCGATCCACCGGAGGAAACCGAATTCCTAAACCAGGTGGGCAGTTTCTGGCTGCAAGCCGTGCACGTGGGGCAACCGGTCCAGCACGGAGAGTACTGGTTCGCCGGACAGAACCTGTATGGCGAAGTCAGGGAGAGTCTGCAATGTTTGACCGGATGGCATGCGCGCTTCGCATACAAAGGTAGCCATCCGGTCTACCGGTGTGGACGGCGTATCGAGACCCGGGCCGATCCTCGCGTCGTCGCGGCGCTGCCGGACAGTTCGGGAAATGCGATTGAGTTGGGTTACGGGATGCGCTGAACGCTTCCTGCCGGTTGGCAGAATGGATCGGCAAAGAGACCGGAGCCTGCCTCGGCTATCGCTACCCACCGGCGGTAAAAGCCGAAGATATCGCCATGTTTCACGTGAAACATCTTGGGCACCCTAAAGATAAACGCTCAAACCAAAGAAAACCCATGGCGAGAAAGATCACTCATCGCTGGGTCGGGGAAACTGATTTCTCCAACTCAGAACAGGGGTTTGTGGCCGGTTACCTGGCTCACCTTACCGCTAATGAAGCCTGGA
>DAIQPZ010000062.1:0-13361 GCA_036787065.1 Anaerolineaceae bacterium
ATCCACGAACGTGTATCGGTGGGCGGGTGTTGTTTATGAATAACATCCGTGGCGTGATATATACCGAAAGAACCGAAACCCCGGAAAAATATCCTGCTATTGAAAATTTGTACATCGACGTTGGGGCAAAAAGTCGCGCGGATTGCCCGGTCAAGGTGGGTGATACGGCTGGTTTTGACCGGGCCTTCCTGGATCTGGGTGACCGGCTGGTTGCCAAGTCGATGGACAATCGCATCAGCGCGGCAGTGCTGATCGAGACGATGAAGCAGGTGACTAATACCCCACATGAGCTTTATTTTGTATTCAGTACGCAGGAAGAGGTCGGTTTGCGCGGCGCGACCACGGCCGCTTTTGGTATTGACCCGGATCTGGGATTCGCGGTTGATGTGACTGCCAGCGGTGATACCCCAAAAGGGATAAAAATGGAAGTAAGCCTGGGTAAAGGTCCCACGATTAAAGTCCGTGATTCAAGTTTTATTTCCGACCCGCGCCTGGTACGCTGGATGGTGGCCACAGCCGATAAGCTGGCGATCCCGTACCAGCTAGAGGTGCTCGAAGCGGGAGGCACCGATGGCAGGGCGATTCAACTGACCCGGGCCGGTGTGCCGGCAAGTTGTGTTTCGATCCCATGCCGTTATATCCACTCGCCATCCGAGATGGTCGATTACCAGGATGTCCAAAATGCCGTGCGCTTGTTAGTCGGGCTGGTAAGCCAGCCATTCCTCCTGGAATAACATGAGCCTTACATCACCTGGTCGTTTAAGTCCTATGAAAATCAGCCTGATCAGTTTTCTGGTTTTGGGAATTTTGTTAAATCTGGTGGGCTGTGATCTGGCACAGATTCCGATATGGCAGGTTGCCAGACCGACTCAGTCAGCTATGACGCCGTCGACACTCTTGCCGCCAACCGTGACCCCAAGTCAAGCGACGCCAGCCATTACCCCGACTTTCCCGGCCGGAACGACACCTCCACCGACGCTAAAGATCTGGCTGCCACCACAATTTAACCCGGATGGGGACAGCCAGGCCAGCGCTTTGTTAAAAGCTCGGTTACAAGCGTTTGCCGCCCTGCACCCCGGTTTAAAAATTGAGGTGCGGATAAAAGCATCCATTGGGAATGGGGGGCTGCTGGACACCCTGGCAGCTACCAGCGCGGCTGCCCCGGCTGCGCTTCCTGACCTGGTGGCGCTATCACGTTCTGACCTTGAAGCAGCCACCCTTAAAGGACTCCTCTTTCCTTTCAACAGCAAATCGATTGTCTCGGAGAACCCGGATTGGTTTAATTATGCGCGCCAGATGGCGCTCATCCAGGGGAGCACCTTTGGCATGCCCTTCGCCGGGGATGCCCTGGTCCTGGTTTTCCGCCCATCGCAAAACCCCAAGCCTCCGGGGGATTGGAATGGTTTAATCCTGCTCCACCAAAATGGTGTTCTCGCCTTTCCCGCGGCCGATCCCCAATCGCTGCTCACCCTTGCCCTCTATGAGAGCACGGGCGCCCCGGTTGAGGACACACAACAACGCCCAACCCTCAATGCGGATGCCCTGACATCCGTATTGAAAATTTATGCCAGCGGGGCTAAAGAGGGTGCTTTCCCGTATTGGTTGACCCAATATTCAACGGATGCTCAATCCTGGCAGGCCTTCCAGGACAAGCGTTCGAATTGGGTGGTCACCTGGACGTCTCGCTATTTATCTGAACTGCCACCGGATGGGGCGGTCTTACCTTTATTTCCAGTGGCCAAATCTTCTCTTACCCTGGCAACGGGTTGGGAATGGGCGCTGGTAAGCCCTCAAGCCGGCCAGCGCGAGTTGAGTACTCAACTGGCAGAATTCCTGGTGGACAGCAATTTCCTGGCGCGCTGGACTGCGGCGGCTGGATACCTCCCGACCCGGCCTTCGGCTCTGGCTGGCTGGCCCAATCACAGCTTGCAAACAATGCTCAACCCGGTGGTGATTTCTGCTCAACTGCGCCCATCCAATGAGACCCTGATCGGTTTAGGACCCATTTTAGAAGATGCGGCGATTCAAGTGCTTAAGGGCCAAACCGATCCGGCGCAGGCTGCCCAAACAGCGGTCGATCATTTAAAAGGACCCTAACCAAATGAGCCAAGATCCACAAAAAACCGCAGAACAGCATCATTCGCCCGCCTATTTGAAGAGGCTCCTCCTCCCTGTAGCGCTTTTCTGCTTTTTTGTCATTCTTATATTTATCGCGGGAATTGCCTGGCGCCAGTTGGATCCTTATAACATGGCCCATCTTCAATCAACGACGGCTAATATCAAACCACTGGCCCAATTACCTGTCCTGACTCCTGAAATTAACGAGCAAACACGTGAGTCGAGTGGGATTATCCTGGCGAGCGTTGTGATTGTATTCATCATCCTTGGTGGGACTTATGGGGCGACTCGTCGTAAAATGCCATGAACTCAGCCGGGCTTAACCCAGACTGGTTGCTGTGATGATCCCCTTCAACCGTTTTTCTTTGAGTAAAACGGGTGGCATGGGTGATGTCGCCTTCACTGTTGTGGTGAGCTTCTCTTACCTGGCGATGATTAGCGCGGCATTCCCAATCCTGACTTTAACCATGCTGGTTGTTTTGATGATCCTGGGCACCTTATATATCCTTATGGGGATTTATGGCTATTCCTATGTCGCCAAAAAGGGAACCAGGGGTTGGGCACTGGCCTATTTTTGCGTACAAATCCCCCTGAGTGGATTGATCGTAGCCCTGGGTAGAGGCGCCGGCTTTAATGCGTTGCTGATGCTGCCCTTGGCTGGCCAGGCGGGTGTCATTTTACATCGCCGGGGAATGCTCACAGCCAGTATTGCCATCTTGCTGGCCTATGTGGGAGCAGTGGGTTATTACAGCGGGGGCCTGACAAATCTGTGGAATGGGCTGACTTCTTTCCTGGCAGGCCTGGTTTTTGTGGATGTATTTACCCAATTGACCGTGGACCAGGAGAAATCGATGCGGGAAGTTGAACGGCTGGCGCACGAGCTTGAACAGGCTAACCAACAGCTAAGAGAATATTCCATTCAGGCAGAGGAGCTGGCCATCACCCAAGAAAGGAACCGTTTGGCGCGCGAGATTCACGATGGACTGGGCCATTACCTGACAACCGTCCATATGCAGATCCAGGCAGCCCAGGCTGTGATGGATAAGGATCGAGAACGGGCAATGGGTGCGCTCGAAAAGGCACGCAGTCTGACCCAATCGGCGCTTGTAGACGTGCGCCAATCGGTGGCAACCCTGCGCTCATCACCTCATGAGAATCGGCCTTTGCCTGAATTGGTGACTGCATTACTGGATGATGTCCGCAGCAGTGATTTGAAAGTGGACCTAAAGATCCTGGGAACCCCACGGCAAATGCCTCCACCGGTAGAATTAACCTGTTTTCGAACCGCGCAAGAAAGCTTAAACAATGTCCGTAAACACGCGCATGCCAGTTGCGTATCCGTTAAAATGGATTACACAATGAAGGATAAGTTTCGTCTCAGTGTTATTGATGATGGTGTAGGGACAAACGATCCTCACGGTGGTTTTGGGTTACTCGGTCTACGGGAACGTGTTCACCTGGTGGATGGTGAAATTAACCTGGTTACTGCGCCAGGAGAAGGTTTCAACTTGACGATTGAGGTGCCTGGATGACTCCAATTCGTGTGCTATTGGTAGATGATCAAGCTTTATTCCGGGAAGGGTTACACATCCTGCTTTCTGTCCAACCCTTATTCGAGGTGATCGGTGAAGCATCGAATGGGGAAGAAGCCTTGCAGCAGGCACTCACTCTACGACCAGATGTCGTTTTAATGGATCTGCGCATGCCGTTAATGGATGGTGTTACCGCCACTCGCCGCCTGCATACGCTGATGCCAGAGTGCCATGTGATTGTGCTGACAACCTTTGACGATGATGATTCGGTTTTTGATGGCTTGCGGGCAGGCGCGGTCGGTTACCTGCTTAAGGATGTGGCCTCAACTAAATTGTATGAGGCTATCCTGGCGGCTTCGCGGGGTGATTCGTTCTTACAGCCTTCCATAGCGGCCAAGGTTGTGGCAGAATTCTCGCGCCTGTCTAAACAGTTGCCCAGTCAACCTCAACCCTTATTGGAACCACTCTCGGATCGGGAATTGGAAATATTAAATCAGGTCGCTACTGGCGCCAGTAACAAAGAGATCGCCATGACTTTTGTCATTGCCGAAGGAACGGTGAAAAACCATTTGACCAATATCTTACGCAAACTTGAGGTGACGGATCGGGCTCAAGCCGTTTTAAAAGCGCGTAAGATCGGAATTATTTAACTTTTATCCAGGGTCACACTTGAATCTGTGACCGCCCGCCGTTGATCGTGACGTCGGTTTGTGTCGCCAGGCATCTTAATTTCTCGCTATCTTGTGTTACCATGATATTTAATTTTATCCAACTGCCCCGACTTTAACGATAGTGGAGTAGGTCTATGCAAATCCACGAAAATACAGGCTCTGGCTCAATCTCCCAATCCAATACGACTCTTTTCACCGGGATCACGTTAATTCTGATGGGAGGCATGATTTTACTGGATCAATACTTACATACTGGCTGGCTTTTATTAATGATCCTTCCCTTAGGAGGGTTAGCCTTCCTGAGCTGGGGGGTAAAAGTCCGCCGGTCAGGGTTGATCATCGCGGGAGGCGTTCTGGCGGGGCTTGGCGTAGGCAGCTTCATCGCGTTCAGTAATTTCTTTAACCTGGATTGGTCTGTACGGGTTGGTTTTCTCCTGGTATGTTTTGCCCTGGGCTGGGGATTGATCGCAACCTTGCTCTTTTTCATCAGCGGGCAGATCGCCTGGTGGGCTTTGATCCCAGGCTCGATCATGTTCGGTCTCGGCGTTTGCTTCTTGCGCGGCCCGATTAGGCCGCTGGATTTTGTTTTTTATCCTGGTTTTAGCCTGGGTCTGGTCTTTTTGACCTGGGGGCTGAAGACTCACTTATTAGGCTTAATCATCCCTGGCTCCCTGCTGCTTGGGATTAGCCCAGGGATTGGTCTGGCCTGGGGGGATCTTAAAGTAGTCAACAGCCTGACCCAGACCGGGGTTATGCTGGTATGTTTTGCCCTCGGATGGGGTTTGATCACTATTTTCTCCAAACTTGCGATCAATAAGTTTATCTGGTGGCCGTTAATCCCGGGCGGGATCATGGCCATGACAGGTTGGGGGTTGTATATCGGCGGCAACCCGAAAAATGCACTCAGCTTTATCGGCAATACCGGGTCGATCGGGTTAATTCTGTTCGGACTTTACATCCTTTTATGGAATTCTGAATTGAGAAAGTGACCTATAAACTTATGACGGACCGCCTGGATGAATTCCAAAGTTATCGACGCTCGATGAATGCCCGGATCGCTGAGATCGATCATCTTGGCATAAAGCGCTTTTTCAACCTGGATACCAATGCCTATCAGGATGGGGCGCTGCCCTCAAAGACCAAAGAGCTGTTAGGCCTGGTCGCATCGATGGTGCTGCGGTGTAATGAATGTATTGATTATCACATCATCCAATGCGTGGATGCTGGCTGGAGCGATGAAGAATTGATAGATGCGTTTAACGTGGCATTGGTAGTGGGGGGAAGCATCGTCATCCCGCACCTGCGGCTCGCAGTGGAATCGCTCGATCTCTACCGTCTGAAGTTGAAATCTTAGCCTGAGACCTTTCAGAATTTGAGGTGTTTGCGGATGCTTCGCACCGCAAACACCTCAAATTCGGTCCTTATTCTTGTGTACCCGAGCAGTTACCTCAGATCATAAAATCTTCGCCATGCCACACTCCCTCTGAGTCAGGATGGGGCGGGGCGCTTTCGTGTTGGTGACCGTGGAGTTGATCCTCAAGGGCATCTACTCGCTGTAACAGGGAGGCCACTGAGACGCCGATCATATCGGGCATCTCCCCATGGTCGAGATCAGGGGAACCATTGTTTGGACGGGGTTTGCTGCGCATGACGACCTGTCCGGGTACGCCGACGACGACAGAATTCGGCGGGACCGATTTGACCACCACGGCGTTCGCTCCAATGCGGCTGTTTGATCCAATGGTGATCGCGCCCAGGATTTTCGCCCCGGTGCCAACCACCACGCCATCTCCCAGGGTTGGGTGGCGCTTACCCTTTGTCAGGCTGGTGCCGCCCAATGTGACCCCATGGTAAAGGGTGACGTCTGCGCCTACTTCAGCGGTTTCACCGATCACCACGCCCATGCCATGATCAATAAAAAAGCGTGGGCCGATGATGGCGGCCGGATGGATCTCGATCCCGGTCAGGCCGCGAACGATCTGCGAGAGCAAGCGCGCCAGGAAGCGCAGCTTATGGTTCCACAACCAGTGTGTGATGTGGTGTCCCCAGGCGGCATGCAAACCCGCGTAACAAAATAAAATTTCCAGGGTGCTCCGAGCAGCCGGATCGCGCTGATAGACAGCTTGTATATCCTCAACGATCCGTTGTAACAAATTGGCCTTTCTTTCAGTGGTCATAGATCCAACCGGTATAGAGGTTATTTTCTGTGAATCCATTGTGTGTTGATGACTCCAATGTTTAGTCGGCCAATCCTGCGAAGAGGGCCGTGCTCAAATAACGTTCGCCAAATGAAGGGATGATGACAACAATCAGTTTGCCTGTATTTTCTGGCCGGCGCGCCACCTGCAGGGCGGCCCAGGTCGCTGCGCCAGACGATATACCAACCAGAATGCCTTCCTGGGTGGCCATTTTTCGGGCGATGTCAAACGCGTCATCTGCTTTAACCCGGATCACTTCATCGTAGATTTTGG
Source organism: Anaerolineaceae bacterium (assembly GCA_036787065.1). Lineage (GTDB taxonomy): Bacteria > Chloroflexota > Anaerolineae > Anaerolineales > Anaerolineaceae > JAJYIW01. The sequence goes on from DAIQPZ010000062.1 coordinate 6,793, forward strand.
TGTTTAGCACCTTAGGGATAAAACCTGCGCCCAGACCCTGAATGGGGTGTGGGCCTTTTTGGCCGCCTGAGAGGATTGGAGAGGCATCCGGTTCAACCGCTACCACTTTAAAGGATGGTTTACGCGCCTTAATGACTTCACCGACCCCTGTAATAGTCCCGCCCGTCCCCACGCCGGCGACGAGAAAATCAACAGTGCCATCCGTGTCGCGCCAGATCTCTTCAGCAGTGGTTTTGCGGTGGATTTCTGGGTTGGCCGGATTGTTAAACTGCTGAAGGATTAAATAACGCGGGTCGCTGGCTGCCAGTTCCTCCGCCTTTTTAATCGATCCATCCATGCCTTCGCTGCCCGGTGTGAGGATCAATTCTGCGCCATAAGCGCGTAGTATAATCCGCCTTTCCTTGCTCATTGTCTCTGGCATGATCAGGGTGCATTTGTAGCCGCGCGCTGCGCAAACGAATGCCAGGGCAATCCCGGTATTCCCGCTGGTGGGCTCTAAAATGATCGTATCCTTATTAATCAGGCCGGCCTTTTCAGCCGCGTCGATCATCGCCACGCCGATGCGGTCTTTAACACTGTGCGCCGGGTTATAGAATTCCAGTTTAGCCACCACCTGTGCGTAAGCCCCTTCGCTCAGCTTGCGAATGCGCACCAGGGGGGTATTCCCAACCAGATCGGTGACATTATTTGCTATGTTCATTTTTTCCTCCGCCATACACTGGCTCGAAAGTATATAAGAAGCCAACTGGCAAATTAAAAGGCAGCGAACTTTTCGCTCCACACTTCATTTTATTAACGAAGTTGCGGGGTCGTCCGCCGCCTGTGCCAGTTGGCCGATTAGATCTCTACCAACTTTACATTTTGCTATCTAATCAGGCAGTGACGAGATGCCCCGCCTGGTACATATGCAAAGATTCATCAAACACTCCACAAAGATTCTTTATTTTTAAGATAATTCTTATCATATTATAATGGCTATCAATCGATTGTCAAGTCCAAAATATAAGACTCATTGGGAATTTCCGTGGTGAATTCCATTTCATGAGAATTCCTGAAGAACCAAAAATGAGCGATGTAAGATGTCACCGCACAAGTCAGAATTAATGGCCGAAAGTCAAAATTTCAAGGGCCACGTCCAATCCCGTTCTGTTTAAGATGGGGTTTTAATGATAAAGACGTGACTACTTCGACAATGTCACATTTCCCATCCCTCCTGTTTGTCCTCACCAACTCATAATCCTTTGTGGGGATAGTTTAATCAGCAGGTTGTGGGGATCGGCAATCCACTCTTGTGGCGCGGGCGCCAAAATGCCTTCAGGACCCAGATACCTTGTATACACCCAGATGATCTTCTCGCGCAGCCAGTCTTTGGGCTCCCTGACCAGTTCAGCTTCCCCTTCCATCAGGATACCCCATGGCGCCCCGTCTTTTTCGGCTGTATCGATCAGGATGGCGCATTTTGCGTTGGCCTTTAATTCTTTGATCTTGCGCGTATTGGAATAACTGCTGATCCATAGGCTTTGCCCATCCCAGCCAAACCAGACGGGCACCACGTGGGGCTGGCAGGTAGCCGGATCGGCTGTGGCAAGCCGTGCCAGGTTTGGCGCCTCTAAGGCGGCATCGATTTCAGCCCGGCTCATTTTACCGGTGATGAGGGCTTGGGTCATTGCACTTTCTCCAGAGAAGGGGTAAATAAGCGATGTCGCTTTGCACCATAGCTTCGAAGGTGAATATATAACCAGTCAGCATTGTACCGCAAAAACTTCTCGGATCATGGCATAATTAGGTGGTTCTCCAGGAGTTCCCGTGGAAGGGGCCACATTTTGGGGTGTGAGCGTGCGTACGCACGCTCACACCCCAAAATGTGGGTCTTCACCTCGGCAATTCCCAAAGACCCAATTAGGTCCGGCGTATTTTATCATTTGGCTTGAAGGTTCCTTCACCCAGGAGTGATTTATGAAAACACCAGGCAAACCCATCCTTTTAATTTATATCAACAACCATTTTGATCCGATCTGGCGGCGTTGTTGGGACCGTCATTTTACCTTTAAGGGTGATACTTTTATTTCTTATGCGGATATCGAGTGTTTCTATATGCTGGATAACCTCGAGTTGGCCCGGCAGCACCCCGAGTATAAATTTGAAGCGGAAAGCTCCCTGGTGGTGCAAAAATTTCTGGAACGCCATCCGGAGAAATTGGATGATCTGCGCCAATTGGCACAGGCAGGTCGTTTTGGGGTTACTGGCGGCGGTCAGGTTATTGTCGATACCAATTTAATCCTGGGTGAGAGTATTATCCGCAATTACCTGGTTGGTTTTTTATATGTCGAGGATCAACTGGGTCAAAAAACTCACCTGGCTGTGCGCAATGATGGCTTTGGAAATTCGGCCCAGTTGCCTCAAATATTGCGTGGGGTCGAGATCAAATGGGCCACGGGCATGAGTTATTCGCCGGCTTCTGGGCTTTACTGGCGCGGTCTGGATGGCAGCACCATCCTTCACGCGGAGCTGTCATCCGCCGCGCACAGTAACGGGGCGATCAAGTATGCGCCGTGCCCGGCTTGCCGCGGCACAGGCTACGATAGAGCCGGTGGCCCGGGTGGTCCTTGTATGGCATGCCATGGGCGCGGCATCAACCCTGTTCTCAAAGCACAGGTCCCGGACCAGGTTTTCTCCGAGGCCTTTTTGGACGACGGCCCAACCGTGGGTGTGGCTGCCTTCAAGCTGAGTCCAGAGGAGCTGCTGCCTAACCCTGAGTTGCTGGCCTGGGCCAAATCACTTGCGCCAGTTATTGAAGTCCGTTTCGCCCTGGAGGAGGAGGCCATGCCCTATCTCCAGCCTTATCTGGATGTACTGGATAATCCGCCCGAGGTGTCGATTCATCCTGGGGTTGAGCTGAACCCAAACAACACGGGTGTCTACCTGACTCGTATCCTTACCAAGCAAAATGCCCGCCGCCAGGAATACGCCATGGCCGCGACAGAGCTGATGGCGGTGATGGCGAGTCTCAAAGGACAGCCTTACCCTCACCGTAAGCTGGATGCGGTATGGAAAACCCTGTTGTTTACCATGTTTCATGACAGCATCACCGCCACCCACGTTGACCCGGCTTACCGGGAGATCCAGGATATGTGGAAGGAGATCGACGCTGGCCTGGATGCGCTGCGCGCGAAAACGCTCCCGGTGTTGGTTGTGCCCTTGGGCGGCCGCTTGTCCGTGTTAAACCCGACGGGCAGTGTGACCTCACACCCCGTCCGGTTCAAGGTGCCTGCCATGGCGGGCAGTGCGGGCCTGGTGGATGATCGGGGGCAGCCGGTTGCTTTTAACATTTCTCAAGCGCGGGGAAGCGATGTACTGGAGATAGAGTTTATTGCCAGGGATGTGCTGTCGTTTTCCAGCCGGGTTTACAGCCTGGCGGGCGCCGGCTCACCTGAATTAACCCCGCCCGTTCCGTTGGCGGCCAGCTCCATTGAAAACCAGCGCTTTTCCATCCAGGCCGATGACCATGGGCTGCTGTCGGTTTGGGACAAGACACTCAAGATGGATGTACTCAAAGCGGGCGAGTACCGCCCCGGCGAGCTGGTCCTCGAGCATGATGAGGGTTCGGCCTGGGCTACCCTCCATCCCGATCAAAGCCGCACACCCCTGGCCGGATTTACCCACCGGGTGGCAATCGAAAAAACCCCAATCTGCCAGCGCCTGGTCTTTGAAATTGACTCGCCCTTCAGGGCCGGATACGTCGCCGACGGGCTGAAAGCGAAGCTCAGTGTTGCCTTATGGGAAGGGATTGATCGAGTCGATTTCAACCTTTGGGTGGATTGGAACACCTTTAACCACCGTTTGCGGGTGGCAATGCCGGTGCCGGATACCGGTAAGCATTTTTATGGCATTCCCTATGGCACGTTGGAACGCCAGCCCTACCTACCAGAATTTCACTGGTACGCGGCCAATGGAGATTGGCCGGCAGTCAATTGGGCCGGGGTGGAAACCCACGGGTTCAGTCTGGCCTTGCTTAATAAAGGGCTGCCTTCATACCGCATTGAACCCGGCAAAGATCGGGGTGAGGTGATCTTGTTATCCGTGCTGCGCAGTCCGGCAATCCCCACTTACTTGCACGAGCCAAATTATTACACCATGACCGAGTGGGACGGCATGCGCGATGCGGGTGAGCACACTTTTGAATTTGCCGTCGCTGCTTATCCGTCAGTATTCGCGGACAGTCGTGTGGTGTTGGATGCTGAAAGTTACAATGCCGGGCTTGTTCCGCTGTACGGAGAAATACAGCCGCCAGAGCTGCCTGAATTGACCTCACTCAACTGCCGCCTTGCGATGGTTAAATGGGCAGAGAAGGATCGAGCTATAGTGCTGCGGGTGGTTGAATTCCGTGGCAAGGGCGGGGAAGCCAGGTTAACCCTGCCGGATGGCGTCCAGGCTGTCGATCAGATTAACCTGCTCGAACGCGAGGCCAGGCCTTTGGTGGTTGAAAATAGCGCCGTGGTTTTGTCGCTGCGCCCATGGGAGATTGCCAGCCTGCGTCTGATGCTAAAATAGGGCGTCACAGACCAGGATAACTTTTTATTGCTGCTCAGGCACACTTGAAATAATCAGAAATTGAGGTGTTTGCGGGTGCTTCGCACCCGCAAACACCTCAATTTCGGGAGGTTGGGGGTACACCGATCTCGGTGGATTAATGAAATGAATCTGCCTGAAGAGGTTAGGGAGGAGTTAAACGATCAGGTGGTGTTTTTACCTGACATGAAGCCATTTATGGCCTGGATGAAATCATCGTAATCACCCAGGCTGACGCGTTCTTTTGGAATGACGATGATAAATGACCGGTTAGCCGAGATAAAAGCGTGGGTGGGCGTTACGATCACTTTATCCAGCTTATCCCACAAAAATAGGGTCTCTCCCATTGCTGATCTTTCTTGCAGCCCTTCCTGGGAAGCGATTAAGCTGGTTTCGGACAGGCGTTTACGTTTTTCTTCATCCTTATATGCACTTAACACAAGCCGGTGGAGGCGAGCTTCTTGAATGAAGGGGAAAAAACTGAAAACGAGGACAGCCAGGGCCGCCAGGGAGAAAGCGATAATTTTTTCTGAAGACAGGATCCACATGCCGAGGGCGATAATGGACAGCCCCACGGTATACCCGAGGCGCAATCTTTCCTGACGGCGGCGGAGAGCTGGCATGTAGCTCAGCCGGCATTTTGCCAGGGCAAACATATCTTCTTCCGTTAAGTTGAATTTGATTTCCATTGAAAAAACCTTTCGACCCAGCGCAAGTTATCATTGAGACTGGCTTGACCATCCACCCGGATCACCGGCATCCCCAACGGTTTCGCATCGATTTCGATCTGGTAGGCAAAGCGTGAGTCACGTTCCATCCAATTGCGAAAAGTGGTCTCTGGTTGTTCGCTTTGGGCCAGGATTTCCTGGATTCAGGCCCGGTTTGAATAATGAGCCACCTGAAATTCACGGGTTGGGATGATCGTTACGGCCTTTCCCGGTCTCACCTGAATACGTTCGAGTTGTTCGGGTAGCAACGCCGCACCTTCGACCAGTAAAGGGCCACCATCTTGGTTTAAAGCCTGACCGTCGAGAAGCATCTCAAACTCGTCCTTTACCAGTTGTTCGACCGGGGTCATCCATATTTGATTCCAGGTTTTCTGGGACTGCCTATGCATCACCAGATGGCGGTCAGCGTCCGCCTGGCGCGTGTGGGGATCCAGGTAATCATCGGTATGTATCAGGCGCTGATCATGACGGGCGGCAAGCTTTTCAGCGATTGAGCTCTTCCCCGAGCAGGGGGAGCCGCCGATCCAATCAACGTTGTGGATACCAGGACAGGGTGGGTCAAGATGGCGCCACCGGATGGCTGGTCTACAGGTATTTTTGTGCGTATAGCATTTCGTCGTAGGGCGCCTGCCGGTTGGGACAGTCATCGCGCTGGCAAAGCTGGCAGCTTTGGAAATCGGCTTCAGTTGGAAAGATGACCCCTGAAACGGACTTGGTGGGCACCATCAGCAGGCTGTCGGTCAGTTCTACCCCGATGGCGCCTTTTACGTCGCCCAGTAAATTAAAAAGCGGGCGCTGTTCTGACAGCGGCCAATCTTTCAATGAGCCAGGATGCATGGTCGACAGGTGTCCCATGTGGTAGTGTTCGTCCAAATAATGGCCCAGGTCATCCGTGACCGCATAAAGGGCGGCTTCGCGGATGGCGCCGCTCCAAAAAGAATGGAGCATATCCGTCAGCTGGTTGGCCCAATCCTCCAATTCGACGCCGCAGGTGGCGACATAAATAAACACCTGCTGCGTTTCCTTGAGATTGACGCGTAAAACCCGGCTGCTGAATTTATACCCACCAATCGCGATCTCGTCGCGGTCTTTTTCAGTGATGCTTACCTGCTCAAAGATCACTTTAGGCCTGGCCAGGGTTTGCGCCTGTTGGACTAACTCGTCAAATTCGCCGGCATCCGGGCTGGATGGTTTGATGTGGAGCCGCCGCATTAATGTCTCGCGGTCGGGCTGGTATACGATTGGGTCAAGAATCATTTTTGTGAGCCTATT
>DAIQPZ010000063.1:0-2971 GCA_036787065.1 Anaerolineaceae bacterium
TGTGGAGGTTTATTCATGGATTCCAAAACAAACGTCAAGCAGGCTGTACCGTTTTTCTCAGTGTCGGTTATGGATGTGTCCCTCCGTTTTTACGTGGATGGACTCGGTTTCAAGATGACCAAGAAATGGATCGTTGACGATAAAGTGCGCTGGTGCTGGCTTGAGCTGGGGGACGCGGCGCTGATGCTCCAGGAATACCCGAAGGAAGGGCACGATTCCTGGATCCCAAAGGGGAAGGTGGGGGAAGGCGTAAACATCTGCTTCCAGTGCGAGGATGCCCTGGCGATTTATCACGAGGTCACCTCACGTGGGCTTGCGGCATCGAGGCCGTTCGTCGGCAACGGCATGTGGGTCACGGACCTTTCGGACCCAGACGGTTATAAAATCGAATTTGAAAGTCCCACGGACGCGCCGGAAGAAACGTTGTTCTCAGAGAAGGAATAAGGCCAGGTAAGTAAGTTATTCGGTTTGATTTAGAATCTCAAAATCACTATCGATCTCAATTGCGGCCTTCAGGGTTGCGTAAATCGAGCAGTATTTCGTTTCTGCCAGCTCGATGGCTTTCTTGACTTGTTTCTCTTCCAACCGGCGCCCACGGATGGTGTAATGGATGTGGATTTTTAGAAAGCGCCAGGGCGCTTCATCTTCACGCTCGCTGTCGGCGGTGACCGCGATAGCCGTGATGGCCTGGCGTTGTTTGATCAGGATGGATTGAACATCCCAGACCGCGCAGCCGATCAGGCTTAACGGCAGAAGATCCGCCCCATTCGCCCCGTGCGGCTGAGTCATCACAATGGGAAAATCCAGATGATCTTTCAGGATAAACACCTGGTCTTTCACCCAATCGGCGTGAACTGTTTCGATAGACATTAAACCTCGTGAGTCGCATCCGCTTTTCTGAGATTTGAGGTGTGTGACATTATTTAATAAACACCTGCCGGTCGTTGTACTGATTCCAGGAAAAATCACTCCAGCGGAATTTTTGGATCGGCGCCTGGTGGGTATCCGTCCAGGCGCGCTGGTTCGGCGTCGTGTTTTTGGTTTAGTTCGAATCGAATTTCAACCCGTTCTGGAGCCAGTAATTGGCACCCGATAGGGGTGTGAACTGTTTCGCGAAGCCCGCCAGGTTTTGCCGCAATTCAGACCTGGTCTGGTCGAGGTCAAAGGCCAGCAGCGTGGGTCCGTCAGATCGATAGGCCTTTACCGTCAAACCGCCATTTGAATTGGGCAAATAAACGTTGCCCAACCATTTCTTCCTGTCCGTCGTGATCAACAACCGTGGGTACTTCGAATTTCATTATACAGTTGTATTTTTGTAACTGCTTAACCCTGTACAAAAAGATGCCGAATTGAACCTCATAATTTCAGCGGTTGTCAACCTTTAGATACAGTGGCAGCGCCTCGCGGATACCGGAGGCAAAACGGCGGGTCTGCCGGGGAGTCGCCTGGTCCCGCATAAGAGCATCCTGCAGCGCATCGATGGAAAAGATCGCCAGCCCGGCCACCTCGGCCGGGTCTGGCCGCAGGCTCAACCACACCGCCGGGCTGGGCTTACAGCGAAACACGGAGCGGTACTCGGTGTTTTTGATGCGGGCGCCGCTTTCCCGGGCCCGCGACTCATAACTGCCTAACGGGAATACCACACCGCCGTCCGCCTCCAGGTCCAGCCCCAGCTCTTCGCGGCATTCTTTTTTTAACCCTTCCATTATGGTGAGAAGCCCGTCCACGTGTCCAGCCACCGGCAGGTCAAAAGAGCCTGGGGCGGCAGGTTTGTGATAACCGCGCACCTGCAGCAAGGTGAAACCGGGCTGGGTGGGGTGGTCGATGAATAACTCGACGGTGGCGTGGCGCAGCCCGGTCAGGTGGCACAGCCAGCGGGCTGCCAGCAAACCCTGCGTGTCCGGGGCGGCGGTGACCCAACTTTGAAAGTCGGGGAAGCGCGCCGTCCGATCAGCCAAATCAGCCAACACAGCCCCACCAACTTGCGCCGGCTGCCCTTGTTGGTCCAGCACCCGCAAGCTCTCTGCCAGGTGAAATTCGGGAGCGCGCTCCGCCAGTGCATCTTTAATTTCAGGCTCCCGCTCGCAGACCAGGTAGAGTTCAAACGTTGCCTGCAAACCGGCCTGGTCCAGGGTTTGACCGGCCACGGAGACCAGGGTGGTGAGGCGGGTGATGGCATGTTTTAAGACGGTGATGGAGTCAGACATTTTTAGAGAATTGATTCTCGCCCTTCGGGGAAATTTCCAATCTGATGCCTTGGGCCATATCAAGGGTCAGTTCATTGACCAGTTGTGGATACGGTGGGATGACTGTATGTGGATACCGGATTCGGTTGTACAACAGCCGGAGTGGATCACCGTGACTCACAATCCCAATGAGTTGTCCTTCGTGAGAACTGGTAATTTGATTAAAAGCATTTGTCATTCTTTCCGCAATTTCGGATAATGTTTCATGTGTTCGCGGATCATCAAATATATGGCCGGCGTTTCCGACTTCCATCAACACATCCATGGGCGTTCCGCCCCAAATTGAGTCGGTATCCCGTAAGTCGTTAACAGAAATCACCGCGTTTAGGCCCATCTGTTCAGCCAGGATATATGCCGTTTCGTGCGCCCGTCTAAGTGGGCTTGAATAGATGAAGTCGAAAGGTTTGCCTTCAAGAGCAAGTATCTCTTCTCCCAATTTCCTTGCTTTTTGTTTTCCTTCTTCGGTTAATAGCGCGTCAGGCCCATACATCACGCGACGGCCATCAATCATTTCGTATATCGGTATACTATGACGGATTAGATAAATAACATTATTTTGCATAGTTCTCCCTGAAAGAATTCTGTTCTGTTTTCGACTCTATCCATACTATTCTACAACAGAACCTAACCCCTCGGTCCCCTTCCCGACGCGGGAAGGGGAAGGTGTGGCGTGTGTCAATAGTCACCCCTCGCCGTTTCGGAGAGGGGACGGGGGAGAGGTCCGC
>DAIQPZ010000063.1:3071-6813 GCA_036787065.1 Anaerolineaceae bacterium
CTCGGTCCCCTTCCCAACGCGGGAAGGGGAAGGCATGGTGCCACCCCTCGCCGTTTCGGAGAGGGGACGGGGGAGAGGTCCGCAGTGTTCAGACAGGAACCCTTTATCCAAAGGGTAAGTGTATACAAAATGCCCAATTATCTTGACAGCCTGCCCGGAGTGCCATAAAATAAGCGCAATCTTATTCTAAGAAAGGAGGCGAAACAATTCTATATGCAAAAAGTAACCAGCGCGTTTATGCATTTAATTTGTGCGCCTCTGGCTAAGTGGAGAAGGGTAAAGGGCGCCTGAAAACTTTCAGGCAGTGCTTTTTTCGGCCACAGGTGCAACCACCTGTGGTTTTTTGTTTAAAACCCACCCACCGTGAGTAACCTGCCAGCCAGACACACCCACTCCTGGCAGACCTGTTCTTAGAATGAGTAAAGATGAATCAGAATATTAAACCCGAATTATTTGACCTTGACAGCGCCATCGAAGACCTCGACGAAGTCATTTCGAACCGGTCCGCCGTGCGCGTCCGCAACCTGCCGGCTAAAAACAACGGTAAAGATCCGAAACTTGTCGCCAAAAAGGCACGCCAGGCGCCGGACCCCGAGCTGGCTACCATCCAGGAAGCTGAATCCGATTTCCATTTCACTTACCAGGCCTCACGCCACGAAGCAGTATGGATCAACTCGTCCCTCGGTGGTTTCCACCAGCAGCAGTGGCTGGATGACGTGCTTGGCCTGGTGAAGGGCGGCAAAGAAGCCACGGTTTACCTGTGCTCAGCCAATCCATCCATCGGTACGGATTACCTGGCGGCCAAAGTCTACCGTCCGCGCATGTTCCGCAACCTAAAAAACGACGCCGTCTACCAGCAAGGGCGTTTAAAGTTGGACGGAAGCGGCAACCAGATCACCAATAAGGGTATGCTGCACGCCATCCAGAAGAAGACCGAATACGGCTGGGATCTGACCCACACCTCTTGGATCGAATACGAGTACGAGTGCCTGGTGGCCCTCAGCAAAGCCGGGGGTGACGTACCCCACCCGTACGCGCGCGGCAACAATGCCATCCTGATGAGCTATATCGGTGAGCCGGGTATGCCGGCCCCCGCCCTGGCCACGGTGGAGCTCACCCGCGCTGAAGCGCGCCGCCTGTTCGACCAGGTGATCCACAATGTGGAGCTGCTGCTGCAAAGCAACCGCATCCACGGCGACCTTTCAGCTTACAACATCCTTTATTGGGACGGCGAGATCACCCTGATCGACTTCCCCCAGGTGATCGACCTGGCTGCCAATCCGAACGGTCTGCGCATCTTCGAACGCGATATCGCCCGCGTGTGCGCCTACTTCGCCCGCCAGGGTGTGAGCCACGACCCGCGCCGACTGGCCGACAGCCTGTGGACGGCGCACCACCTCGAATTGGTGACACCGGTCGACCCGCTTTACCTGGACGCCGAAAAACCAGAAGACCGCAAAATCTGGGCGAGCCAGCAGAAAAAATAAACAAGTAATCCAAGACACCCCCACCAAATTGATGGGGGTGTCTTGGATTGTTAATTCCGGGTGAAATCTGCGTATAATTCCCCGTCCAGATCAGGTCAATACCCACTATAATTATCCATCCGGTCGCCCAACCCGTCATACTTGACCTGACTGCTTTCCGGTTTTTTGTCCGTGTTTTTGGTGTGTTTTCCGTGGGGTCTGAGCAGGTCCACCTAATCTTTTGGGTAAAGTGAGATGCGAGATGAAACGAGATATCCGAGTGATGTTGGTTGAAAATGACCCCTACGCGCGTGACCTGATGGGGCTGCTGCTGCGCCGCGATTGGCGCACAATGGTGGTGGCCGAAACGGGCGATATGACTGCTGTACCCGGGCTGTTGGCTAAAATGCGCGTGGACGTGCTGCTGCTCAACACAGAGCATCCCACCGATCCCCATTGGGCCGGGCGAATTATTGAAGCGATCAAAGAGATTAAAAAACCACCGTTGATCGTCGTCACCGGCACGCATCCCAACCCGGTTACCTTGCAGAGCCTCAAAGCCCCGGTCTACACAGGTTACCTGCTTAAGGGCGAAATCGCGTACAGCCTGGCCTGGGCGGTGACACTGGCGGCAGAGGGTAACTGGGTGGTGACCCCTACGATTGAGGCCCTGGCAGCCACCACCGGTTTTGCTTTTCCCCGCCAACCGGTCATCCTGGACGGTAAGGCCAGCGTGACGGGCTTTACCCCGCGCGAAGCCGAAATTGCACGCCTGGCAATCCTATTCAATCTGCCGCGGCGGGATCTGGCCGATGAGTTGACCAAGAGTCCGGCCACCATCTTTGAAACGGTCAGCCAGGTATACGAAAAACTGGGGCTGTGGGACATCCTGGATGGTGAAGTCGACCCAACGGTGTATTTCTCTGGACACGACCTGGTCTTGCAGCATTTCAAGGAAAGCCTGACGGACATCTGGCCGGAAGCCAAAGGCCTTGAAGCCAAGGGGCGCAAAGGTCACGATAAAGACACTCTGGCATTCCACCTGCTGACCATACCGGAGATCCGATAGCGGTTAGCAGGGTCACCTCACGCTAACCCTCTATCGAGACAATCGGATTTTAATAGTAACTGATCAGCCATGCAAAGAAAGGTACCGAATTTGAGGTGTTTTGCGCTTACCAGGTAAGCGCAAAACACCTCAAATTCGGAGCTTTTTCACAGGGGCCTGATCAGTTACTTTTAATGTTGGTTTAATGCTATCGATATATAATATTATATATATCTTATATATCGTTATTGTCACAAGGGAGGACATTAATTGAAAACTAAACCCAGTGTATTCTTGCTTCTTTTCCTTGGATCGACCATGCTATTTTCGGCGGGTTGTGCCTTGACCGGTGGGCAAAGTGCACCCTCAGCAGTACAGGCAACCGTGGCTCCGCAAGCCATACAGGCGACCGCCACCAATCCAGCCGAAACCTTAACTGCGGTGGCTACTGCCGCAGTTGAGGCCACCGCGACCCAGACCACCGCCCCACCCACCCAGGCCGCCCCGGTGCTCACATCGGACGAAGTCATAAAAACCGCGCAGGATGCGTGGGCCAAATTGGCCACGGCTGGACCCCGGCACATTTCCCAAACAGCCTATAAGGGAGACGCCGCCATCTCGACCATCGAGGCGGATTCCGTCCCACCCAACTACCACCAGGTGAACAGTGTAATGGGAACGGTGATGGTGGAACAATATGTCTACGATGGCACGATTTATAACAAAGTAAATGGGGAATGGACCCAACTCCCGGGCGGTGGCAAAACCTTCACCAACGTCCTGGAAGGTTTTGCGAAGGGGGTGAGCGACGCAATCGTTCTGGCGGACGGCCAGGTGGTGGGGATTGAAGTTGTCAATGGCAAGCCTGCTACCGCGTACAGCTATACCAGCACGTTGAAGGGATTGGATGTTAAGCCAGCCCAATATACTATCTGGGTGGATAACGCCAGTGGGCTGCCGGTCAAGCGCGTGGACGTCTCTCCTGATGGGTTAAAAATAGTCCAACTGATCACCTACGATGCCACCATCACGGTGACGCTTCCTGACGCTGCCAAAAACGCGAAGACGGCGAATCCTTAGATAAGGTAAGTAAGGGCGACCCTACCGGCCCAACCAGGTATCGTGTATGGGATGGCGGGTCGCCCCTACGCCGGCTCAACCAGGTATCGTGTATGGGATGGCGGGTCGCCCCTATGCCAATTCGATTACCACTTTTCCCAATGGATCA
>DAIQPZ010000063.1:6913-13254 GCA_036787065.1 Anaerolineaceae bacterium
TGGGATGGCGGGTCGCCCCTATGCCAATTCGATTACCACTTTTCCCAATGGATCACCTCATCGAGCGCAGTACGACCGCCTTTCTTTGGGGGACGAGATAAATCGTCCGGGTTCGCCGGATACCCAAAAGAAAATATCACGTTGACGTGCCACTCCGGCGGCGCCCCCAACACCTGGCGAGCTGCCTCTGGCTCGTACATCGTCGCGGGAACAGAACCAATGCCGCGCCCCCAGGCTTCGAGCTGCATATAGGCAGCGGCCTGACCCGCGTCAAACATGATGAACCAACCCGTGGCAGGGTCGGGGGTGAGGATGGCAATAGCAGCACCCGCGCCCGCCAGGTGACCCGCGTACTCACCGAGGGTAGACAGCTTACGAAGTGTTTCTTTGTTTGTAATGGCGATAAACTGCCAGGGCTGCGTATTCTTGGCGGATTGGGCTCGCCGTCCCGCGTTGAGGATGGCGAGAAGATCTTCCTTGGGGATAGGTAGACCAGAAAACTGGCGCACAGCACGCTTGGTGCGAATGGCTTCAGTTACGTCCATTGTTTATTATCCTTTCATGGCCAAATGACTTGTTCCATATAGTTTAGCAGATAATTACAAACCCTTCGCCCTAATCGTCCCGGCGCCAATGCGACCACACGCGTAAGGGCGACCCTCCGGACTCAACCAGGTATTGTGGCATGCCAGGGCGGGTCGCCCTTGGCTTGCCAGGGCGGGTCGCTCTTACCGTGAACGGGACGGACCGGGTGTGGCGCGGACCGGGTTGTGTGTGGGTTGGCGTATGGGCGACCCTTGTGGCCGCCCGCCAGGGGTAGGCACAAGGCCTACCCATACCACGGCAGATCCCAATGAGCCAGATGTTGGCTTTGACGGGACTCCCCAACATCTGGTATGATAAAATCATTCATTGATCATCCCAATCACCAACGCCAGCCCTTTTATAGAAATATTTGTGGAGGAACGCAATGAGCCCAGACACGATCGACCCCGGGGAGGTCCGTTTTTTTAACGGCAGCTCGCACCCGACCCTGGCCGGCGATATCGCCGCTCACCTGGGTTTACCCCTCGATAAGACCTTTATCTCCCGTTTCAGCAACGACGATCTGTACATCCAACTCGGCGCCAGCGTCCGCTCGCGCAAGGTATTCATCGTCCAATCGCTTTTCGCCCCGGTCAACGACCACCTGATGGAACTGCTGATGATGCTGGATATCGCCCGTTCGGCGGGGGCAACCGAAGTACACGCCATCATCCCCTATTTTTCCTTCTCCCGCTCGGATAAAAAGGACGCCCCGCGCATCTCGATCACTGCGCGGTTGGTGGCCGACCTGCTGCAAACGGCGGGTGCAACCCACATCATGACGATGATGCTGCATTCCCCACAGGTGCACGGTTTCTTCAGCGTGCCGACCGACCCGCTCACCACCCGCCCGGTCTTCTGGCGTTACTTTTGCCAGCAGGACCTGAGCGGAATGATTGTCGTCTCACCGGATATGGGCCACGCACATTCAGCGGCGCGTTTTGCCCGCGACTTAGGCTTGCCGGTGATCGCCGGCAACAAAGAACGGATCTCGGATACAGAAGTGCACATCTCAGGGATCATCCAGGCCCAACTGCAAGGCTGCCGGCGCGCCCTGATTTATGATGACGAGATCGCCACAGGCGGATCGATCCTGGAGGTCAGCCGTTACCTGATCGACCTTGGCGTCGAAGAGATCGCCGTGGCCTGCACGCACGGCGTGTTTTCGCACAACGCACTCCAGCGCCTGGCCGACGTCCCCCAGATCAAGCAAATTGTCACTACCGATACGGTCGCCATCCCTACCGAGCAGCAGCATGACAAACTGACCATCCTTTCGGTTGCGCCAGTGTTCGCCGACGCGATAAAGGCCAACTATTTCCGCCGTTCGATCGGCCCGCTGTTCGCTTTCGGGGACGAGAAGCTATAGATAGTCCCCGAAAATCAGGGTCATATTCACATTAGCCTGACCATTTAACTTGACTCTCGTGATACTCTTCGTTATACTAATGGTATAACAAGGAGTAAGTTATGACTCAAACTAAAACAGCGATCTCTATTCGAAAAGACCTTTATGAAGAAACCAACGCTATAGCCAATGAGATGTCCATACCAAGAAGTCAATTAATCGCCCTTGCATTAGAAGAATTCATACAACGCTATCGGAACAGAAACCTTCGGGAAAAAATAAACGAGGCCTACGCCACAACCCCGATGCCCGATGAAAAAGCCAGTCTCGAAATCATCCGGTCCCACCAAAAAAAGCTGGCGAAAGATGAAGAATGGTAATCAATCAGGGGGATGTCTATTGGATCGATTTAGGTGACCCGGTCGGGTCTGAACCAGGATATCGCCGCCCATACGTTGTCGTCCAAAACAACTTATTTAATCAGAGCCGGATCAATACTGTGGTATTATGCGGCTTGACCAGTAACCTTGAAAGGGCAAAATCCCCCGGGAATATACGCCTCGAAACCGGTGAAGGCGGTCTGCCTAAAGCCAGTGTGGTGAACATTACCCAGTTATTTACGATCGATAAAGCTTTCCTGGTTGATTACTGCGGATCGCTCCAGGTAAAAAGAATCGCTCAAATCATAAACGGCATCAACCTTCTCATTCAACCCGCCAATGTGGATTAATTAAGGCGCCATGCATTCTAGAGGAATTCTGCCCACCTGGGCGCCGATAGTCAAACCTTATCCGGTCCGACGGCTATGCGAAAACGATGCCTGAAGCCTAGAAAATAAGTTATTGTTTTACCTTCAGCAATAAGTCCAGGAATATTTGTACGATTCGAGGGTCGAAAAACTTACCCGATTGTTCCCGAATATATTGAACAGCCTTCTCTTCTGTCCATGCCAGCCGGTAAGGCCGGTCATTGACCAACGCATCCCATACATCGGTGATGGCAAAGATGCGTCCTGACAGTGGAATCTGTTCACCCTTCAGCCCGCGTGGGTAACCGGTTCCATCCCATTTTTCATGATGGCAATAAGGGATGTCCAACGCCTGGCTTAAATAAGAAATCGGCTTCAACCATTCATAAGCGTAAACCGGATGGCGGCGCATCACAATCCACTCATCCTCAGTCAAAGGTTCTGGCTTCAGCAAGATGTTATCAGGGATGCCCAACTTACCCACATCATGCAGCAGCGCTCCCCGGCGGATATGGACCAGCTCATCTTCACCGATACCCATTTCACTGGCTAAACGTAAAGTCATCTCGACCACGCGCTGGGTATGCCCTTCCGTCTCTTTATCGCGCAGATCCAGTGCGTGCGACCATCCTTCCAGCGTGGTGTCGTAAGCTAAAGATAGCTCAATATTCGTACGCTTCAGCCCCTCGAACAGTTCAACATTATCGATGGCAATCGCTGCCTGACCCGCCACGGTATCTAGAAAGGACAACCACTCATCATCAGGATGAAGCGGCTTCCGGTGAAGAATTTCAAGCACGCCCTTAATTTGACCTTTTACGATCAATGGGGCGCCATAATAAGCGATGAAAACTTCATCCGCCAATAATAGAGATTGAGCAAATTTACCGCCGTCTTCAATGATATTGGGGATATTGAGGGTAATGCGTTCCAGCGCTGCTCGACCGGCATACTCCTGGCCCAGGCGCAGTTGGGTTTTCTGAAGAGCAGATGTATGGATGCCGCGACTGGCAGCGTATTCAAGGTTGCTTGTTTGGGGGTTGAACAGGAGAATTATCGCGGCGTCCACCCCAAGCTGTGCGATTGTCTGTTCAAGAATGACATCCAGTGTTGATTGTAAAATAAAACTCGAATTGATGGACGCATCGATGGTACGCAATGCAGTGAGGCGCGCAAGCTGGCGGTGAATTTGGGCCTCCGATTGCCTGCGCTCAATTCGCAACTTTGCGTCTCGGATCTCACGTTCAACAGCCGGAACCAGGCGGGTCAGTTTGCCTTTCATCAAGTAATCGTGGGCGCCCAGTTTCATCATCGTGACGGCAGTCTCTTCACCGACCACGCCGGATACAATAATGAAAGGGATGTCCAGTCCTGTCGTTGTAAATAGATTAAGAGCAGCCGGCCCACTAAACTCAGGCAATTCGTAATCGGAAATAACCACGTCCCACGCCTGATTAGCCAGGGCTGAGCGCATTTCACTGGCAGTTTCTACCCGTTTATAATCGACCTCATATCCAGCCTTGGTTAGCAATCGAACGACCAGCCCGGCGTCACTTTCGGAGTCTTCGACGATCAAAACGTGCAAAGGGGTCCCCACTAAGATCTCACTTTCGGCGGTATTTCGTTTAATAACAGCCAATATAATCCCAAATGCTGGATGGCCTCCGCGAACTGAACAAAGTCGACTGGTTTACGGATATAGCTATTGACACCCAGGTCGTAGCTGGTGGCGATATCCTCCTCTTCTAAAGACGAGGTGAGCATCACCACAGGCAGACGTCGTGTCCGCTTATTGGCGCGAATCCGCCGCAAGACTTCCAGGCCATCCACTTTGGGTAATTTGATATCCAACAAGACCAGAGCAGGCAACCGAAGGCTGTTCTGACCTTCGGTTGTGGAGACCCTAAAAAGATAATCCAACGCTTCCTGGCCATCCTGAACGACGACCAGCTCGTTGGCCACACGGCTTTTGGTGAGCGCTCGCCGGGTCAGACCTATGTCACTGGGGTTATCTTCAACCAAAAGGATAACTTTTGGGTTCATAGAGTCTCCTCAAGTGTAAAGAAAAAAGTTGCTCCAGAATCGAGCTGGGCTTCCACCCACACCCGTCCACCGTGGCGGCGAATGATGCGTTGAACGGTCGCCAGCCCGACGCCTGTGCCGGGAAACTCGGAGGCTTTATGCAGGCGTTGGAAGGCTCTGAAAAGTTTGTCAACATAGGCCATATCAAAACCCACCCCGTTATCCCGGACAAAGAATGCCTGATGACCATCCACCGCGGTCTGCCCAAATTCAATCCGCGCCTGGGAACATTTACCGGTGAATTTCCAGGCATTATCCAGCAGATTGGTCAAAACAATTGCCAACAATGCCCCATCTCCTGAAGCGGTCAGACCCGGTTGGATGACGACCTCAACCTGGCGATCGGGCTGTGAGGATCGCAGCCTGGCGATGGCCGTTTGCGCGAGGGCAGAAAGATCAACCATCCCGGTTTCCATATCGGCGCGCGTCACGCGGGATAACGTCAACATGTCGTCGATCAATTGACCCATGTGATGCACTTCTGAACGAACGCGCTCGAGGTATATCCGCCCTTGTTCATCGAGCTGATCGAAATTATCTTCAAGCAGCGCCAGACTCCAGCCATCGATGCCACGTAATGGCGCGCGCAGATCGTGGGATACCGAATAGGCGAAAGCTTCCAATTCTTTATTGGTTGATTCGAGCTGCGCCGTGCGTACCCGAACTTTTTTTTCAAGACCCTGATTCAAACGATGAATTTCATTCTCTGCCTGCTTGCGCTCGGTGATATCCTCCAATAAAACCAATAAACCAGACACATTCTCCATTTTGTCATGCAGTAAGCCAGTATGCAGCTCCAGATCC
This sequence comes from Anaerolineaceae bacterium, assembly GCA_036787065.1. Classification (GTDB taxonomy): domain Bacteria; phylum Chloroflexota; class Anaerolineae; order Anaerolineales; family Anaerolineaceae; genus JAJYIW01. Next base: position 12,481 of record DAIQPZ010000063.1, read on the forward strand.
AACCAGCTTCCATCCCTGCGCTGCCGGCGGATTTCTCTGGATTTCAATTTTTCCCCTCTCAAAGCCTGTTCGAGTATCGTGTGGAACTCTCGCGTTTTACCCTGAGACACCAGTGGGAAGGGTTTACCGAGCGCCTCCGCCTCTCTCCACCCGATCAGGCGTTCCGCGGCGGGGTTCCAGGTCAGGACATTGCCCTGCAGGTCTAAAGTGACCACTGCCTGGGGGGACTCCTGGACGATGGCTGAGAGTTGCTCATGCGCCTGGCGCAGGACTTCCCTCCTCTGCAGGCGCTCTCGCGCCAGAGATTGTTTCTCTAAAACTGCCCGGATCATTTGCGGGAGGCGTTGGATGTGGCTGGGGGTTTTGATCACATAATCGCCCACACCCCGTTTCATCGCTTCAACCGCTATTTCCTCATTCCCGGTCCCGGTGACAATGATGACCGGCAAAGGGGGATCTAACGCCTGGACCCGATCCAGCACCTTGAGCCCATCAAACCCCAGGATATTGAAATCCGACAACACCAGGTCGTATTTCCCAAGGGTTAATTTAGCCTCAAATTCCAGCCGTGAGGTAGCCTCCGTGAGGAGAAACTCTCCGGATTTCTCTTTCGTGAGAGCATCGCGAACGAGCTCGCGATCGAGGGCGGAGTCGTCTACGTAGAGGATTCGAAGTGGACTATTCACAAACCATTCTCTTCAATCATTGGACTGGTCAATCATATTCCGATACTAGAACCCTGACGTAACTGCTCAGGCCCTTGTGAAAAAGGCC
>DAIQPZ010000011.1:0-5527 GCA_036787065.1 Anaerolineaceae bacterium
CGTCAGAGCCACCCCAACCGCTCCTCCCCAACCGACCTCCAACCCACCGGCGACGCTCACCCCTGAGGCCCCTACCCCAACCGCAACTCCTTAATAAATTTTTTACACGAAAAACTGGTTAGGCGGGTTTTCAGACCCGCCTTTTTTATCATAATAGCTCTTGATTTTTAATCTAAAAAAGAGTATTCTGTTTTTACCTTGTTAACCGGTTAAAAGGACATTCGGAAAAAATGATGGATGATGCATTGATTAATGTTGTTGAGGATGAAGAGGAATATCCAGCAATTGCACGGCTGATTGAATTAGGGCGCCAAAAATCATACGTGACAATCGATGATATTCTTCATTTTTTTCCAGAAGCTGAACAGGATGTCGAACAACTTGAAGAAGCGTTTGCGGCTTTGATTAGCGCAGGTATCCCTTATCTTGAGGATATCCCCTCCCTGGAAGAGCCATCGGAAGATGAATTATCACCCGATGAGAATGAAGATGACGACGATGACGATCACACCCCAAATGCATTTTTAGATGACCTGGCCAATATTGATACAGACGATACGATTGGGCTTTATCTTAAAGAAGTCAGCCGGGTCCCATTATTAACGGCTGAAGAAGAAGTCGATTTGGCCCAACGCATCGAACGAGGGCGCATGTCGCGGGAAGAATTAGCCCGGGGAAATGTCAGTTCTCGCCGGCGCATGGAACTGCGCCGCCTCATTGAGGACGGCTGGGGCGCGAGGGAACACCTGATTACGGCCAATTCCAGGCTGGTGATCAGTGTCGCTAAAAAATATATGGGACGCGGTGTCCCTTTCCTGGATTTAATCCAGGAAGGGAATATTGGCCTGATCCGTGCAACTAAGAAATTTGATTATCGCCGTGGTCATAAGTTCAGCACCTATGCGACCTGGTGGATCCGCCAGGCCGTGACGCGCGCAATTGCCGATCAGGGACGTACCATCCGCGTTCCAGTGCATATGGGCGACCAGATTAATAAATTGCTGCGCGTACAACACCAGTTGACCCAACGCTTAGGCCGCGAACCAACCGTGGATGAGCTTGCAAATGCGTTGGAAGTGCCGCCAAAGAAAGTGGAGAACATGATCCAGGTGGCCAGGCGGCCTTTATCCCTGGAAACACCCACCGATGATGAAGAAGATTCCGTCCTGGGTGATTTTATCGAAGATGACGAAGCACCGCCTCCAGATGAGATGGCGACATACAACCTGCTGCGCGAGCACCTGGAAGAGGTCTTGAATTCCCTTCCACCGCGTGAAGTGCGCATCCTGCAGCTCCGCTACGGACTGCTGGATGGTCAGGCCTATACGCTGGAAGAAGTGGGTAGAAAAATGGGTGTCACCCGGGAACGGGTAAGACAAATCGAAGCCCAGGCATTAAGCCGTCTGAGACATCCATCCATCCGTAGAAAACTGCGGGACTACCTTGGAGAATAAGTCAACCAGAGTCCAGGCGTGAAGATTCACGTGCGATGCGGGATTGGACTGTATCGCACGTGCTATTTAATAAACCGATGGGATATCCTTGCGTATTCTGGATATTTGATGCATACTTGAAAAGGGAGGCTGATCCAAATGGCAAAAGTGTCTCTTAGGTTGTATGACCGTGAAATCGAAAAATTAATCGATGGTTCTCATATAGAAGAAGCCATTGCCCATTGTAAGCACATTCTGCAGACCTATCCAAAGCATATCGATACGTATCGGCTTTTGGGCAAAGCTTATTTAGAAAACCAGCGCTACGGAGAATCTACCGATATATTTCAACGCGTGCTTGCATCCGCACCGGATGACTTTGTGGCGCATATCGGCTTAAGTATTATCCGCGAGGATGAAGCCAATCTGGATACCGCTCTCTGGCATATGGAGCGGGCTTTTGAGGTCCAACCCTCCAACAGCGCGATTCAAGACGAGCTCCGGCGGTTATATGGTCGCCGTGACGGGCTGGAACCCCCAAGGATCCGCTTAACGCGGGGCGCGCTGGTTCGCATGTATGCCAGGGGTGATTTATACCTGCAGGCGATTGCCGAAATTCGAGCCTTATTGGCGGAAGAACCCCAGCGCCCGGATATTCAGGTGCTGCTGGCACGCATGTGCTTTTTGTCTGGGAAAAAAGTTGAAGCCATCGAAGTCTGTGGGGAACTTTTAAATAAATATCCCTACTGTTACGAAGCGAACCGCATTCTGGCTGAAATATTACCCGGAACAAGCCGGTCTGAAGACGCGAAAATATACCGGCAGCGGGTGATTTCACTAGATCCTTATATGGCATTCACCTCCATCGAGAGACCCACACCCCTGGACATCCCAGATAATGCCGTCATATTAGAACGCCTGGATTGGCAGCAATACGAAGAAAACGGGTATGCTCAACCGAATTGGGCGGAATCTCTGGGAATTAACCTGGATGAATCAGGGGTACAAGCCCTACCTGCGCTGGAATGGCTGGACGCATCCAATCCAGCCCTACAGGCTCCAACCGCGCAAGCAGCCGAGTCACCCGCAGCCAGCCTGGAGCAAAAGTCACCGTCCGAGCCGGCGGCAACGGTCCAACCGCCAGCCAGTGGGACTGGTGATATTGATCACATGATCCCAGAATGGATGCGCGATTCGGGATGGACCAAGGCCGAAGGACAGGGTACTGGAGAGCCTATCGAACAGGTGAGCGCATTCTCATCCCTCAGCCTGGATAACAGCAGCCTGGCAAAAGAAGAAACCGACACTGGCGAGATTAAACCCGGAGCAATTCCTGATTGGCTCCAGGCACTGGCGCCAGATGTACCGGTCGATGATCAAACCACAGCCATTGACAAGAATTTTGAGCAGCTTTTTGCCTCCACGCCGGTCACTGCCGCAGAACCAGAATTGACGGTCGAAGTTCATCCAGCCTCAGAAGAACCAGCGCCCAGTGGGCAGGTCGAAGAAGCGCCCGTGCTTGAAACCGATCTGCATCCCAATGCTGTTGCAGCCGCAGAAAATGCCGAAATGCCGGATTGGCTCAAAGGGTTTAAACCAGAAGAAAAAGTAGAGTCAGAAGAAGAATTACCCGCCTGGTTTAACGAAGATCAAGGGGATGTCATCCATATCGCGGAACCGGCTGTTGCGGACGGAATTCCAGGGTGGCTGAGTGAAATCAACCAGGCGCCAGCGGTCCAGGAAAGCACACCGCAGCCTGTTGTTGAAAATGAACCCGTGACTACACCCGGCGCAGTGGCCCAAGACGCCAATGAATTGCCAGGATGGTTAAGTGACCTGGTCACGCCTAAAGAAGGTGAAGAAGGCGCTGTTGCGGTCCTCCCCGGGGAGCGGCGATCATCGGTTTCAGCCTGGATCCAGGAAGCTCAAGCAGAAAGTCCTCTCCCCAAACCGGGTGAAGCGCCAACCGTGGGTGATGAAAACCTGGAACCGGGCGAGCTGCCCAATTGGATGAAATCGCTTGAGCCAGTCGAGACCAAAGAGTCGCCCGCACCGATAGACGCCATTGAAACCCCCATTCATGCAAATAGGCCTGAGGCGCTCCCAACCGAAACTGCTCCGGTCGCGCCCCTTGGATCTGGACTCAAAACATTTCCCGATTGGTTGCAATTCTTAGAAACATCCGCGGTTGAAGAAAATCAAGCCAGCCCAGAACTAACAGCTCATACAAGCCCGGACCAACCTACCCCTGACGCGCAACCCACGGTTGCGGTAAGCTGGCCCAAGGCGGCCTTGCCCGATGCCAGCGTGCCAGATACTGGCGTGCCAGATTGGTTAACCGAGGAAGAAAAGCCGTCGCCTACCCCCCAGGCGGAAATTACAACACTCGCAGACAGCACATTAGTCCAAAAACCTATTGGCTCTTTGGATAACTGGCTGCATAAGGTTGAGAACGAAGCGTCTTCGACCGCGCCAACTCAGCCGGTTAAAGTTAAACCATCGAGCACAGGTGAAACTCCCCAGGATCAGGCGCCAGTTGCCCCATTAAAGGAGCACGAACTCACCCCTGAACCCCAGGAAGACGTCTTACCAGAATGGTTAAAGGGACTCGGAACCGATCAGACCGAAACTGACGCTATTTCAGAAAAAACGCTAGGCCCCTTGCCCGATTGGCTGGCAGAGCTCGAAACCGGATCGACCCTGGAAGCATACCCCGGAGAACCATTAACGCCGGCTGAACCAGCCGCCCATTTCCCTGATTGGCTCAGCGAGTTCACTGAAGCACCCGTTGAAGAAGCTTCCGCTCCGATCGGGACACAAACCACGATCAACGAGGTTGTCCCATCCGGTACAACCCCCACCACCCCTGTCGATAATATACCATCCTTAGAAGACCAGGATGCGGCCCTGGCCTGGTTAGAGGGCCTGGCAGCCAAACATGGCGCAGACGGAGAGACCCTTTTTGTTAAACCCGAAGATCGCCTGGAAGCCCCGCCCGCCTGGGTTCAAGAAAGTGCTGCCGAAGTTACCATACCTGAGCCAGCCATTGAAACACCTCAGGTTGAAACGACTGCTGCCTCTTTCGAGCCAACGGAACCGGAGCCGTTCAGCCTGGAAGAACCGCTTTCACAGACCGAGGCCTTACCAGATTGGCTGCAGGAGCTTAAAGGGAGCCCCAAAGCCGAGACCCCCGTTGGCCCAACCCATGCTCTCGCCGCAATGGATCAAGACGCTGCGCTGGCTTGGCTCGAAGGTCTGGCTGCCAAACATGGCGCCGATGAAGAGACGCTGTTTGTCAAACCCGAAGAGCGCCAGGAAACACCACCCACCTGGGTGCAGACTGCAGCCGCCGAAGCTGCCGAAGCCGCCCAGTCCACCAGCGAAACGTCTGCATTAGACGTTGTGCCTGCAGTTGAGAAGATCATTCCCGCGACCGCTGAAACTCCCCCGCAGACCACAGAAATGCCTGTCAGCACCGCCGTTTCGGCAGCGCCAACAAATGAAGATGCAGCCCTGGCATGGCTAGAAAACTTGGCAGCCAAACATGGCGCCGTTGAAGAGACGCTGTTTGTTAAACCCGAAGATCGCCTGGAAACGCCCCCCATCTGGGTACAGGCTGCAACTGCTGAAGCTGTCGCAGCCGCTGAAGCTGCCGCAACGGCAGGGGTTGCTCCCCCACAGCCTGGCATAGAGACTGAGCCTGTAGCCGAAACGACTCCACCACAAGCAACACCCATAGCCAGTCCAACTTCAGAGGAAGATGCCGGTCTCGCCTGGCTCGAAAGCCTGGCTGCCAAGCATGGCGCCGATGAAGAAACGCTCTTTGTAAAACCTGAAGAACGCCAGGAAACAGCTCCAGCCTGGGTTCAGGAAGTTGCGGCTCAGGCCGCGGCGGCACAGGTTGCCCAAATCCTGCCGGTAAAGGCCGAAGAATCCCCGGCGGTTCAATCCACCACCCTTAAAGAGCCGGAAACTCCCACGGCGGAGATAACTTATTCGCCAACAGTGGAAACTGGAACATCCCCTAAACTTCATTTTGCGCCAGAAGTTGAGGCAGTTATTCCACCGGAAGCAGCGGCCTCAAACGAGCAACC
>DAIQPZ010000011.1:5627-32688 GCA_036787065.1 Anaerolineaceae bacterium
CGCCAGAAGTTGAGGCAGTTATTCCACCGGAAGCAGCGGCCTCAAACGAGCAACCAGCCCGAACGGCGAATGACACATCCCTGCCGGAATGGCTGCGCGGTTTCGAGACAGAAGAGATTGACACTCCTACCCAACCCAATCAGATGACTCCAGTGGTCACACCTCAAAAAAAGGTCGGAGCTGCGCCCCAACCCGTTGAAGAAACCACCACATGGTTGGCCAGTTTTGCTAAATCCGAAGCCAAAAACGCCGGCGGTGTCGCTCCAGAAAATGTGGTTGAAAAGAAAGCACCCACCGCCTACCCAAGCGATGAAACTTTGGTCATGAAACGCCCGGAAGTAGTACCACCCAGACCCGCTGCCAAAATGGCTGAGACGACTGCCGCGGTCGAAAAACAAACCGATGGCGGTGACGATTGGCAGGCGGCGCTGTCCCAGGCGCAAACAGCCCTCTATGAAGGACAGATCGACGTCGCATTAGAGGGTTACGGTCACCTGATTAATTCTGGCCAGCTCATCGACGAAGCCATCCATGACCTGCGCGACGCGTTATATCATTACCCGGTTGAGGTAACCATCTGGCAAACCCTCGGTGATGCGTACGTGCGTACCAACCATTTGCAAGATGCCTTGGACGCCTATACGAAAGCTGAAGAATTGATAAGATAACCCCATGGCAGATTCACTTGTCGTTGTTTACACAGCCAGTGGCCGGTTAGAGGCCGATATGGTCAAGATGTTTTTGAATTCAGAAGGCATTCCTGCCGAAGCTATCCAGGAAAGTTATGGCATTACCCTTGGTCTAACCGTCGGTGAATTAGGCAAAGCAGATATTCTGGTACCTTTTGAATTTGAGCAAAGCGCCAGAAAGCTGATCGAGGAAATGCAAAATGATCTCATCGCTTCAGAAGAAGATGAACCTTCCGATAATGATATAGAAGAACAATCTTGACACCCATTCGCCCTAAATGGCAACTCCTGAACAACACGACCGGATAGAATCTGCCATCCATGCATTTCGCACCCAACAACCTGCACTGGCGCGCGAAATCATTGCTTCGGTTTTGATAAAAAACCCTGATAATGCAGAGGCCTGGAATTGGGCTTGCGAATTTTCAGCCACGACTGCCGAGAAAATGATCTGTTTACACCGGATCCTGGCCATTGATGGTGAAAACAGCGCTGCCAGGCGCTATTTAGATCAACTCTCCGCTGCGGGTGAACCCGATCAACGGCAGCCCGAAACCCCTCCTTTTTTCGCGGACGTCCTAACGCCATTCGAAAAACCTCCCGTTGCCATTAATTTTCAGTCAGCTCCGGTTAATTCACCGGTCCTCTGGTCCCCAGATCCCCCAAAATTAAAAAGGTAAACGTCCGGGCGATCGATTTTTTGTTGATCCCCTTCGGTATTTTACTCAATATCCCACCTATGTTCTACTTCGGTGTCGTCACCGCGGGATTGAAGCTCTACGGTTTCCTCTATTATGAGACAAATACCGTTGCTATCAGCGGTCCAGATTTTGACCACATGAGTCTATCCTCTTCCTTCCAGGATATCACCTCAACGGATAGTCATTGGAAAATAACTTATGAAAAACCGGTAAATTCGAGTTTCACCGGCTTGGTCCGCCACGTCTCCGTCGATCGAGTCGACATGTTTCCAATTCTCAGTCATGACTTTCTGGTTACCACCGGAGATTATGCCAACCCAGACCTGGTCACAACTTTTGTGAGCGACCACCATTTTCGCTGGCGAACATCCAGCTCCAATGCACTCATGGGATCCATCAATCTATTACATATTGTCCCGGTCAGTAAGGATATTTATACTACCTTGATCCAGGTCAAGAATGGGGATCAGGTAACGATTGGGGGCAGGGAAATTTCAAGAATTGATTATTATGATCAAAGTGACGCCTTCAAAGCTTTTTGGGAAGACAGCGGTTGTAATTCCATCTTCGTCACCTCTGTTAATATTCTGAACCCGGTGCCTTAGGGACAATAACATGAAACTCCCTCAATAGGGCATCAAGATCAAAGAAGACATCGGAGGGAATAAGACTTCGATCACCTGCCTGCTTTGGGGCAGCGCGATCAGATCGGGCCAGGCGTCTCTAAGCTCGGTCAAACTCCGGTAACCAAACACAAGGCGGACAAAAGCATCCGGCGGGATACATAAATCGCTCTGTTCGGCTGCGGACATCGAAGTATCGACAAAACCGCGGTTTTCAACACCCACAATCCGGTTGTCTTTTATCGCCACACACACCGCTTCCCTGTAAAAATTAATCAACAAGTCGGTCGACAAATGATTCAGCCCGGCATCGATCAGGCGTTTTTCCAGAATCGGCCCAATCCGGGAAAGTAATTTTTCTGGAACAGGAACGTTGATCAGCCATTGATAAAGTGACTGAGCGACCCCTCCCAGCGCTTCAACGGCCTGGTAGAACGGATCGGCCTGGTTTCCAAACACCTGGATTTCACCTGGAAAATCAATTTTAATTTTCGCCAGGATTGCGGGTATGCATTCAGGTGAATTTACCCCATTTTCCCGCATGATTAATATCCCATCCTTAACTTTTCCCCAAAAGTAACCCACCCAGGTGGCGCCATTTTCACTTTCGATGATGGTAAGCGGTATTCCCATGGCATGTATGAGATATTCCCAATAATCCTGGCTGCGTTGGACATAGATCTGCTGGTGGGCCATCGTCGCCTGGTAAAGGTTGGTAAGCCTGACGAAATCGTCGGGTTGAGGCAGCCTGAAGCGGATAGCGCTGGCGAGTTCAGATTCAAGGATCAGGCGGGTCGGCAAGCTAATCGCCCGGTCTTGATCGAGGCTATAACCGTATCCAAACTGGCGGTAATAATAAGGGATACCCTGAATAATGCTGAATTCAAAGCCGCGTTCTTTGACCAAATTCTGAAAATAACGCAACTGCGCACGGACCAGCCCTTTTTGTCTGTAGTCTGGATGTGTGATCACCATTTCAAGCATGGCAGCATTTAATGGGATCCCGGCATAATCCACCACCCAGGGTAAAAGACAGGTCGTAGATACCACCTTTCCATTGGCGGAATCTTTTACCACAAAAAAGTTTTGCAATGTTACGTCCCGTTTCTGGTGGATCAACCGGTCGCAAATTGCCCCTTCGCCGGTGAACGTCTGGTGAAGATTAATAAATTGTGACGCATCACACTCGTCTTTTAATGGACCGAGAACCAACCCATTTCCCAGATCAATATTGGGTAACATCAATCCCTAATCTCCTTTTTATGATCGGGTTAGTTGCCCCAATGGGACTAAAACAACACATCTAACCCATCTATCAATAATATCAGGACTTTTCATGAAGTGAATCCCCCTATTTGGGGGATGCGGGGGTGTCCTGGCGGTTGGAGGCGAAATGACCGGTGTGGGGTAAGATGGCAGAAGCCTCATCGCGGGCATCCTGACCCGTTAACGCATCCAAAAGGCAGGGGTTTTAATGCTCAGCACCGGCAACAGCATCGCCACGGACGCCTGCCAGGTTAGTTTTGACGACGTATCCTAGTTCAATCGTGTCTTTCGCAAGCAGGTCGGTTGTACGCCCAGCGCTTACCGCGAAAACTCGACTACAAATTCAAAATCATAAGAGACCCCTCAAAATGGCCATTGCACACCTTGACAGTGCGGATCGACCCAAGTATAATCCTTCCGCTATTGTTAAGAAACTATTCTTGTAACTACTCGGGCCCATGTGGAAAAGCCCCGAATTTGAGGTGTTTGTGGGTGCACCGCACCCGCAAACACCTCAAATTCGGCATCTTTCTTTACATGTCTGAGAGGTTATATATTTTCTTTTCTAAATGCCAAGCATATGATATACGGGCATATCGGAAAACGGGAAGACAGATAGGAGTTATGTAATGGGTCCTCAGCCGAAACGAAAATTATCCAAAGGAAGGCGTGATCGTCGCCGTTCGCAAGATTCTCTGATCGCCAATAATCTGGTTCAATGCAGCAATTGTGGCGAAATGCGCATGCCCCATACTGTATGCTCTAAATGCGGCTATTACCAGGGTCGCGAAGTGGTCAGTATGAAAAAAGAAGATAAGAGCAAATAGCTTCATCCCTTAAGATTAACGAAAAAAAGGCTGAGCTAAACTCAGCCTTTTTTTCGTTAATCTCACGCGTTATAAAGCCCAGGCAAGCATCAGGCCAAGGATTGCCAGGATAATCCCCAGGTGCAAAAACAAGTTGCTGCTGCTTAGCCAACCTGCCGGAATAATTTGAAACACAAAATTAACCAGAACCAATGCGATGCCCAGCAGTGGCAGAAGACCTTTGCGCCGGGCCAAAAATTCGGAAAGATGATCCAGCAGCTCGGAGAAACTTTTTAGTATCAGATGATTTACGTCCGTTCAACGGGGGCTTTGATATAAGGTTGGAAGCGCGCCAGCAGCCGGCCGGGTAGATTGCCCTGCATTAACACCCCGCCGCGCTCATGCACCACCCGTTCAACCTGGCCCTGGTCATGGAATAACGAGATCAATTGGCCTTGTTGATACGGCAGCCGCACGGTGATCTCAACGTAAGTCTCATACAACTGAGATTCGATTGCCCGGAGCAACTCCGGAATGCCCGCTCCACTGATGGCTGAAATGGCAACTGATTTTTCCATATCAGCCAGGGCTTCTTGCGCATGGTCGGGGTTGTCCAATCGATCGATCTTGTTTAGAACAGTAATCACCGGGATATGGTCGGCGCCGATCTCCTCTAAGGTCTCATGCACGGCCCTGGCCTGGGCCTGTGCATTGGGGTGGGTCACATCCACCACGTGCACCAGAAGGTCCGCCTCAGCGATTTCTTCCAGGGTGGCGCGAAAAGCTGCGACCAGTTGGGTGGGGAGTTTCTGGATAAAACCGACAGTGTCGGTGAAGAGGGCGGCGTGATTTCCAGGCAACTGCACCCGGCGGGTGGTCGGATCGAGAGTCGCAAACAGTTGATCGGCGACGAATACATCCGTCTTTGCCAGGCGGTTTAACAGGGTCGATTTTCCAGCGTTGGTATAACCGACCAAAGCCACGATGGGGACGTGGGTTTTCTTGCGTTGGGCACGATAAAGCGAGCGGTGGGCACGCACCTTCTCCAGCTCTTGTTTCAGATGCGCTATACGGGTGCGGATTTCTCGACGGTCGACTTCGAGCTGGGTTTCGCCAGGGCCACGCAAACCCACGCCACCCACTCCACCGGCGCGCCCGCCACCGCCCCCCGCCTGGCGAGCCAGGTGTGTCCAGGCGCGCGTCAAACGTGGAAGGCGGTATTCATACTGCGCCAACTGTACCTGCAAGATGCCATCTCGCGTATGAGCATGTTGAGCAAAGATATCCAGAATTAAGGCAGTCCGGTCAAGCACTCGCACATGTTCGCCAAAACGGGTTTCAAGCTCGCGTTGGTGGCGCGGCGATAACTCATTATCAAAAATGACCACATCGGCCAGCAAATCTTCAACCAGCGCCTGGATTTCTTCAACCTTACCTGAACCCACGAACGTTTCAGAGTTTGGTTGATCAAGACGTTGGGTTAATTGGCCGACCACTTTCAGGCCGGCCGTATCTGATAATAAAGCGAGTTCGTTGAGTGATTCTTCAACGGATAACAGACCTTTCTTGTTGAACAGGTCCACGCCAATCAGAAAAGCGTTTTCTCGCGGTAATTTTGTGGGTTCAGCAGTTTTTTTTGCCATGTAAACAGGTTAATGTCCTTTTTTCACCCATTCAACCATCCGGCGCATCGCTTCTTTCATCCTTGTCGTCGGAGTAACCAGGGATATCCGCAAATAGCCTTCCCCATATTGGCCGTAAACCGTTCCAGGGGTCGTACTCACACCCGTCTCGTTGAGGAGCTGCATGCAAAAACTTTCACTGTCCTTCCGGCCAGATGGCAGCCCAGCCCAAACATATATGGCAGCCGGGGGTGTTTCGACATGGAATCCCGCTTCACGTAAACCAGAGACCACAATATCCCGCCGTTCTTTATAAACCTGATTGCGATCATCGATCCATTCTTGATCGCCCAATAACGCGGTGATGCCCGCTTCTAAAACGGGAGTAAAGTTGGAGGAATCCATCTGGCTTTTATAGGTGTTCAAGTATTCAAGGACCTGCGCATTGCCGACCGCCATACCCACCCGCCAGCCGGCCATATTGTAGGTCTTGGATAAGGAATTCACTTCAACGGCGACTTCCTTGGCGCCTTCAACTTGCAGCAAACTTGGCGCCAGGTAACCATCGAAGCAAACATCAGTATAAGGGGCGTCGTGGATCACCACCACATTGTTCTTCCGGCCAAAAGCCACAACCTGCTTAAAAAAATCCAAGGAAGCCACCGCGCCTGTCGGGTTGTTGGGGTAATTCAACCAGAGTATCTTGGCCCTTTGAGCGATCGTTTCGGGGATGCTTTTTAAATCAGGCAGAAAGCCGTTTTCGCTTAAGAGCGGTAATGGAAATATCTCTGCCCCCGCAATTTGGGCTCCAGCAGAATACACCGGGTAACCCGGATCTGGGATCAGGGCCACGTCACCTGGATTGAGTAATACCTGGCATAGGTTAAACAGACCTTCCTTAGAACCGATTAAGGCCAAAACTTCTTTATTGACGTCCAGGTCTACCTGGAAACGACGCTTATAATAATTAACCGCGGCCTGGCGAAAGGCTTTGCTCCCGCCAATTGGAGAATAACCGTGGGTATCTGGCCGGCGCGCCGAAGACTCCAGCGCATGGATGATAAAATCCGCAGGGGGTAAATCAGGCGATCCCATGTCAAGCCGGATGATATCCATCCCTTTTCCCTCTAAAACGCTAATGTCCTGGTTTAGAGACGCAAAAAAGTATGGTTTAAAAGATGCAATGCGATCGGCAGGTTTAATGATCATAGCCTAAGTATCCTGTATGGTTAATGGTTGGCATTGAGGTGTTGGCCATCAATTAACGCTGCAAATAATTTTGCCGCACGATCATCCGGGGGAGTGCTGCGTAAAGGCAGCAAGATATGAAAAGTCGAGCCAGGACAGCAGGTCTCATTAAAACCTACCGACTCCACCCAAATCGCGCCACCGTGGGCTTCAATAATCCCTTTGGCAATTGGCAAGCCTAACCCCGGACCGCCCCCTTTAAATTTTGTTTTCCCACTGGAATGCAGCGATATATTTCCTACCTGGCCAAATTTCTCGAAAATAACTTGTTGATCTTCAATATCGATTCCAATTCCGCTATCCGTTACAGTGACTTCCAGAAAACCCGGTAATTTTCTTCCAGTGATGTTGATCGACCCTCGATCTGGGGTGAACTTGATCGCATTGATCAAAACGTTGCGAAAAACCTGCATAAGCCTCTCTGGATCTCCAAAAGTTAATTCGTTCCAACCGGAAAATGGGTTGATCAACAATTTCTGCTGCCGTTCTTTCAGGCTGTGAGAAAGCTCATTATCAAGTGCCGCAAACAGGCGGTTAACCCAAACCGGCTGGAAGTTAAGCTGCAAAAGATTGTTATCGATCATTGAGACGTCGATCATATTATCGATAATCACCTGTAACCGGCGTGTGCCGTGATCGATTCCTTCTAAAAGCTGCTGGAACGTTCCTTCCTGTTCCTTATTGGCCAGACTCTCCCGCAGCATGGCCGTGTACCCGTCTACAAGGGTAAGGGGAGTCCTTAACTCATGCGCAGCCACGGCAATAAAATCTGATTTTGATCGTTCCAGGCGCTCAAGAGATTGCTGTGCGCTTTCCAACTGGTTAGAAACGGTGTTGATACGTACTTCCATCTCATAAACGGATGCTTTTTCAAAAGTATAGGCAAAACATGGCGCCAGGGCCGTAATAATATCCAATGCTTCTGCTTCACTCAAATTATTTCTGGCAACATCGATGGTGATAATCATCATCTCGCGTAGAAGATGGGTCAGATTGGTTTGCTTGCCTTCCAGATCAGATAAAGGTAAGGAAGTGGCCCATAACAAGACAATGCTATCTAACCAGGCCTCGTCGCCTGTCTCGACCACCTGGCTTAACAGTGCATAAAAATGGGTTAACTGCTCACGGAAATCTTCCCGCTGGCCCGCGCCATGCGCCATATTTTGCACGATCCGTTTCAGCCAAACGGGTTGAATCTGCTTTAGAAGGTCGAGGATTTGCATACCAAAGATAGTTGACGACAAGTTGAAAAAATATCAATTCTAAAGATATGGGTCAATTTAGAAAGATATTAAACGCACCCACATCCTCCACTCTAATCATACACCCTTAATTGTGCCAACCAGGATAGAGGTTCTTCAGGATTTCTCGTGGAATGGGCCGCGTATTGGGATGTGATCGCGCGTACGCGCGCTCACATCCCAATACGTAGGGATTCAAAACGGAAATTTCTTGAGCCAAGATAAAAGCGTTCGGCCGATCACATAAAGACTCTCTGGCGAAACTTTGTCGGCTGTATCCTGGGTCGTATGCCAGTATGGATAATCAAAATCGATCATATCGATCGCGGGTATGCCCGCCTCAAGGAAAGGGGTATGGTCGTCTTCCATCGAATACTTGAGCTGTGGAATAATTTTATCTGTATAACCCAGATGGGCTGCTTGTGCCCAAATTTGGCGGACAATTTCCGGGTTAGAATTCCTTTCCTCATAAATCGTTTGATTCTTATCGCCGACCATGTCTACCACCACGACAGCACTCGGGCAGCATGTTAATTTTGAAACAAAGTACCTGGACCCGAGCAGCCAATCCCAACCCGGTATATCACCATTATCCTCTGCGTCAAAAAAAACCAACCAGATCTGTTTAGCGCTATTATCAGGAATTGACCGGGCCAGACCTAATAAAACTGCCACACCGCTGGCTCCATCATCCGCGCCAGGCACCGGATCTTTACGCCTGGCCGGGTCGAGATCCTTATCGGCCCACAAACGCGAATCGTAGTGCGCCCCCAGGATGATCCATGGTGCACTGCTACCTTTACGGGCAATGACATTTTGAATTGGATGGCCCATTAAGGAGCCTTCCTGAATCTCCACCTGCCAGTGATATTGGGTTAGCTCAATCTTCAACCAATCGATAAACTTTTGATGGGCATCACTCCCAGGGACCCTCGGCCCAAGCCCCACCTGGTAGGCCACATCTTGATAGGCTTTCTGACCATCAAAGTCTTCGGGAGCCTGCAACCTGGGAAGGATCACATAACCTGCCACAAACCCAAAGCTAAGAACGGCAATCAGGATTAATAAAGCAATCAGAAGCCTTCGCCAGGCTGGCTTTTGCATCGATTTAGGTATAAAAAAGCTGGTTTTGTTGGATAGTTTGCGCAAGGTCTCTCAGCGAGCGCTCCCTCGCAGCCAGTGCTCGTTCATGTTTACCCATCTTTATTGCGGGTGTGATGGGCGGAATGATGCCGAAATTAGCTTTCATGGGTTGGAAATCTTGCATTTCGGCATGGGTGATGTAATGGCATAAAGCTCCCAGCATGGTAGTTGTGGGCATCTCCATTAACGGAAGCCCGCGCAGATAACGAGCTGCATTCATCCCAGCCAACAAACCGGACCCGATATTCCCCATATACCCTTCCACGCCAACAATTTGACCCGCGAAGAACAAGTCCTGTCTGCTTACACTTTGGAGGGTCGGTTTTAAGAGTTTGGGAGATGCGATGAACGTATTGCGATGCATCTGGCCAAAACGGATAAATTCCGCTCCCGTTAAACCCGGGATCTGCCGGAATATTTTTCTCTGTTCCGCATAGGTTAAATTAGTCTGGAATCCGACCAGGTTGTATAAATCACCGGCCAAATTATCCTGGCGAAGCTGCACCACAGCATATGGCCAGCGGCCGGTTCGCGGGTTGGTCAGCCCCACCGGTCGCATGGGGCCAAAAGCCAGGGATTTCATTTCCCGGCGGGCAAGCACCTCGACCGGCAGGCAGCCTTCAAAATATTCAGACAAACCCGCGCGCACCCCCAACTCCATTTCATGTTCGAATTCTTTTAACTCAATCCGCTCGGCGGTGATTAAATATTGGACGAAGGCTTCGTACTGGTCTTTATCCAACGGGCAGTTAATATAATCACCCTCCGGCTGGCTTCCCTTTTGATATCGAGACGCTCTAAAGGCAACCGTCATGTCGATCGAACCCGCAAAAACGATCGGCGCAATGGCATCATAAAAGAATAGGTTGGACTCACCACTCATATGGGCAATAGAGGCAGCTAAATCGGGGGAAGTCAGCGGTCCGGAGGCGATAATAACCGGTTTATCCGGGATCACTTTGACCTCTTCACGCACAAGAAGAATCCTGGGATGCTGTGCCAGTGCATCCGACACCTTATGTGAAAAAGCCTCGCGGTCGACCGCCAGGGCCCCCCCGGCCGGCAAAGCCACAGCCTCCGCACAGGCAAGCAAAAGGCTGCGCAGTTGGCGCAGTTCCTCTTTAAGTAAACCTGAAGCGCGGTCCGGCAGATTGGAGCCAAGTGAATTCGAGCAAACCAGCTCGGCCAGGTCCCCCGTTACGTGCGCCCCGGTGGAGCGGGCAGGGCGCATTTCATATAAAGTCACCTGGATTCCCAGTTCGGCAGCCTGCCAGGCAGCCTCGCAGCCTGCCAACCCACCCCCCACAACGATTAATCCCTCAACCTGAGTGTTTGCCATGTTTAAATTTTACCACCCTTATATCGCTGTCTATCTGGCCTGCTGGTTCTTCAGAATTTCCCGTGGAATGGAATTCACCACGAAAATTTTTATTAATCCTCTGGCATACTTTTAATATGGCATGGCATAAATCTTGCAACATATCGGGAAAACCGCTATACTCTTAATGAGGTTGCCCATGTTTCAAACTCACTTTCATTCCACTCGACCTTTAACCTCGGCTCACCTGGCCCAGACCATGACCTTGTTGAGCTTGACGACAGACGAATTGCGCCAGCAAATCGATTCTGAGCTGTCATCCAATCCTGCGCTCGAGATGATCGAAGAACGGCGTTGTCCAATGTGCCATAGCTTGCTACCATCCAAGGGTCCATGCCCGATATGCAGCCGGCAGCAAAGTCCGAATGCCAATGAGCCGATTGTACTCATCTCTTCTCGCGAGGATTTTTATACTGGCAATGGAAAATCCAGCGAGGAAATGCCAGATAACGATTATTCAGCCGCCTCCGATGACCTGCCAACCTACGTTTTCCGGCAGATCGCCCCAGAGCTCAGTCTTCAAGACCGGCCGATTGCAGCCTTCATCCTGACCCACCTTAATGATGATGGCTTGCTGACCACAACCGCGGTTGAAGTAGCGCGTTACCATCATGTGCCCCTCGAACGGATCATGGCGATCATCAAATTAATTCAGCGTTCCGATCCGGTGGGTGTTGGATCGTCTTGTCCGGAAGAGGCTCTCATGGTCCAATTGGACGTTCTCTCCGAAACAAGCCAGATCCCAGAACATGCCAAAGAGGCGATCGATCTGGGCATGGACCTGCTAAGCCGTCACCAATACGCCGAATTAGCCCGCCTGTTAAAAATCAGTCAAAACCGGGTGATCGAAATTGCCCGCTTCATCAGTGAAAATCTAAATCCATACCCAGGCCGCTCCCATTGGGGCGATTCCCGCCAACCCGCCCAGCCTTCATCACAGGTATATCACCAGCCAGATATCATCATAGGCTATGTTAATGACCGGCCGGAAAATCCGTTGCTGGTTGAAATCATCATGCCCTTAAATGGGACCTTACGCATCAATCCACTCTTTCGTCAGGCCCTGCACCAGGTATCCGAGAATAAAATTGAGGAATGGAAATCGGATTTGGAACGTGCTTCGCTGCTGATTAAGTGCTTGCAGCAACGCAACCACACGATGCGGCGGTTAATGCAACGCGTGGCGACCATTCAGAAAAATTTCATCTTAAATGGTGAAGAAGAACTGCTTCCACTCACCCGCGCACAGCTATCGAAGGAATTGGATGTGCACGAATCGACTATTTCCAGGGCTGTTTCAGGTAAATCAGTGCAACTGCCCAATAGCCGGATCGTTCCTCTGTCTATGTTTTTTGATCGCAGCTTAAATGTGCGCACGATCCTGCGCAACATGATTGATCGAGAACACCATCCTCTGAATGATACACAGTTGGTCGATTTACTGGCCAAGCAAGGTATCTTCGTCGCCCGCCGCACAGTCGCTAAATACCGCTCTATGGAAGGAATCTTGCCGGCCCATTTACGCCATTCGATGATTGCGACCCTATGACCAATGCCAGTTCTCAGCACAACGTGATTCCTTCCTCCTGGCGCTCGAAAAGCCCAGGGATTTCCGAGTTTACCACTTTGATCAACCTGTTCGAAGGGCCGGCTTTACTTGTGGATCGGATCCGGAACCAGGTCATTTGTGCCAACAGTCATTTCTGCCAATTAACCGCCTTCGCGCAAATGGAAGTCATAGGCAACAAAATTACCGACCTCATCCCAGATTTTGCCCAACTGGACCTTTCGGACGGGACGAAAACCGAGACGTTGCTCAACCGGCGCCAGCGTGAGCCTATCGAAGTGATGACCACCATGGCTCCGATGGATACGCCCAGCTCATGGGTTCTACTAACCCTGATCCCCCTAGCCGACCACATGCATAACCAGGCCAAAGCCTTAAGGGAAGATCAACTGCTTAAATCTTTCCACGAGATGGCCAACCTCACCGCTCAACCCGATTTAAACGCCGCACTTTCTCAGGCGATCCAGCTTGGCCGGTCATTGTTAAATGCGGACCTGATTTGCATATATAAAGCCGACAGCCAATTTCCTCAACTGAGGAAAATTGCTTCCTCTGAAGACACGGATTCCAAGGACCTACCCGAAGTGATTTCGTCGGCCGATCTGATCCGGTTGCGCGAGCCCATACTATGGCAGCCGGGAAAAAGGGTGGCGGCAGAGCTCCACCGCAACGCGCGCATCGCTGGGCTCAATTACCTCGCGTCCATCCCATTGGGACAGGCAGGCGCCTGGTTTGGCCTTTTGGCGATTGGCGACCACCAGTCTATGCCAGTTGATAATATCCTAAAGCTCACTGAAATCATCGCAACGCAGATCTCTTCGACCGTCCAACATTATATCGTCCTGACAAACTATAACGACACCATCCAGAAAAACAAAAAGACCCTGATGATTCAAAGCAGCATCGCGGAAAACGCCCAGGAAGGAGTGATCATCCTGAACCCGGATTTGACCATCGTGGATATGAACCCGGCGGCGGAATTAATCTTGGGGTATGCCAGTTCAGAAGTCATCGAGCACCCCGCAGAAAATATCCTGATCGGAACAGAAACTCTCTCAACCGCGTTAAAATCGGCCACACATGGGATTACCACACAAAATATCAGCAACCTGAAACTCCACCGGCGCAATGGCCAATCTTTCCCTGCGTACGTTCAGACCGTGCCGGTGCAGGTCAAGGATGAATTGGTCGGTATCATCTTGTTTTTAAGCGATATTAGTGAGAATGAACAAATTCGGGTCAGAACCCAACAGTTGGAACAGCGCGCTTTGTTGGGCGAGGTGACGGCTATCTTCGCGCACGAAGTGCGTAACCCAATCAACAATATCAGCACTGGCCTGCAATTAATGGCCATGGGTATGGCGCCGGAAGATCCTAATCAGGAATTGATCAGCCGTCTGGAAAATGACTGCGCCCGTTTAACCCATCTGATGGAAACGGTCCTTACGTTTTCACGACCTAAGGAAATTAAAATGGAACCCACGGATATTAGTGTGTTGATCCAGCGCATCACAGAACGCTGGCGACCGCGGTTCTCTCGCGCTAAAGTGATCCCCTATTTCTCTTCCGAGCTTGAAAATCCACGGGTTGATGCGGATCCACGCGCATTGGAACAGGTCTTTACGAATTTGATCAGCAACGCAGTCCATGCGATGAGCGATAAAGGTGGGACGCTTTCAATAAAAATTGGTAAACTTAATACTGAAATCGAGCCCCCGCAAATCGAACTGACCGTTTCGGATACAGGTCCAGGTATTCCGGACGATATACGCGACCGCATCTTTGAGCCTTTTGTAACCACCAATCCCCAAGGCACAGGTTTAGGTTTGGCGATCACCAAACAGATCATCACCGCTCACCGGGGAAGCATTAATCTCAACAGTTTTCCTGGGGGAACCGTTTTTATGATTAAACTACCGGCAATTATGGGAGAGGGAAAATGAGTGCTACCGTTTTAATTGTGGATGACGAAGAGAACGCGCGCGTGATTATTGGTAACTTTTTGAATACAAAAGGCTATGAAGTCATCGACGCGGCTACCCTGGCAGATGCCCGCCGTCACCTTCAAAAGGGTACACCCGATATTATCTTATTGGATGTCCAACTCCCCGATGGATATGGCCCAAACCTGCTGTATGAAACGGCCCAGATGGCCATGCGCCCCCCCATTATCATGATCACCGCGTTTGGCGACGTGGACATGGCCGTGGATGCGATGAAAAACGGTGCGCACGACTTCCTGCAAAAACCCATCCAGTTGGTTCAACTCGAAAAATCAATCCAGCGAGCCAGCGAAATTGTGGCAATGCGCCGTGAACTGGCGCACCTGCGCAATACCCAACACCAGAATGCTAATTTCGTCGTAGGGCAGTCCCCTGAAATGCAAAAGTTGATCAGCCACGCACAGCGTGCTGCGTCTACTTCGGTATCTGTTTTAATCACAGGTGACACCGGAACCGGGAAGGAAGTACTGGCTGAATTCATCCATCGTTCCGGCTCCCGCGCAAGCAAACCTTTCATCGCCATTAACTGCCCTGCCATCCAGCCCACCATGTTGGAATCAGAGCTGTTTGGTTATGAAGCGGGCGCCTTTACCGGGGCAGAGAAGCGGAAGAACGGCTTGATGGAAGTGGCCGATGGTGGGATCCTGTTCCTGGACGAAATTTCATCCATGCCAGTGGATATCCAGGCCAAACTGCTCCGGGCATTACAGGAGCGCGCCTTTTATCGCGTGGGCGGCACCCACTTGATCAAGGTGGATATCCAGGTCCTGGCTGCTTCAAACCGAGATTTACTTCGCATGAATAAGGAAGGTACTTTCCGTGAAGACCTGTATTACCGGCTTAAGGTGGTAAACCTTCATATCCCAGCATTAAAAGAAAGAAAAAACGATATTCCCGAGCTGGTGGGATTATTCCTGCGCCAAAATAACGCCTGTATGGGTGTTAATATCACCGATATTACTCCGAGGGCGATGGAAGCACTGGTCAATTATGAATGGCCTGGCAATATCCGTGAACTGAAGAATACAATTGAGCGAGCCATGCTCTTCTGTGACGACTGTTCACTCGACCTGGCCGACTTGCCTGGAGAAATCATCTCGAAATCCTGATCAAACCCACCGCCTGGCATACAAATTGCACCCATGCCTCTTGAGACAAAAACTCAGGAGGCATTTATGTTTTCTACCTATACAGAATTCGTCCAGACTATGGCGACCATATTATTTTTAATGGGTTTGATATCCCTCGGCACCGGGATATTCATCCTGACCAGGCTAGCCATTGGCAATAACGTGCGCGTCATTGCCGAACAAACCGCCAAACTCGCTCAAAAAGGAATTGCAGAAGATGTTGCCGGACTGGTTGGTAATGCATCTGCCCTGCTCAATGCATTAAACCAGATGGTACGCTCATCCTCTGGAATTGGGATCATCCTGGTTGGAATCAGTTTCGCATTGATTGCAGCTTCTTACGGCCTGGTTTTACAGATTAAATAAAAAAAGGAACACCCCCTCATGGAGCCAGAAGATTTCATCACCCAGATCAGAACGTTGTTTTCAGAGACGGATTGCCAGGTCATTATCTCAGCCCTGCGCCAGGATCCTTTCGTTTGGGAAAGTCTGCAGAATCCTACAACCGCCGCAAAAATCCTTGATAGAGCCGGGAATGATGGCCGGTTGTGGACTCCGGCAGCGATATTCCTCATCCAATTGGATAACCCTGAAGCCACCGATGATCTAATCCATGAAACTTTACACCTGGAATCTTCATTGTACCCTCTGGCTCCTGAACTGCGCCAGAAATCTGCTCAGGCTTATGGAAGTGTCTTTAAAACCAACCAGGCGCCAATCAACTTAGAACAGGCAGGATTGCTAGCCCTGGCGCTGCGCGAGCGCCGGCGGATGAAAGGATCATGGCAAGGTCTGGGCGCAGAAATTACCACCCCAAACGATGATACCGCCCACCGGTTATATGATACCTGGCACACTGCTTTTGCCTGCCTCTTCTCAATGATCCCGGATCCCAATGATTTTTTCTTATCCATCCTGCCATCCCAGGAGGAGGATCTCAAAACCGGCCAGATTGTAACCGTGTTACACACACTGCTCAGCAATCCATTATCCCCTGTTGAGCAGGTTAACCTGCTCGCGGAATTAACCGGTCGTTATAGCCCCCCCGCTCAACTCAACTGGCTGCAGCAATTAGACACGATGGGCCGGTCAGCCTTAGCCACGGATCTTGCGCAAAACATATTACAAAGACCTGAAAATGTATTTTATTTCGCCGAACTCAAGCTTGAAAATGCGGATAATGCCGATCAGACCATCAGTGAGGATCCGCTATTAAACGATGAATCACTGGCTTTAATTGAAATGACCCGCCAGCTGGCAGCCTTCTATGCTTATGCAGGCGAGCATGACCGTTCGATCGCCTTGCTGACTGAGGCAAGAGATATGACCCACCGGCTGGAAGCCAGGATCTCATTCCAGCTAGCCATCTCCTCGGGTGCAATCCAGCGAGATGCGGAAGCCCTCCACACGTGGGAACAGGTGTACAACTTAATCCCGACCTCCCCTACCGCTCAGGCCTGCCTGGCGACAGCTTATCTGCGCGCAGGCCAGGAAAAGGATGCCGCGTCTGTCATATCGGAAAACAGCCGTGATCCTCAGGTGCAGCTCATTCAGGCAAAATTGATCGCTTCCCGGGGCGACCTCTCCACGGCTCAAGAGAAAGCACGCCAGGGTTATCAATCCCTGATCAATCCGCCAAACCAGCCCTCTCTCAACCCACTTTTCAGACAAAGCGCGATCCATCCCCAGTCAGTAGACATCATCGATGATTTATCCGGGTTAAATTTATTCGAAGAATCCATAAGTGTTACTGGCCATGCCTTAAAAAACCAACCCCTCGACCTGCCGTTGATTAAAATGGCCGTGGGTGTTTACCACCAGGCTGGCCAGCTTGCCCAGGCGATCCAGATGGCCAATCTTAGCCTGATCCTGCAGCCCAAACAGATTGAACTCCACCGGCAGTTAGCTGAGCTGCTCGAAGAAGCCAAGGCCTGGGAACCGGCCCTGGTAGAGCGGGAGCAGGTGATGACAATGACAAATCCACCTGCCCTGTCTGATTCATTGGCCCTGGCCAGAGTTGGGTTAAATCTAAGACGGCCGGATATCATACTATCCATATGCCAGGCGATCCTGGCCGAAAATCCGGAAGAAGGCAACGCTCACTATCTCTTAGGAGAAGCCTATCTCATTTCAGGCGATATTTCAACCGCAATCGAATACTTTACCCAGGCTATCTTATTAATCCCTGAACAACCACAGCATTGGTTGGCCTTATCTTCAGCCCAGGCGCTATGCGGGGATTTCCAAAAGTGCCTGGAAACTCTCAGAGCCGCATCATTATCGATCCCGCAGTCCTCATCGATCCTGGCTGCCCTGGGTGAAGCCAGCCTGTCGACTGGTTCACCCTCTGAAGCATTACCCTCGCTGCGGAGTGCCTACGCCCTCAACTCACAATCACTACCGGTGGCGCTTTTATTAAGCAACACCCTGCTTCACCTCGGGCATTACGGCGAGGCCAGAGAAGTGGTCGAAAACGTGATCCACACCAAGCCTGACCATCCTGGGCTGGCATACAACTATGCGCAATGCTTGTTGGCCTCTGGTGAAGATCGAAAAGCACTCCCCTATTTGTTTACCACGGCCCAGGCCAAAACCGGCCAGGTCCAACCGGCAGTCCTTCTAGGGCAAACCGTGATGAACTTGTTGGAACAATCGCAACAATCTTCATCCAAACTGCCCGATCGTTCCAGTGTCGATGAAACCATCGACCTGAACAGCGTGAGTCGCTGCCTTTCCCAGGCCATGGCTGTGGAACCTGAAAACCCCGAAATACAGCTGCTCCTGGCAGAAATCTTGAAATCCAACGGCCAAACCCAAGAATCTTATCAGATCTATCGCAGCCTGGCCGAGTCAGAAAATTCAAAAAACCCCGTTTTTTACTGGCGAATACAATTTGGATTAGGCCAGACAGCACTATCCATGGATCAGGTGGATATTGCCCTGGCAGCCCTACAGGAAGCTGCCTCAGCTAAACCCGATAACTATGAGATTCAGCAGGTTCTGGCGGAGGCATTTTATCATGCCAAACTCTTCCGCGAATCATTACAGACGGCCCGGATCGTGTTAAAAGACGCACCGCATCATTTGGATAACCTGATCTGGTTCACCCATCTTATGCTGGACCTGGAAAACATTTCTGAAGCCATCACCGCGCTCGAGAAGGCCGTTGAACTGGCGCCCGAGCGGTCTGACCTGGTGTTGTTACTCGGCCAGATCTACCATGAAGCTGGGAATCCGATCGCGGCCCAACAGGCACTCGATCTACTCTCCTCCCTCGATAGCGCGACTGCTCAAGAATTTCAGAAGGCAGGAAAAGTATTCTCGAAGATGGGTGATCTCGATAAAACCATCCTCTTCCTGGAGAAAGCGCGCCAAAAGCAAAATGAACCGGCGTACGAGATTCTGGTTGAGCTGGCAAACGCCTACGACCGGAACGGTAACTCGAAAGCCGCTCTCGAAGCGGTTGAGCAGGCCGTTTTCCTTCGCCCGGATGATATCAGTTTGAACCTGCTTGAAGCTGCCTTGTATGAGAAAACGGACCAGCAACAGGCGGCCCTGGCTTGCCTTGAACACATCCTCCAGGTCATCTCATCTTCGCCGGCCACCCTGGAATCACAAACCCGCGCAGAACCGATCGATGGCGGCCAGCCAACGATCGGGTCAACCGCAGAAATCCATTACCGTATCGCCCGCCTGCTTCGATCCAGCGGTGAAATGATACCAGCCCTGCGGCATGCTGAAGAAGCGACACAATCCGAACCCGGTCAAATTGTGTATCGATCGTTGGCAGCTCACCTGGCTTATGCCTTGATGGAACTGGCCAAGACCTCCCAATTTGCTTATTTACCTGATCTATCAGAAGACGGTATCGGATCAAACCTGGTCCACATCCCGGCAGACACCCTGCCCCTGGTGCGGCTGCTGTGTACGAACGGTGAGATCGCATTTGAAAAAGATGATTACCGTCAGGCCAGCACCGCGGTCGCTTACGCCGTTCAATTCATCCCCAATCATCCTCGCGTTCTGGCCTTGTTGGCCCGCTTAGAAAAACAAAAAGGGGAACTGCAAAATACCGAGCAGCATTTCACCCAGGCCTTTTCCAGCCTGAACCAGAACCATATTCTGGATAAAGCCATAAATGCCGATCAGCCCTTATCACAATTTGATCCGGATTGTGTCTGGGACATCCTGGGCGTCGCAGAAGCCGCGCTTGAACTGCAACAATGGCAGGTTTCACTGACCCTGTTCCAACGCAGCATCGAAATAGCGCCCTTTGATGCCCGTCCACGCCTGCGGTTTGCCAGAGCCCTGGTCATATGCGCGGAATCTCAGATGACTTATCATGCGCTCGACATTAAAACCCACGCGCCAGGTGAAGATAAACTCGACCGTAACCATTACGACCTCTTTGAAGAGGCTTACCTGACCGCCAACCGGATGATCCAAACGACAGAAGTCATTCACTGGCACAATCGTGGTCAGGCTGTCTTTCATCCAGGCCCACAGACGGCTAAAACCCTGGGCTATTACATCATCGGTGCGGATGATACAGCCGCGTTAATTGCCGCTTACAGCCGTTCCAACCAACTTTCAGAGGCGCAAATAGCCGCTCAAGATTGGATCACTAACGCAGAAGTTTTACTCCAGTTGAACCTGGCACTGCGCGTTTCCGATCCCGAAGCCAGCCTGGCAGCGATCCAATCTGCCATCGAAATTGACCGGCATAATCCGGTTCTACAAGCTGCTTATGCCTTTACCAATGCCAATGACGGGTTATCTGCGCGACAGTCGATCGAGACCGCCATCAGCTACTGGCCAGACGAACCCGAATGGCACCGCTTCGCAGCCAATCTTTGTGAGGATGCCGGTGATAACCTCGCCGCCATCGCTCACTGGCAGCAGGCAGTGGATCTTGACCCAGGTTCCTACGATTACAACTTTGCCCTTGGTATTGATTACCTCGAAGAGAGGGATTTTGCCGATGCCATCAAGAGCCTCGATCAAGCCATCCACATCAATCCATTCCAGGCTGATGCCTGGTTCACCCTGGCCAAAGCTAACCTTTTTATCGGCAACAAAACGGAAGCAATGTCATGCGCCGAACAAGCCTGCGACCTGGCGCCTAATCAGGTTGACCCACAACTTTTATCGGGTGAAATTGCTTTACGCCTCGGGCAGCATCAGAAAGCCATCAGCAAAGCACAGGCAGTTTTAAACTTGAATCCACAAAACACGGCGGCGATCCTATTGAATTCAAGAGCCTTGAACGCTATGGGTCAAAGTCAGGCAGCTTTAGAGATGATCGATCTAAACCTGTCCAGCATTACCCAACCGGTCGTCCTGCTGATCGAACGAGCAAGGTTGATTAAACAAATTCAAGGCATCCAATTTGCCTTGCCAGTCTTAATCGAATTAGCCCAGAAAAATCCCGCTGAGCCAGAAGTCTTCTGCCTTCTGGCTGAGACCCAGGCAGAAATTGGACAAACGGACGCCGCTGAACGCACGGCACAGGCCTCCTTAAAATTGCTCGCGACCCAACCCAACCTGCATCTTCTTTTGGGAAAGCTTCAAAGGGCCAATGGCCAACTGGACCAGTGCATCAGTCATTTGAGCGAAACTATCCGCCAGGACCCGGCCCAGGTAGAGGCCTATCTTGAGTTGGGCCGGGCATACCAGGACCGGCGCGAGAACTTACAGGCACTGAAGATTTACAGGCAGGCAACCCAAATAGCTCCTAACGATCCAAGGCCTTATTACAACGCCGGGCTGGCCTTGAGAGGAAGTAAAGATTACCTTGCGGCAGAAACCATGCTCCGGCATGCAGCCCGCCTTTCACCCGATGACATCAATATCCGCCGGCAGCTTGGCGCCATTATTACCCTGAACCTTGTCCACCACCCGCAGGAGGCGTCGGTTATCTCATGAACCTGAAACCCTCAAACCGGTTTGATTTTTCTAAACCTTTGGCCCGTAAAGAGCTTTTAGCGCTGCTTAACACCGCCCTGATTGTAAAAGAGTACCGTTTTACTCGCCAGGGCGCCCTCGCCTGGTTGGCAATATTTCCCGGCG
This sequence comes from Anaerolineaceae bacterium, assembly GCA_036787065.1. GTDB lineage: Bacteria > Chloroflexota > Anaerolineae > Anaerolineales > Anaerolineaceae > JAJYIW01. Next base: position 27,114 of record DAIQPZ010000011.1, read on the forward strand.
ACCTCTACATCAACTACTTGCTGGCAAATGCATTGGTAGGAGAAGGTAAACATGCCCTGGCCAGGCCAATCCTAGAAAAATTGGTTAAGTCTGACCCCGAGTTCTGGCAGGCTCAAGAATTATTGACCATTGCCAATTCGGGAAATCCAGGCACAGTCGTCACCCCACGATCACATAAAACAGATTGGGAACGAGCTATCGAAGCAAGCCAGACAGCGCTGCTCAATAACCAGCTTGAGGATGCAGAACAACTCGCCTTAAAAGCCATGCAAGCCAGGCCCGACTCACCCATTCCCGCCATCCACCATATCCGCGTGGCTCACGCTAACAATGACTTTCAGATCGTACAAAAACTGGCGGACACCTATCACCAGAAATGGCCAGACTGCATGCAGATCAACCTGTTTCTGGCAGAAGCGCGCATCGTCAATGGCGATGAGACCCATGCAGTGGCACTGCTCCACCAATGTGTCGCCAGGGATCCCGCCGGCCAGGTGCCCACCCGCATCTGGGGTCCAGCCTTCCCCTACCGCCCTATCTGGCCAGATCGCATGGAGATCCGATTTGAACTGCCGATCCCGACCCAACTGGCAATGGCCATGGGCTGGAACCAACTGGTGGCCGGTGAGTTGAAACCGGCGCCTCTACAAGATGAAGCACTGGCTGACGCGCAAAAAGGGCTGGACGATGATAGTGATGTGAGTGGTGACCAGGTGATCATCATCGTCAATCCGGATGACGAATCCAGCGGGTTCGACGATGGGAGTGCTATTGAAGTCATTTCCAATCCAATCAGCCTGGATGAAGATAACGCTGCCATCCAAGGACCCACGGTTGATCACCATGCCAACCAGGCAGACTGTGAAGAATTCTATGGTGAATTCACCCAGGAAAAGGAAGGGGAAACGGAAGAGGATAAAACTGCCTCATCCCTACAGGATAGCCTTAACCAATCGGATGAAGTCACGACAGAACATTTGCTTAATGTTCAAGAAGAATTCGAAAAACTGGCAAAGAAGATAAAACGGCCTGCTGTCGGGCGTTCGGATGGTCGTTTCCCGATGTACATCATTTTTTCATCCAGGCAAGGTCTGGAAAAGCAATATGGGCCAGATACTGCGGCTTTATTGGACGAACAGATGCGCGCCCTGGTTCTGGCAATCCGCAAGCGCACAGGTTGGGGCGCCCTCCTGTATTGCCCGGATGATCCAGCCGTAACCGCTGCTCTGGGTATAAAATCGGTCCAATCTATCGATCCCTGGAAGCTTAAGCTCAGCTTGACGGACCTTGATCATGCATTAGCCAAACGCGGAGAAATGATTGGGACTTTGCTCATTGTGGGCGGTTCAGACGTGATCCCATTTCACCATCTACCTAACCCGACTGAAGATTCTGATACGGAAGTATTATCCGATAACCCTTATGCGACCAGTGATGAAAATTATTTTATCCCCGAATGGCCAGTTGGTAGACTGCCAGGCCCAAAGGGATCTGATGCCAGCCTGTTATTGGAAGCTCTCCGTCGAACGGTGGCTTACCATGGGAACTCGAAGAAAAACCATCCATTTTGGTATCGCAATTTATTCACCCGCAGGCTAACCCATTCTTTGCACAACTTTCTGTTCAATCTCGGGTTGGTTAAGGGAACACGCCCCAGCTTCGCCTACACCGCCCAGGTCTGGCGCTCATCATCGGTTGAAGTTTTTAGGCCCATCGGCCAGTCAAAATCGATGCTGGTCTGTCCTCCAATCCAGGCAGGCACGTGGAATAACGGCAAGTTACCCGCCTACATGGGCTATTTCAACCTGCATGGCATTGAAGACGCGGTCGAATGGTACGGGCAAAAGAAGCCGGATGGCGATCCCAAAGTGCCCGACTACCCGGTTGCGATCAGCCCCAAAGACATCCAAAACCATCGTCATGCGCCAGGGATTATCTTCAGTGAAGCCTGTTATGGCGCCTTGATTGAAAACAAGAAAGAAGATGAAGCCCTTACCTATAAGTTCCTTTCAAACGGAACTTACAGCCTGGTCGGTTCAACCGGGATCTCATATGGTTCCGTTGCTACACCGCTGATTGCTGCCGACTTATTGGGCCAATATTTCTGGCAAGAGATCCACGAGGGTCAGACCTCAGGGAATGCTTTACTCAGAGCCAAGTTGAAGCTGGCAAAGGAAATGAACCGGCGCCAGGGTTACCTGGATGGAGAGGACCAGAAAACGCTGCTTTCATTCGTCCTGTACGGCGATCCACTGGCCTTGCTAAACGAATATCGCCCAATGCCAAAAACAATTTACCGCTCAAAGAACCATCCAGTGGTTAAAATGATCAGTGATGTCCACCAAAAAGAAGCTTCACTCGAGAAAATTTCCAGCGATATGTTGGTGCAGGTAAGGCGAATCGTCAACGATTATCTTCCCGGGCTGCGCGACGCTGAGCTGCATGTGATCCAGCAGCAATGTAACTGTCTCAAAAGCAACCCCCAATGTGGCGCAGACCAGCTTAAGGCGAAATCTGTCACCCAGGCCGCCCCCCACCGCTACGTGGTCACGTTGAGCAAGGATGTTAAAACATCCAGGCATGTACATCACCTTTACGCCCGTATGACCCTGGATCCGCAGGGGAAAATGTTGAAGCTGACCACATCCCGCTAAAGAGAGCGCAGTTTCCTTCGAATCGAGGTTGCCCCACCCAAAAGGCAACTTCGATAACTTTTAAACCGCTTTGTTATTGCCCATCCATGAGGAGAGAGTTCCCGAATTTGAGGTGTTTGCGGGTACGGAACACCCGCAAACACCTCAAATTCGGGTCTTTTTCATGCCTTTGTAAAGTGCCATAGCAAATGGTTGAATTTGTGGTAGAATGTCACCTCGAACTTAAGCCGGTGGATCATTGGCTTACTTTCCACTCCTGGCTCACCTAAGATGATGTCCGAGAGCAAACCCAAGGAAAGGAGGAATCCCTCTCATGCGTAATTATGAACTCGTGTTTATCGCCCATCCAGAACTGGATGAGACCGCACTCAATGTCGTCATCGAAAAAGTTAAAAGCTGGATCGTAGACGCTGGCGGATCTATTGCGAAAGTGGATTTATGGGGACGAAGGCGTCTGGCATATACTATCCGCAAGCAGCGCGAAGGGCAGTACGTGTTGATTAATGCACAAATGGCCCCTACTTTTAGCGCTGAGCTCGACCGGAATATGCGCTTTCTCGAACCCGTTATGCGATTCATGCTTTTGGCGGTTGACTAATGGATTGTCCGGCCAGATGAACTAACAGGTTGTCGTAAGGAGAATCTTATGAGCCGCGGATTGAATAAAGTGATGATTATCGGGCATTTGGGACGGGATCCGGAGATGCGCTACACCCCTTCCGGTAGACCTGTCACTACATTTACCGTAGCCACCAGCCGCACCTGGAATACATCCGATGGGGAGCGCCATAGTGAAACAGAATGGTTCAATGTGGTCTCCTGGGGAAATCTGGCTGAAATCTGCAAACAATACCTGACCAAAGGCCAGCAAGTTTATATTGAAGGCCGTCTACAGACTCGCCGGTGGGAAGACAATGAAGGCGTGAAGCACTCGAGTATCGAGATCGTGGCGAATGAAATGATGATCCTGGGTGAACGGCGCGACGGAAACCCACCCAGCGCCACAGGTGAGCCCGCTTTAGAAGACGAAGAAGAAGACGCCTATCCTTTTTAATCCATTCTAGCAAGTAGAACAAACCATTCTTAAACATCTCTTTTTAAGAATGATAGGAGCAAGTTCGATGAGTGAAGAAAATAATGAAACCGAGCAGACAGGATACGGGCGGCGTTACATCGCTCGACCTAAGATTTGTCAGTTCTGCGCTGATAAAAATATTGTCATTGAATATAAGCAGGTAGATTTACTCCGCCGGTATGTGTCTGAAGATGGGAAAATCCGTCCAAGACGGCAAACGGGGACGTGCGCTCGACACCAGCGGCGGTTAGCCGAGGCCATTAAACAGGCAAGGCATCTGGCTCTGTTGCCCTTCAGCGCTGAACCCTGGGGCGAATCTCGCTAACCAGGATGGTGTGAATTCATTTGGGGCATGAGGTTAGTGAGCAGGTCTTATAACCCTTATGCCCCATATTTTATATCTCGAGGTTCGTCAATGGCTAAAAAACCAAATCAAAAGGTGGTGACTAAAAAACACCTGGCCCGTCTTGAACGTGAACGACAACAAAACCGTTTAATTCTTGTTGTTTCAATGATCGTCTTAGTCCTGGTCATCGGTTTAATCGGCTATGGTATCCTGGATCAAACTGTACTGCAATCTTTAAGGCCAGTCGCAAAAGTTGGTAACACAGCCATCACGGTCAAAGATTTTGTGGCCCAGGCCAGCTTTAACCGCATCCAGTTGGTCAACCAATACCAGCAGGAACAGCAACTCGCCCAATACTTTGGGAATGATCCGAGTGTCCAGCAGAATCTATCCACAATCGAATCGGAACTGACCGATACAACCACATTGGGCACTAATGTGATCAACCAGATGATCGATAATGTGATCATCCGTGAAGAAGCCGCGCGCCGCAACATCACCGTAACCAAAGAAGAAGTGGACAAGGGCGTCCAGGCGGCCTTCGGTTATTATTCCAACGGAACGCCCTCACCTACCATCACGCCGACAGATGTAACCACAGCCACCGTGTCTGCGGGACAAAATGCTATACTGGTGACCATGGTCCCAACCATCACCCCCACCTACGCAATTTCACCCACGCCAACTATCACCTCAACTCTGACTATCGTTCCCACAAACACGCCCATTTCTCCAACCGTTACACCCACCAGCGCAGTTCCCACCGCCACGGGAACTCCGGCGCCCTCTGCGACCCCGTACACATTAACCGGTTACCAGAAAACTTTTAACGATTATATTGGTACGGTTAAAAAGTACAACATTTCTGAAGACGGTATTCGGAAACTGATTGAGAATAACCTTTACCGCGATAAAGTCCTGGCAGCTATCACCGCTGACCTCAAACCCGAACAGGATGAGGTATGGGCGCGCCATATCCTGGTTCCAGATGAGGCCACCGCCGCAAAAGTGGAAGACGCGCTGAAAAAGCGTACCGATTGGGCAACCCTGGCAGCTCAGTATTCTACCGATACCAGTAATAAAGACAAAGGCGGCGATTTAGGTTGGTTCGCTAAGGGAGCCATGGTGGCTGAGTTTGAAAAGATGGCCTTTTCGATGAGTACCGGTTCGATCAGTAGCCCGGTCAAGACTCAATTCGGCTATCATATCATCCAGGTCGTTGGCCATGAGGTTCGCCCTCTAACCGCCACACAATTTACCCAGCTAAAACAGACTACTTTCCAGACCTGGCTGACCGATGCGGTTAGCAAACACAAAGATATTCAGAAATTTGATACCGTGTGGGCTTCACTCGTGCCAACCATCCCAACCTTGCCCCCCACCCAGGTCGTCCCCGCAAGCCCTAATTAACCAAAACATTAGGCAAACAAAAAAACGCGGTAACATCTCAATAAAGAGGGGTGCGGGGTGTTTGTGGGTGCTTCGCACCCACAAACACCC
>DAIQPZ010000207.1:0-4396 GCA_036787065.1 Anaerolineaceae bacterium
TCCAACTCCCCGGATTGCCAGAAAGTTTAATGCGCGCAAATAACTGGCGCATTGTGATCTCAGCCATGCCAAAAGGGCTTTCGGAAGCCCAGAAAAATCAATATCGAGAGGCATGGGAACAACCAGGCGCCATCCAGAGCATGATCAACTGGTACCGGGCCGCTTTCAGCTGGACAGGTCTCAAGGTCAATCAGACAGCCCCAATTACCGTACCCACCCTGATCCTATGGGGCAAACAGGACCCGTATCTCAATTTTGCGATGGTACAGCCCAGCCTCAACCGTTGTTTGAATGGCCGGCTGGTCACTTTTGAGAGCGCCAGCCATTGGGTGATGGCGGATGAGCCGGACCAGGTCAACCGGTTCTTGATTGATCATTTCAAAAAAGAGTCCGCCGGAAATTGATCCGCGTTTAGGGTTCCATCATGGCAATTCCCAAAGACCCTTTATTCGCGTCGACTGGCGCGAATAAACACCTCATTTCATCCAGAACCCTACTCCAGTCCCCCCACGAACCCGTCTGTAGACCCGTTGTTTAAACATCAGAAGGGTTTATGCTTGGGTTATCTTTAATCAGGATCAACCTTTCTATGGCCAATGACGTATTACAAATCACCGACCTGACCAAGCATTTCGGTAAAGTACCAGCGGTTCAATCCATATCTTTCACCGTCCATCCAGGGGAAATTCTGGGGTTTCTCGGGCCGAACGGCGCGGGGAAGACCACCCCCATCGGTATGATCCTGGGTTTAATCCACCCGGACCAGGGAGAAATCTGCATCTTTAATGAGCCTGTCAGCGTGAATAAGACCCACGCGCTCCGGCGGGTTGGCGCGCTGGTCGGCCCACCCGCCCTGCTGCCATATCTCTCCGCGCGACGCAACCTCGAATGGGTGGCCAGGCTCTCGGATTCTTTACCGCCAAACGCCATCGATCAGGCGCTCAAGCTGATCGGGTTGAGTGAAGCCGCTGAGCGCATCGCCGGGCATTTTTCCAGCGGCATGAAGCAGCGCCTGGGCCTGGCGATTGCGCTCCTGCATAACCCCGAGCTGCTGATCCTGGACGAACCGACCAATGGGTTATAAATAGCTCAATCAGCGGGGCGGTGAAAAGGTACAATCATGGAAGGAGATATTGGATGACAGAACAAAAATACGCGATCGGAATGATCGGTCTGGGGGTGATGGGGCGCAACCTGATGTTGAACATGGCCGATCACGGCGTTTCGGTGAACGGTTATGATACAAATTTATCGAAAGTTCAGGAATTAGGACACTTAATGGCCGAAGGCCAGCTTATTCATGCGACTCAAGACCTGAAAGAATTTGTCCACGACCTTTCCACTCCACGAGCCATAATCCTGCTGGTGCCGGCCGGGCACGTGGTGGACGATGTGATCCATGGCTTGATCCCTTATTTGGAAACAGGTGACCTCATCATCGATATGGGCAATTCACTTTTCAAAGACACCGATCTGCGGGCGAAATCCCTTGCCAGTAAAGGATTTCTCTATATGGGGGTCGGGGTCTCTGGTGGCGAAGATGGCGCCCGGCGTGGTCCCAGCCTGATGCCCGGCGGTCCTCTAGAAGCCTATGAACGCATGAAAACCACCTTTGAGGCGGTCGCGGCGCACGTCGATGGGAACCCTTGTGTCACTTATCTTGGACCCGGTTCGGCTGGCCATTATGTCAAAATGGTGCACAATGGCATTGAATATGGGCTGATGGCGTTGATCGCTGAAACCTACGACCTGATGAAGCGTGGATTGAACCTCTCAGATGATGAATTGTCCACCATTTACGGTGAATGGAACGATGGAGAGCTTAATTCTTTCCTGATAGAAATCACTTCTCGTATATTCTGCCAGATGGATAATCTCTCCGGAAAACGGTTGATTGACCTGATCCTGGATGAAGCCAAACAAAAGGGCACCGGGATGTGGACGTCACAGGATGCAATGGACAGTCAGGTGCCGGTGCCGGTCATCGATGCCGCTGTGGCGATGCGCAATCTATCGGTTTATAGAAATGAAAGACAGACAATCAGCCAGATATTTAAAGTACAGACCCTCCCTCTTGAGGGGGACCGGAAAGAAATACTGGCCCAACTCAAAGAGGCGCTTTACGCTTCGATGATCATTACCTATGCGCAAGGGATGGCTTTACTCCACACCGCATCCAAAGGATACGGCTATCATTTGAACCTCGAGGATGTTGCGCGCATCTGGCGGGGTGGTTGTATTATCCGTGCCGCAGTGCTCGAGGATATCCAGGCTGCATTTCACGCCTATCCGGATTTACCCAACCTGCTCATCGATCGCAACCTGAGCCAAATCATTCTGGCAAGGCAGGGCGATCTGCGGGCGGTTGTAAACCTCGCGGTTAATCTCGGCCTGCCAACTCCCTGCTTGATGGCTTCTCTCGCCTATTTTGATGCTTACCGGAGCGCATGGCTCCCGGCTAACCTGATCCAGGCACAGCGAGATGACTTTGGCGCTCATACATACGAGCGAGAGGACGCCAAAGGTGTATTCCATACGCACTGGGAATAATCAAGAAAGAATGTGACTACTCACCCTTGGGGTGGAAGTTCCCGAATTCAGGTCTTTTTCACCCAGGCCCGAGCAGCAAAGGAAGAATAATCATGATTGCACACCCAATAGAACCCACTATCCTGGTCATTTTCGGCGGCATGGGGGATCTGACCTGGCGCAAACTGTCGCCAGCCCTATACAATTTATACCTTGATCACCACCTTCCGGAACGCTTCGCGATCATCGGGCTGGATATGAAGGAATTGAGTCCGAAGAAATTCAACAACCGCTTGAGAGATGGCGCAAACAGCTTCTGTCCATGTGGGGACGTAGACGACGATCATTGGAATCTTATCTCGCCCAACATTTCATACATCTCGGGCAATTTTTCTGAACCAGCAATCTACGCCGCTTTAGGTGAGGCGTTCAAGGCCCAAGAAAAAAATTGGGGCGGCCCGGCTAACCATATTTTTTACCTGGCGACACCACCGGGGATCGTGGAAAGCATTGTACGTGGGCTGGGCGCTGCCCGGCTGGCGCATGACCGGCGCCACACGCGAATTGTCGCGGAAAAGCCCTTTGGTCACAACCTGGATTCAGCGGTCGCTTTGAACAGCATGCTGACCGCTGTTTTTGACGAAACTCAGATCTACCGGATCGACCATTACCTGGGCAAAGAAACCGTTCAAAACATCCTGGCCTTCCGTTTTGCCAATGCGTTGTTTGAACCCATTTGGGATCGCCGCTATATCGATCACGTCCAGATCACTGTGGCTGAGCAGGTGGGCGTGGAGCACCGGGGCGCCTATTACGAGCATGCGGGAGCTCTGCGCGACATGATCCAGAACCACCTGATGCAGATCTTATGCCTGATCGCCATGGAACCAATGGTCTCTTTTGACGCGAATGAGATACGCAATAAGAAAGTGGATGTGCTGCGCGCCATCCGCCCTATCGCGGAAGATAAGGTCGTCCATCACGCGGTGCGCGGGCAATATGGAGCGGGCTGGATCGAAGGTCAAAAAATTGCCGCTTATCGCGCTGAACCCGGTGTCGCACCCGATTCGCCCTCTGAAACATTCGCGGCAATTAAATTGTTTGTCGATAACTGGCGTTGGCAGGATGTTCCTTTTTACCTGCGCACCGGAAAACGGTTACACACGCCGTATTCAGAAGCGACAATTCAATTCAGTCCCGTGCCGCACCAATCTTTCCCGACGTCAGCGACCCTGGCCTGGCAGCCAAACCATCTGACCATTCGCATTCAACCCCAAGAAGAGATCGTGTTGGGTTTTCAGGCCAAACAGCCTGGCGCGAACCTGCACCTGAGCCCCGTGAATATGCACTTTTCTTATCAGGAAACTTTTAAAACCAGGTCACCTGAAGCGTACGAAACCTTGCTGGCAGACGTCATGCTAGGAGACGCGACGCTCTTCATGCGGTCGGACCAGGTGGAGTGTTCGTGGTCAGCCATCATGCCTATCCTGAACGCGTGGGAAAATACCCCACCTGTAGAATTTCCGAATTATCAAGCCGGCACCATGGGACCGGAAGCCGCCGAAGTGTTAATCGCTCAGGATGGTCGAAGCTGGATACAGTCCCCACTCGACCAGGATCCGGAAAAGGACCCAGGGGTTTCAGGATGACAACGACACAGGTCTGTCATCCTGGAAGGATGGACTTTATGGAAGGTGCTCGAATCCAATATGTCACCTGTAGTAATTAGCGCGATCTAATACTTGACAAATGCCTCAAAAAAGTTGGAAACTTTCGATGATATCTTGATTGATAACGATACCATCTTCAAAACCCTTTTCTTTACCAACGAGAATAAAAAGTTACCACCCATGTAACTGCTCAGGCA
>DAIQPZ010000208.1:0-4394 GCA_036787065.1 Anaerolineaceae bacterium
CTTCGTCACGGTGGAAAGTGGGGTCACCGTCTTGGTAGCGGTTGGATTGGATGAAAGTGTTGCACTTGGGCCAGGGGTATTCGTCGGTGAAGATGACCCACCGCTGTAACGAAACACGGATATGTCGCCGCCATTCCCTTCGATGACAATAAGACCATTACTGACATATGTATATCGGGGTAAAAGCCCACCGCTATATCCTGAACCTGCCACAGTAGGCGGATCATACGCATTCCAATAGACCCAAAAACCCGGGCCATTCCAATAACGCCCATCCCCAAACAAAGTTAAACCGCACGACGTCTGGTGTGTGATCGGGTTAAAGTTCGAGCAAGATTGCTGGCGCCGGATCACCACAGGGTGAGCCTGTGATGTAATCGGAGTACCGGAAGTTAACCCCTTGCCAGCCGAACGATCGATGATCGTGGTGCTCTCATTCGCACCCCAGTGGGCCTGTATCAGGGTGTTGCCTGCCATGCTTATTGGCATTTGTTCGTCTGTAATCTTGACAAAAGAATTGGGGAATTCTATATAACGCATATCACCCGCGACAAGCCCAGGCACGGTGGTGTTATCCAGCACCATTTCCCCCATGTGCGAATCCCAACGCCCATCCGGAGGGCTGCCCTGTCCACTGCGAAATGGGATATAAGCGACTTCGCTTCCGTCGCCATTTACTTTAATCACTGGCACAGTTCCTGTGACTAAATGATAGACATTATTAGGCAAATAATCAGCGCCCCCAAAACCAACCGCAGGCACAAATTTCTGGCTGCCGTCTTTCAGATCCAACGCAAATAAATTTTCAAGCACGCCATTATTACTCTGCAAAAAGGTGCGGATATCGCTATTGGTCATGGGGTAAACGCCACCGCCCGAAGTCCCTTGAAGAGGTCCGCTCCATAAGGCACTGCCGTCTAATTCCATCCGGACGAAAACGACCCCATGCTGTTCCGCCACGACTGGCCAATACCCGACAAACGTATAGGGATCCTGAGCAGGATTGTTGGTTGGCTTTATCCGCCATTTTGCGGCGCCATTGGCCTCGCGCACAGCATGTACATAGAGATCGCCCGTGCAAAAGATGATCAGCCCGTTTGTACTTGAATATGACGCGGGGGTTGAAGTGCTGGAGCCAGCACTGTACATCCAGGCACGGCTCATGTCGGCTGTGTTGACCTTATGGAGCTCACCACTATCTGTGAGCACATAAGCGCTTCCTCCCACCAGTAAGACAGATTTGTTCAAGCCATTTCCGGCTGTTTAGGCCCCCAACACATTCCCGGTTACCCCGTCAATCTTATACAACTTACCATCAGCCCCCCCAGCATAAAGATACCCGGCTGCCGGATCATAAGCGGGGGTGGCATTAAAGGCCGAATTGGTCAGGCGCCAGGCCTGGCCCCCATCCGACTGGCGCAGGGCATACAACCCGGATGCACCGGCAGGTACATAGAGGTTACCCCCGCCGGTGACGGTACGCGCATCCTGTGGAGCATTGTAAAAATGCCCCCCAGTACCGCCATTTGAATCCGGGCCGTTCCATGTCCATGCCAGACTCCATGGCTCTTTGGGTTCTTCAAGGGTAAACCCGGTCCGTTGAGCATCATGCCCTTCTTGTGTCCAATCAGAATTGTTCGCCGCGGAGACTGACTGGATGATTCCAAGCCAGTTTCCAGGGATCAGGTTCTGAACTGAGGATAAAGAAGCAGGGGATAGGGTTATAAAAATCGTTATTGATAACAAACACGAGACACACAAGCCTATTTTCAACCACCAGTAAAAGTTGTTCCGCAAGGATTTTTGATAGTCCATTGTGTACTCCTTAAATATTTAAAAAAACTTCACCGCCAAAAATCCGGAGGGGCAAAACAAAATTTAGTTCGCCCAGGCGGTTCGGCGATCATGCGGGGGAGAGATGAAAAGCTCTTACCCGTTTAGACCCGTAACTTTGCGCTCTTGCCTTTCGGCAAGTTTGCCTTTACTGTGCTTTGTATTGATCAGGTGATCAGCATCTTCTCAAAAAGAAGGGGAAGGTCGGTTCAGACTCGTGCCATCGGCAGATTGAGAACCAGCGCTTCCCCCATTAATAGAGAAATAATGCCATTCACATCGAACGGTTATTTACATCAGCAATCTCCAAACTTGCACTGAACGGCTACTGGGTGCTATTGATTGTGGTAGGGCAGGAAAAAGCGCGAAGTAAGTATCAATAATCACAAACAACTTTAATCACAATTCGCATTATAACTATCTTTATTTTAATTACAACCACTTTTTACCGAGATAACAAAAATGTAGGCTTCTTATTAACTACTCAGACCCCTGTGAAAAAGCCCGAATTTGAGGTGTTTGCGGGTGCAAAGCACCCGCAAACACCTCAAATTCGGTGACTCTTATCTCACGGCTGAGCGGTTACGAGTGATTAGCAAATTTAAACTATCCTTCCAGATCCATTGCCAGAAGTTTATGAATCCGCCCCGTTCGTGGGGGGGATTCGGCTGAAATCAAGGCAAGGGAGAACTAATTTACGGGATTGTCTTTTCAGCAGACCGGAGCATGAAACGGTCTACCAAGTTAGGCATGACTGCCAAATAGAGCGTACCTGCAATGCTTCACAAGGGTTTTAATCTTTATAAACCACCCCAAGGATTCCAGCACATGACACTCAAATCAAAGATCATCTATAATCCCGCCGCCGGGAAAGGCAGCGCGGGCAAGAATCTGCCTAAAATTCAGGCATTCTTACACGAGCAAGGTTTCGATGGCGACCTGGTCCTCACGCAAGGTCCGGGGCATGCCATAGCCTTGTGCCAACAAGCTGCCGAAGATGGGTTTGACCTGGTGGTAGCGGCGGGTGGCGATGGCACGGTTAACGAGACCATTAACGGTCTGATGCTGGCCCGCCTGAGCGAGCCAGCCCGCCCGAGTGGGCAATCTTGGCCGGCCCTGGGCGTGCTGCCGGTTGGAAGTGGTAACGATTTCGCCTTTGGGGTGAACATACCCCAGGATATCCACCAGGCCTGTGAAACGCTGGGCAAGGGGCAGCGGCGCCTGATCGATGTCGGCCGGGTCACCGGTGGTGATTATCCCCAGGGCCGTTATTTTGTCAACGGGGTTGGGCTGGGCTTCGATGCCGTGGTCGGTTTCGAGGCAGCCAAAATTAAATGGCTGCACGGTGCCGCTTCCTACCTGGTCGCGGTAGTCAGGACTCTATTTCTATACGGACATGAGCCCATTTATGAAGTCTTCTTCGATGGCACTACCCTGCGCCAGCCATTCCTGATGGTATCGGTGATGAATGGCCGGCGCATGGGTGGGTCTTTCCTGATGGCGCCTGAAGGCAATCCGGGAGATGGGAAGTTCGACCTATGCCTGGTGGGCCAGGTGAGTCAGTTGCGCATCTTGCCACTCGCGACAACTTTTTTCAACGGGAAGCAGGGAAACGACTCAGCGGTCAAGATGATGCGCGCCCGGCAGGTGAGCATCCGTGCGATCGAGGGGACGATCCCGGCCCACGCCGACGGTGAAACGTTGTGTACGACTGGACAGGCCTTATCCATCGAGATATTCCCCGGCGTGTTAGAGGTGGTATCGCGGGCCAATGGAGAAAACGCATGATCAACCAGGTACGCGTGGTCAACTGGGTCCTCAGACGGTTTTTTCAAACCATATGCCGCATCGATGTGGCCGAATTGCGCAAAGTTCCAACCCAGGGACCGCTGATCCTGGTCGGGAATCACATCAATTTTTTAGAAGCCCCGATCTTACTCCCCCACCTCGATAACCCGTGTGTCACCGGGATCGCGAAAAAGGAGAGCTGGGATAATCCCCTGTTCAACTTTCTTTTCAACCAGTGGAATATCATCCCCATCGATAGAGAAGGCATTGACCGTGAGGCATTCCGCCAGTCGATCGAGGCGCTGGCCCAGGGCAAGATCCTGGCTATCTCTCCAGAAGGCACACGCAGTAAGGATGGTCACTTGCTGCCGGGCAAACCTGGAGTGGTGGCCCTGGCCCTGCGAAGTAACGCGCCGCTGATCCCGATCGCCTTCTACGGGCACGAAAATTTCTGGCCCAACCTGAAACGCCTGCGCCGGACTGACTTCCACGTCGCATTGGGTAAACCCTTCCGGCTGGATACCGGCAGGGAGAGTCTCTCCCGCGAGGGCAGACAGGCAGCCACCGATGAAATCATGTATAAAATCGCCGAGCTCTTGCCAGAACGCTACCGCGGAAATTATCCCCAAGTGGGTAAGATCCAATATAAATATGTCATTGGGTAACTGCTCAGACCCGTGTGAAAAAGAACCGAATTTTGAGTGTTTGCGGGTGCGGAGCACCCGCAAACACTCAAAATTCGGCTACTTTCTTACCATGGCTGAGTAGGTACG
>DAIQPZ010000209.1:0-4390 GCA_036787065.1 Anaerolineaceae bacterium
CCAATTGGTGGATAAAGCTTTTGAAATTCCACCTGTTGAATATATAGACAGTTACCCGCATGGCGTAAAATATCGGGCGCGTATCCCAACCAAAGATGCGATATGATTAAGTCATATTTCTTCGGTCGAGTCTAAAAACCTCAGCTCCAATGAAACGGCTCATCAAGAAGTTTTATTCATCCAATAGACGGCATCTGGCCGAGATTCGCCAGCGAAGGGATGGCCATGATTAATCCGACCCTGTATCCAGAAGTGAACAGCCTTCTGCAAGAATTATTAACGGGCGTGCAGACTATTTTGGGGAGTCAATTTACCGGAATGTATTTGGATGGCTCCCTCGCGAGTGGTGATTTCGACCAGGATAGCGATATCGATTTTATCGTTGTCACCGAGGATGAGCTCTCAGACGATCTCTTTTTGGCGCTGAAGGCCATGCACGATCGCATTGCCGCGATGGACTCACCGTTTGCCATACAGTTAGAAGGCACCTACATTTCCAGGCAAGGCATACGGCGCTATGACCCGCTTCATGCACTGGATGCGAATATCGAACGAGGAAATGGTGAACGGCTTAAAAAGGTTCATCATGACGCTGCCTGGGTAACTCACTGTTATGTCTTGCGAGACCGGGGGATCACATTATCCGGTCCAGCCCCCCAAACCCTGATTGACCCTGTTTCACCAGATAACTTGCGGCAGGCGATGCTGGAAGTACTGGATGGTTGGGTGACGCAAATGTCCCTCGAACCCGATCAACTGAAGTTTCGCGGTTATCAGTCTTACATCGTCCTCTCACTCTGTCGTATTCTCTATACCCTTCGATATGGTACGGTTGTCTCTAAGGCTACCGCAGCCAGATGGGCTCAAGAGACCCTGGGTGAGACGTGGGTGCCTTTGATCGAGCGCACGTGGGCTGGCCGCCACAATCCAGGATTAGAAGCGTCGCCAGAGGATGTGAACGGAACAATGGCGTTTATCCGTTTTTTTCTGGAACGCAGCCGTCAAGATAAATTTATCAAATAGGTTCGCCAGGCACTTGACAGCCTGGCCTCGTGACTTATCACGTAAGGGCAACTCCATGAAATCGATTGATGATGACAAGATGGAGGAGGTGCTGAGCTGGTGTGCCTCTGTATTAGGCCCGTTCGAGGTAGTGTCTGAGGACAGCAGGGCTCATCCTGGGCAGCGCGCGTCAACCCTCCGGCTTCGCACGTCGTCGGGCATTTGTTACGTAAAAACGCACCGGGACCGGTCCCATTGGGACAGCGAAGTCCACGGTTACGAACAGTGGTCGCCGGCTTTTGGGGACTTTACCCCTAAACTGCTGGCGGTGCGGGATGAGGAGCCGCTGGCACTCGTTATCAGTGAACTGCCAGGGAAGATCCTGGACGAAGTGGAGCTTTCAACGGTTCAGGCGTGTGAGGTGTGGCGCAGCGCGGGGCGTGCGCTGGCAACCCTTCATAATCATGCCATAGGTGAGTATTTTGGTCCGTGCCGGCGTGATGGAGTTTGCGCTGGGAAACCGATCGAGGATGCCAGGGAGTATGTCTTAACCGATATAAACAACTGGTTAGTGCGAGGCAGGAGGGGCAGCTATCTTAATGAGGATGATCTGACGATTATGGCTGCCGCCAATGAGTGGGTTCCGGCTTTTGAGGGAGAACGCCCGGTCGCCTGTCACAGGGATTACGGCCCGGCCAACTGGCTCGTCAGCAGCGATGGGGTCTGGACGGGGGTGATCGACTTCGAGTTTTCGTATTGGGACGTGCGGGCCACCGATTTCGCTCGATACCCAAATTGGGAGTGGATTGACCAACCTGAGCGGATAGGCGCCTTTTTCGAAGGTTACGGCCGCTCTTTTACGCCCAGGGAAGAGCAGCAGCGCCTGGTGGCTCAGGCGCTTTACGCGCTAGGAGCGATTGTCTGGGGGATGGAAAATGCCTACTATAGCTTTGCGAGGGAAGGACGCCGAGCACTCCAAACTCTTAAGGGGCGGTTGAAGTAGGTGATTATATTAAATGTAACTGCTCAGAACCTCGTGAAAATTGCGGAAATTCACTGTGCCCGTTTTCTATTTTTCTTCTTCATTTTCATTACACTGATCGTCAGGGTTGCCGCGTTAGTTTGGCCCGAAGGACGCTGTTATACTTATGCCCCCTTGCGAGACGTTCTCTTTACATTAAAACAATGGAGAGAGTTCAAATGTGGTATACTTACTTCAATAGTAATAAACGGATGAAATTTATCTGTTTATTACTCAAAAACAATGCGCCAGGGATCGCCCTGGCACAATTTCGTGTTAAAAGGATATTTTGTGAGTTTCGAAAATTTTGCTTTTCACCCGCAGATTACAGCGGGTATTTCATTGGCTGGTTATACAACCCCTACGCCCATTCAAAATCAAACCATTCAACCCGTTTTAGATGGCCGCGATGTGCTTGGCCTGGCTCAGACGGGTACAGGAAAGACGGCCGCTTTTGTGCTGCCCATCTTACAACATCTCATTAAGGGGCCGCGTGGAAAACTGCGCGCGCTGATTATTGCACCGACGCGCGAGCTGGCCGAGCAGACCCATATGGTTATTGGCGATCTCGGCCGCCAGACCGGGCTGCGCAGCGTTACCGTCTATGGCGGTGTCAGCGCGGTACCGCAGGTGAGGGCCCTCCGGGCCGGCATCGATATTGTGGTTGCCTGCCCTGGCCGCCTGCTCGATTTAATGGGGCAAAGGCAGGTCGATCTAAGCGGGATTAACACACTGGTTTTAGATGAAGCTGACATGATGTTTGATATGGGTTTCTTACCCTCTATCCGGCGAATTCTGGCGGCTCTGCCCCCAAAACGACAAAACCTGTTATTCTCAGCGACCATGCCTGCCGAAATCCGCTCGCTGGCTATGGGGCTTCTGGACCACCCGGTAACAGTTGAGATAGGCGCTTCACGTCCTGTCGAAACCGTCAAACATGGCATCTTCCCGGTTGAGCAGGAGGGCAAATATAAAACTTTGTTAGCCATCCTGGCGAAAACTGGGAGCGGTCAGGTGCTGGTCTTCACCCGTACAAAGCATCGCGCGAAAAATCTTGCCCGCCAGTTATCCAGCGCAGGGCTTTCCGCGACATCTTTACAGGGGAATCTGTCCCAAAACCAACGCCAGATTGCCATGGATGGTTTCCGCAGCGGGCGGGTCCAGGTGATGGTGGCTACCGATATTGCCGCGCGGGGCATCGATGTGTCTCAAATATCGCATGTGATTAATTTCGATATGCCAGATACGGCTGATGCATACACCCATCGGATTGGCCGCACCGGACGCATGTCCAGGCTTGGCACAGCGTTTACCCTGGCCACGCAGGATGACCTTCCTATGATCCGTTCGATCGAGCGCCTGTTAAGCTATCCTTTAAAGCGGATGAATGTCGACATAACAGATGAAAAACCAGCCGCGGCAGGATCTCCTGAGCTGATCCCGACCTATCCACGCCGGCCTAAGTTGGCGGAGGAACGACCTGCTCGAACCGAGCGCCGGTCCTACTTCGCGAGCGGTCGCAGGAACGGGTAGTACCGTTAGGGTTATCCCCGCATTTTGAGGTGTGGGCGGGTGCTTCGCGCCTGCCCACACCTCAAAATGCGACTACTACTCACGGTGAATCCCAAAGAACCAACATCAAATCCGGATGACAGCTTTTCACCTATATAATGCCAGAAAATGACGCCTTTTGGGATTTTTATTGGGAAACGCGCCTGCAGGCGATGGAAAACCTGGGCAAACGGGAAGCCATCCTGGCGGCTTCCCGCCTGATCCGCCGCCTTTTTCAGCAGACTGGCCGGCCCCTGCGGTTGTTAGAGCTGGGTTGTGGTGAGGGACAGATCGTTGGCACCTTGGCGGATGCTCATGTTGAGCTGGTCGCCAGCCAGGCTGTGATTGGGGTTGACTATAACCCAACCTCGCTGGCGCGCTGCCGCCGCGATTTTCCAGGCTTCAAATTTGTTGAAGGCGATTTTACAGACAGGACCTTGCTGGCCAGTCTGGGCAAGCAGGATGTGGTCTTGTTGGTAAATGCTCTACACGAAGTATTTTCCGCGGAGGTTTCACCGGAACTGGGGGAAGTGGATATTCCGGCGGCCAAACAGCGCGTAGAGGATACGCTCGCCGGGGTGGTTCAATCCCTTCTGCCGTGCGGATGGATCGTGTTGTTTGACGGGTTAGAGCCTGCCGGTGACCCACGTGAAGCCATCACCATCCGCTTCCTGGATGACCAGGCTCGCCGGGACTTCGTGACTTTTGCGGGCCAGTATCAGCCATTTCGAATAACTTACCAGCCGGCCGGCGATCCACTGTGCATTACCCTTTCACGACATAATTTCACCCGCTATATCACAAAATCTATTTTTC
>DAIQPZ010000210.1:0-4384 GCA_036787065.1 Anaerolineaceae bacterium
GCACCCGCAAACACCTCAAATTCAGCAACTTTCTTCGCATGGCTGAGTAGTTACGATTTTCAGCCAATCAGGTTTCTCAGCATTAATCTTGTTCAAAAGGTCTGTATTTGCGTAAATTTTTCCTTTTATTAAGCTTATGGCTGTGCCTAACCCTCGCATGTAATTTACCGGCGGTAAGCCATTCATCATTATCGACGCCGGCAATAAGCACAACCTCACCTTTATCATCCACCTTATTTGCGCCAGGTCGATATCAAACACCTTCCGCTACACCAGGGCTTAATTTTTCAATCCTGACCCCGGTTTTTATCCCGGTCCTTACCTCGACCGAAACCGCCGCAACGGCAGCGTCATCGCCATACTACCTGGCCCAGTCTGGAGACACTTTGAGCGCTTTGGCACTGCGCTTCGGGGTCACACCCGACCAGATCACTTCGGACCAATCCATCTCCCCTCACAGCCTGATCCCGCCAGGGCAGAAGCTGATCATCCCAAACATATTAGGCAGCCCCCCTTACCCTGGCCCGGTTTTACCCGACAGTGAAGTGATCGATTCACCATCAGCCAACGACTTTAACCTTCAGGATTATGTGGCCAGGGCAGGAGGATATTTAAGTAGTTACACCGAAGCGATCGGATCAGAGCGCCTGACGGGCGCTGAGATCGTACAGCGTGTGGTCGATCATAACTCGATCAACCCCCGCCTGCTGCTGTCCCTGTTAGAATTTCGTTCGCACTGGGTAACCCAGGCCCATCCCCCCAACCTGAACCTGACCACCCCCATGGGTTACAACATACCCGAATACCCTGGGTTGTATTTAGAATTGTCTCTGACCGCCAAGCTGCTGGGCATGGGCTACTACGGCTGGCGCCAGGGCAGCCTGATAACACTGGAGTTCACGGATGGGAAGACAGCCAAGCTAGCGCCGCGGCTCAACGCGGGGTCGGTGGCGCTGCAGTACCTGTTTGCCCGGCTTTACCCATCCACTACGTGGCAGGGCCAACTGTATGGGAAGAATGGACTGGCCGCCTTGCATGCGGTGATGTTAGGCGACCCCTGGGCACGCTCAGCCGTGGTCGAGCCGCTCTACCCAGCCAACCTTCAACCACCGGAATTGGAGCTGCCTTTTGGGCCAGGAGAAGCCTGGGCCTTCACCGCAGGACCGCATGAGAATTGGAACACCGGCACCCCGACGGGTGCGCTGGACTTCGCCCCTATCACCGGCGAGTCCCCTTGCGCGGTTTCAACGGCCTGGGCGCGCGCGGCCGCCCCGGGGGTGGTGATCAGCTCATCTCCAGGCGAAGTCCTGCTGGCCCTGGATGGAGGTGATGGAAAACCATCTGGCTGGGTTTTGCTCTACCTGCATATCGCGCAGAAAGACCGCGAGCCAGCCGGCGCTCACCTGGCCAAGGACGACCCAGTCGGCCATCCATCCTGCGAGGGCGGGGAAACCACCGGAACACACGTCCACCTGGCGCGTCAGTACAAGGGGGAATGGATCGGCGCAGGGGATCCGCTGCCTTTTGTGTTAAGCGGATGGACGGCTAACCCGGGCGCCAAACCTTACGAAGGCACCCTGGTGAAGGGGAACCAGGTGGTCACGGCTCACCCGGACGGCGTCACGGGATCCACGATTATCAGGTAAACAGTATATTATGGCACGGCATTTAAGATTTATTCCTCCTTCAAGTTGCTCTAGATAGGCAACTAGCCGGATTGGACGATGCTACTGGACTTACTCCAGCTAAAATAGGTACGACGTATAATCAATCTTAGAATGTCAATTTCTCTCCTCACCACCAAACTATATATTCCACCCGCACGGGCGGATGGAGTCTCACGCCAGCGCCTGACCGAAAAATTGCTGAGCGGTCTGAACCAGCCTGGCAGTTTTACATTGCTTTCTGGCCCGCCAGGGTTTGGCAAAACCACCTTGCTGAGCGAATTTGCGGTCTGCCTCAAGGGATCGGTGGCCTGGGTTTCCCTGGATGAAGGCGACAACGACCCGATTCGATTTTGGAGTTACCTGATCACAGCCTGTCAATCGGTCCAGGTTGAGATAGGTGAATCAGCGTTGGAACTGTTTCACTCACCTCTGCGGTTGCCGTTAGAGGCGGTTCCAACCATCCTGATCAATGATCTCGCCAGGCTGGACCGCGACCTGGTGCTGGTTCTGGATGACTATCATGCCATCCAGAACGGATCCATTCATGCGGCTCTCTCCTTCATGCTTGATCACCTCCCTAACAAGTTGCATATTGTGCTGTCGACGCGTGTAGACCCGCCGTGGCATCTCGCTCGCCTTCGAGCCCGTAACCAATTGATCGAAATACGCGCAAAGGATCTGCGCTTCACTACTGAAGAAGCGGCATCATTCCTCAATCAGGTAATGGGGCTGAATCTGTCTGCTGATGATGTGGCGGCTCTCGAAGCACGCACGGAGGGCTGGGTGGCTGGACTGCAATTGGCCGCCATCTCCTTGAATGAGCGCAGCGATATCTCTGGTTTCGTTAAAGCCTTTACCGGTAGTCACGTCTACATTGCGGAATATCTGATCGAGGAAGTCCTCCAGCGTCAGCCGGAAGATGTGCAAGCGTTCTTGCTGCAAACGTCCATCCTGGAGCGCCTGAATGCAAGTTTGTGTGAGGCTATCACTGATTGTGAGGATGGGCAGTCCGTGCTGATGGCTCTACATCGTGCAAACATCTTCGTTATCCCTCTGGATGACGAAGGATTGTGGTTTCGCTACCACCATCTGTTTGCAGATTTGCTCAAGGCGCGCCTCCGGCAGTCTCTTCCAGCAGATGCAATTACAACCCTACATTCGCGTGCCAGCCAATGGTATGAGCGGAATGGATTTGTAATCGAAGCTGTGAACCACGCACTGGTTGCACAGGATTTCGAAGCAGCGGCAGACCTGATTCAGCAGAACGCATCGAAGGTCACGATCCGTGGCGAATTGACCACACTCCTGCAATGGATCGAGGCGTTGCCCGCGGATGTGTCCCGCCGTCACCCGCAAATTATTATTTCAAAAGCCTGGTCGTTGACTTTGGCCGGGGCCCAGCCTCAAGTCGAATCGTTGTTACGAGAGATTGAAGCCCAAATCGAGTTTAGCGACGAAACCCCAGAGGTGCGTGAATTGCGGGGAAATGCCGCTGCCATACGCGGCTACTTTGCAATGTTGGCCGGAGATTATGCGCGATCCCTTGAGTTGACCGAACTTGCCGAGGCTCTCTTGCCCGGGAGCAGCGTGCAGGCGCGTAGCATCCTGCCCTACACACTCGGTGCAGCTTATCGCGGCCAAGGCGAGTATGAAAAGGCAGGCGTGGCATTTGCTCACCTTGCCCGGATTGGTGAAGTTTCCAATGAACTCTTGGTCTGGGTGACCGGCGAAACAGAAGTCGTCAACACACGCCATGCGCAGGGACGATTACGCGAAGCCAGCGAAACAGCTCGCCAGGCACTGCGGAGGATGGCGGATAAGGGGGCGCTGCCGTTTGGCTCGCTTGCCAAGTTAGAGGTCGCACTGTGCGACGTGCTGCGCGAACAAAATGAACTTGACGAAGCCCACCAGCGGGTGACCGGCGTGATTAAACGGTTGAAAGCGTGGGACATGCCGACCGATCGCTTGTTTGCCTACCTGACCTTAACCCGCGTCCAAGAGGCACAGGGTGATTTTAGTGGCGCCTTCGAGACCCTCAACATTGCCAAAGGCCTCAGATCAGCGCATCCTGTTCTTATGGCGCTGGCACGCTCGGTGGATATTTATGAAATCCGGTTGTTGATGGCAACCCACGATATCTCGGCGGCCGCCCGCTTGATGGATGATCTTCAACCCGGCACGAGTCAAATGGTGAATATCCGTGAGCAAGAGTTGATCATGCTTGCGCGTGTGCGTCTGGCCCAGGGGAGAAACGACGAGGTAGCAGCAATCTTGGCCCCGCTCTCCAGCGACGCCGAGGCTGGTGGGCGAAGGACCACATTGCTGGAAAGCCTCGCTCTGCAAGCCCGCGCCCTTGATGCACAAGGCGACCGGGAGGTGGCCGTGGCGATTTTGATAAAGGCTATGGCATTAGCCGAACCGGAGGGATTCGTGCGCATCTTTGTAGAGGAGGGAGAAGGGATGCAATCCCTGATGGTTGGGGCTGCGCGTCAACTGGAATCGGCCATCGATCCGACTCTGATCTCTTTGAAGGTCTACGTTGCCAAACTTCTCGAGGCTTTCCCTTCGAACCAAAAGGCGGGCGCGGTTTCCCATCCTCAAGCTAAGCCGGCTGGCCTGGTCGAGGTGTTGACCTCACGAGAATTGGAAGTGCTGCAGCTTATCGCAGCTAGGCGCAGCAATGGAGCCCAAATTTGTGATGGAGGACTGGCACAACT
>DAIQPZ010000211.1:0-4383 GCA_036787065.1 Anaerolineaceae bacterium
GCACACGCAATCACCTCAAATTCGGGTCTTTTTCACAAGGGTCAACACCTTTCGGTCATTGTATTTTGTGATAAGGAGTTTTCATGAATAAGGGTTTATCCGGAGCAGATATCCGCCAGGCTTTTATCGATTTTTTCACCCAGCATGGACATACATTTGTCCAATCATCCTCACTCGTTCCAGGCGGCGATCAAACCTTGCTTTTCACCAATGCCGGTATGGTTCAATTTAAAGATGTGTTTTTAGGAACGGACAAGCGGGGTTATACGCGCGCGGTTAATTCACAGAAATGCATGCGCGTGGCGGGTAAGCATAATGACCTGGATGACGTCGGGCGCGATTCCATCCACCATACTTTCTTTGAGATGCTGGGAAACTGGTCCTTTGGGGATTATTATAAGAAAGAAGCGATTGGCTGGGCCTGGGAGTTGCTGACAGAACGCTTTGGGCTATCCAAAGAAGCGCTCTGGACGACCTGCTTTAAGGATGAGAAAGGTGAGATCGCTCCGGATGAAGAAGCTTCCCAATCGTGGCGCGAACAGCCGGGGATCGATCCGGCGCACATCCTGTATTTTGGCCGCAAGGAAAATTTTTGGGAAATGGCTGAAACTGGCCCGTGCGGACCTTGCAGTGAGATCCACATCGATCGCGGTCCTGAATTTTGCGATAAAAAAGATGAGCCGGGGCACGTTTGCCGGGTAAATGGCAATTGCGAGCGCTACCTTGAGTTGTGGAACCTGGTTTTTATCCAATATAACCGGTTATCGCCTACCCGGCTCGATCCACTGCCATCTTGCCACGTGGACACTGGGATGGGGCTCGACCGGATCGTTTCGGTGATCCAGAACGTCGATTCGAATTACCGTACCGACCTGCTTATGCCATTGATGACCACAGTTCAAAAAATTACCGGTCACAGCGATGCGCAACGTGAGGCCAACCTGACCCCATACCGGGTGATTGCCGATCACGGCCGGGCTGCGTCCTTCTTGATCGCGGATGGCGTTGTTCCAGCGAATACCGGTCGGAATTACGTTTGCCGGATGATCATCCGCCGGGCAGCGCGCTTTGGCAGCAAAATCGGCTTGAATGAGCCTTTCCTGGCGAAGGTGGCGCAAACGGTGATCGAGGCTTACAGCGTAGCTTATCCCGAATTGAAGCGGAACCAGACGGTAATCCTGGATAATATCACCCGCGAAGAAGAACGCTTCCAGCGCACTGTGCAGGCCGGTATCGATCACTTGAATGAATCTCTGGATGAGTTAAAGAAGAGTGGCAACCAGGTTCTGGATGGCCAGCGGGCTTTTGACCTGTACGCGACTTTGGGCCTGCCATTCGAAATTACCCGTGATATCGCGCGTGAACAGGGCCTGGAAGTGGACGAAGCTGGTTTTCGCCAGGCAATGGAAGATCACCGGCTGGCATCGGGGGCCGGAAAAGCTTTTGGCGCCATGGGCGGTGAAGATGTAGATATTTATCGGGGTGTATTGACTGACCTCCAATCGCGGGAGTTGTTGGGCGTGAATGGTGTAACCTACGATCCATACAATGCCGTTGAAGTCGAAGGACCTGTGCTGGCTTTGATCCAGGATGGACAGCCGGTTAAACAAGCGATGGCTGGGGATAGTGTCGAGGTGTTCTTACCGCAGGCGTGTTTCTATGTTGAATCGGGCGGCCAGGTGTCGGATATTGGCACGATCGTCTCCGTTCAGGAACCGCGCTGGGAGATCCACGTTGATGAGATGCGCAAACCGGCGGCTGGTGTCATTATCCACGTTGGGCATGTCATCCAGGGACAGCCACGGGTTGGCGACCAGGCGATTGCCACTGTCGATTGGCAGCGCCGGCGGGATATTATGCGCAACCACACCGCCACCCATCTCTTGCATGCTGAACTGCACGCTATCCTGGGAGACCACGCGCGCCAGGCGGGTTCGCTGGTGGCCCCGGACCGGCTCAGGTTTGATTTCAACCACCCTGAAGGGGTAACACCCGCTCAACTGGCCGCAATCGAAGCCGGGGTAAACCGCACTATCCTTGAAAATTACCGCCTGACTACGATCACCAAATCTTTGCAGCAGGCGATTTCAGAAGGCGCCATGGCCTTGTTTGGCGAGAAATATGGCGAGACGGTGCGCACCATCCGCATCGGGTACCCCGAACCGTTTTCTTATGAGTTGTGCGGTGGGACCCACGTGGCAGAAACGGGCGATATTGGCTTGTTTTTAATCACCAGTGAAGGCAGCGCGGCGGCGGGTGTGCGCCGCATCGAGGCCGTCACCGGACGAGCGGCCTACGAGCTGGTCCAACGGCGGTTTAAAGCACTCGACCAGACAGCCAGATTATTGGCGGCGCCGGCTGATGACGTGCCAACAAAGGTGAATGACCTGATCGACGACCTGTCCGCGGCGCGTAAGCAAACCTCTGCTATCCGCCAGGAACTGGCCGGGGTCGAATTTTCTCGCCAGTTGGATAATGTTCCGCAGGTGTCCGGTGTGCCTGTGCTGGCCCTGGCACTGCCGAACGCGGACGCGGATACCTTGCGCCAGATGGCAGATCGTTTCCGCCAGCGTTATCCATCCGGGGTGGTGGTTTTAGGCAGTGTCGTTGATAACAAACCTGTGCTGATTGCCGCGGTGACGGAAGACCTGATTAAACGCGGGCTGCATGCGGGTGAGCTGATTAAAGCGGCAGCCGAGAGGATCGGTGGAAGCGGAGGCGGGAAACCTACCCTGGCCCAGGCTGGAGGCAAGGATCCGTCACGGTTGTCAGAGGCACTGAACGAGGTTGTGCCGTTCGTCCAACGCAAGCTCAAGGGGTAATGAGACCTACCCCCAACCCCTCCCTAAAGGGAAGGGCTCAGATGTCGAAAGGGCTTAGCCTGACTTCGATTTCAGGCGCTGCAGGCGCCGTTCGAGCTCAGCCCGCCATTGTTTACGCTGGGTGGTTGGGATGTGAAGCTGGTTGATCTGATCGAGCGCCCTGGACGTCCATCCGGCTGCCTGGGCGGGATCGCGTTGTTCGTGTTCGAAGTATTTGGCCAGTTCTACAAAAGCATAGAGTTCACCATGACCGGCTGCTTTCTGCCAAAGGGCAAGAGCGGCCGGCCATTCTTTTTGCCGTTTGTACAACGTAGCAAAGCGTTCGACCGTCTTCCAGAAAAATTCTTCGGGAAGATCGCGGTCAAGCCCGACTTCGTATAGCTGAACAGCTTTGTCCAGGTCACCCAGATCTTCGTAGAGCTTTGCCAGCGCCACCAGGTCTAAGCCGGGTTGGTCCTTGAAGCTGAGGGGATCATCCAGCATGCGGCTGGTGTGGCCGAAGAGGGCGACCAGGGAGAGGATGTCGATCGCGTTGTGGTAAAAGACCCCACTCAACGGGCTGGCGTCACCGCTGCGCAGGTATTCAAAATAGAGTTCAGGCACCATCCACCCCGGCACTTCTTCCTGGGTACGGCTGGCGCCCAGAATGTCAGTTTCCACCGATTTCAGCGTCCGGCTGGGAAGGCGGTCGCGCCAAAGGCGCCGCGACAGGTGCAGCAAATCGAAATGGGGGACGCCAATCAGCGGGGAGGTCAGCCCTTGCATGACGTAGCGCGTGTTGAGCAGGGGGGCGTCAAAAGATTTTCCATTATAGGTGACAATGGCTTCGAAAGGTTCCATCCATTGGGAGAGCGCTGCCAGCAGGGCGGCTTCTTCTCCCGGCGTGCGCATGAAAAACTGCATCAGCCGAAAGCCCTGGGGGGTATACCGCCCAACCCCCACCAGGAAGGCAAAAGTGCCTGTACCGCCGGCCAGCCCGGAAGTTTCGGTGTCCAGGAAAATAAAACCATCCAGCAGCGCATCGGCCAGATGGCTGGCTTTGGCCCATTGTGAGATAGTTTGAATGGAATGCGAGTGGGCGAGCTGGCTGTTGCCATGCGAATAGTCGGGGGGATACACGGTTTCAACGCCAAAAATATCCCCGTAAATGGTGGCGTGATAACTGCCCTGCACCACCTGGTCGATCGAGATAACTTTTTTTTCGGAGCGCGGATAAAGCCTTGACCCCGGCTGGCCTACAGCCTGTGTTGGACGCTCGCCTCCGTCTTGTTCGGGTGCGGCGGCAGGTTGGGCCGGTTTGGGAGCTCCCAGGTTGACGCCCATGGCTTTGAATTTATCGGATAGGCTTGCCATTGTGATCTTATTTTAGTATCATTTGGCAAAGAAGGGGAAGTAAAATAAGCGATTCGATAATATCTCAAGGACATTGAATATAAAATTGTCATTCTGAAGCCCCGAGGGCTTAGCGGAGGGGCTGAAGGATCTCGACCAGCAGACAGACGGTATTGGTTTCGGCATGATTGCCTGGTAGACTATCCGAGATTCTTCACTTCGTTCAGAA
>DAIQPZ010000064.1:0-13126 GCA_036787065.1 Anaerolineaceae bacterium
TGGGTCTACCACGGTGAGACTTGGCACTTAAGGTCGGCTGACTAACACGGGCGTGCAGCGGACGGCTGGGAATATGCGCGATTTACTAGCATTATTCTACGCCTCGAAAGAATCCTGCTCTCAAGCAGAGTCCATGCCCGCCCAGCCGCCGCTAACGCAAACCGTTGGGCTGATAATCGCAAAGAATCATAGTAATGCCAAAACATCGTAAATCTACTTGCTATGGAACTATTACCAGTTTTTAAAAATAGATTGTTTCCTATGGCTTTTTCTAACACACTCGGAGCTACATTTATCACTGACTCATGCTAAAATAGGTGCATGGTCAAATTCCCAGGCAATAACCCACCTTCTATACCTGCTCAAGGGCCGACCCCGGTGACCCTGGCTGCCCATCGCAACCAGACGATCTGGCAGATATGGCTTCCCTTGGGGCTCACGGTTGCGGTTATCCTGGCGTTGATCGTCGGCGTCATTCTTTCCGCGGCCGCGCCCACCCCAGACGTGACGACCCTGTCCCATTGGTCGGATGTTTCGCTGATTGTCTTGGTCCTCCCTGTCATTGTGGGAAGTTTTTTCGTCATGATCATCGCTTCGGGTTTGGTTTACCTGCTGGCGCGTTTGTTGAAGCTCTTACCACCTTACACGCAGTTGGGCCAGGCTTATGTGCATTATGCTTCAGCTTTGATCGCATCCTGGTGTGACCGGGTTGTGGCTCCCATCATTCGCTTGCGTGGATATTGGGCAGGGATTCAAGCGGGTTTTGAAACCCTGCGAAAATAAGTTTTACAGCTCAGCCGTTATCGAACCAACTATCTTGTCTGCGTTTTGAAGCTAATCGTAACCGGATGGGATGGGTCAATCATTGTGAAATGATCATAAGAGGGTTGTATGAAAGAAAACTGGAAAATTAAGCTCATGGTGATGGGGGGAATTCTGGGAGTTCTGACTGGAGTCGGGGCAGCCTATTTATTAATCCAGCGCGCTGAAGCGGAAAATGACCGGCCGCGCCTGACTGCCGGTGAGGGTGTTTCGATCGGATTAGGCGTACTGGGTTTATTGCGCCAGGTGGCCAACATGGGCCAACAAAAATAAGTGTAATTGCCCAGACATGCTGAAAAAGTTGCCGAATTTGAGTTGTTTGCGGGTGCTCAGCACCCGCAAACAACTCAAATTCGGGCTTTTTTCAAAGAATATATGATTAAGGAAATATTTTTTGTTTGAAATAATATTCCTTGGCACTTCCGCGTCGGCCCCATCTGCCCGGCGCGGTCTTTCTGCTCAAGTGGTTAAACATGATGAATACCGGTTCTTAATCGATTGCGGGGAAGGCACACAACGCCAGATCCTGCAATCTGGAATTGGCTTCAAACGATTAAACAAGATCTTAATCACCCATGGGCATCTTGACCATATCCTTGGATTGGCTGGACTGCTGTCCACCTATATGCGCTGGGAAGCTATCGATGAATTACGCATCTTCGCTGCCCGTGGAGCGATAGACCGCATCCGTGACCTGTTGTATGGGGTTGTTTTACGCGGGACCAGTGCGCCAATGCCTATTTATTTTCAAGAGGTGGGCAACGGACCGTTCTTTGAAGCCAGTGATTTTACCATCAGCGCTTTCCCTGTCGTTCACCGCGGCCCGGATTGCCTTGGTTTTATCTTCGAGGAAAAATCTCGTCGGCCTTTTCTGGCTGAGAAAGCTGAAAGCCTGGGTATACCCCAGGGTCCGTGGCGGCGGGATCTGGTCGCGGGGCTGCCTGCCACGCTGCCGGACGGCAGAACCATCAACCCGGAAGATATACTTGGCCCGGCCCGCCCGGGGACACGCCTGGTCCATATTGGCGATGTGGGGCACACGGAGAACCTGGTAGAGATCGTCAGAGATGCGGATGCTTTGGTGATTGAATCCACCTATCTTGAAGAAGAGGCCGAGATGGCGCGCCAGTTTTCACACATGACTGCCCGGCGCGCCGCTGAACTGGCCGTTCAAGCGAACGTCAAGCAGCTCATCCTGACGCATATATCAAGGCGTTACCGCGAAAAAGACGTTCAAACAGAGGCTCAGGCCGTATTTACAAACGTGGTCGTGGCGCGAGACTTTGACTCTTTTCAAATTAAACGCGACGAGTCTATCCCGTAATTCGTTTTAAAAGCGATCGGATTTCTTCACGGCTGATAGCCCCCGCGGCCAATTCTTCGTCGCCCATTGCCAGCAAACGCTGGTAAAAAACTCTCGCCCGAGATGTCAATTCGGGATCGATCCCGGTCGAGTCGATCAGGTTCTCAAGTGCCCTGGTGGCAGCGGAGAATTGCTGCGTCTGTTCGTAATAAAAGAACAGGCGATAGACTAATTCATCTGACAGGGTTTGGGCGGCCAATACCCTTAGAATTTCTTCAATTTTATCAACCAAAACTTCGATTGGGATGTGGGCCGGGTCAAAGAAAAGGTCCAGGTAGAAATTGATTGCCCGGTAATAAAAAGTGCGGCTTTCACCGGGTTGGTCGATGGCCGCATAAATATCTCCTCTTTCTTTAAACAGACCTGCCAGGATCAGCAACTTATCTACCTCCAAGCCGTCTGGCGTGGTCAGCAGGTTAATCAGGCTGTCGTCATCCAGGTTATTGATCAGCGCAGGGTTCATACCGAAAATCATTTCAATCGCCTGGTCAATTATCGCCAGAGCATCCTGGTAGCTGGCTATCTGTTTCAGCCCGATGATGTGGGCAAACACTGTGGTTGCCAGCCTGATCATGCGCATTAAATAATCGTCTTGCAACATCATTGATTTATTGTAACTGATCGCACCCGAGTGGAAAAGACCCTAATTTTAGGTGTACGCGGGTGTGAAGCACCCGCGTACACCTAAAATTAGGCAACTTTCACTTCATAGCTGCCAAATCAAACGAGCAGACATTTCAATTTATGATATAATCGATCTCAACAATTCAATAGCCCCTAACGGCACTCTTATCCAGAGAGGTGGAGGGACCGGCCCTATGAAACCTCGGCAACCCGGATGAGCCCAATTTGTGGGCAGTCCAAGGTGCCAATTCCGTCAGATGGATGTTCTGGGAGATGAGAGGGCAGCCGATATTTATTATTGCCCCTCTTTGATTACCGGTTAAGGGGTGATTTTTTTTAACAAGGAGGTACTAAATGAATTCGACTTTTATGGACTCGCCAAAGTATCTGTTCACCTCTGAATCTGTTACCGAAGGCCATCCCGATAAGCTGTGTGATCAGGTCAGTGACGGCGTGTTAGACGCCTGCCTTGAACAGGATCCCTACTCTCGCGTGGCCTGTGAAGCGGCGACCAAGACTGGTTTCGTGATGGTGTTAGGCGAAATCACCACCCGTGCCCAGATCAATTTTGACCAGCTGGTGCGCCAGGTGGTCAAAGACATCGGTTACGATGATGGCGCCAAGGGTTTCGATGGAAACACTTGCGCCGTCCAGGTGGCAATCGCGCAGCAGTCTGGCGATATTGCCATGGGTGTTGATAATGCTATGGAAGCCAAGGCGGGTGAAATGACCGATGCCCAAATTGAGTCGATCGGCGCCGGCGATCAGGGGATGATGTTCGGTTATGCCTGCAATGAAACCCCAACCTTGATGCCAATGCCCATTTACATGGCACACAAGCTGGCTCGACAGTTGAGCGTGGTGCGGAAATCGGGGACCTTGCCCTGGCTGCGCCCGGATGGCAAGACCCAGGTGACGGTTGAATACCAGTATGGAAAACCGGCCCGGATCGATACGGTGTTGGTCAGCACCCAACATGCCCCAGAAATCAGCCACGCGGATATCGCCGAAGCGGTGATGGAGCATATCATTTTCCCAATCCTCCCGCGTGAGATGGTAGATGACAAGATGAAGATTTTTGTTAATCCTACCGGACGCTTTGTCATCGGCGGCCCAATGGGAGACGCTGGGGTAACCGGGCGTAAAATTATTGTCGATTCTTACGGCGGCATGGGTCGCCATGGGGGTGGCGCCTTTAGTGGTAAAGACCCGACCAAAGTGGACCGGTCGGGGGCTTATGCTGCTCGCTGGGTTGCCAAGAATATCGTGGCGGCTGGATTAGCGGATCGCTGCGAAATTCAGGTGGCTTACGCCATTGGGGTTGCCCATCCGATAAGCATCAATGTCGAGACCTTTGGCACAGGGGTCATTCCGGATCAGAAGATATCTGACCTGGTGAGAGATATCTTTGACCTTCGACCGGGTGCGATCATTCACGATCTTAACCTGCGCCGGCCTATTTTCCGTCAGACGGCTGCCTATGGCCATTTTGGACGGGATGACCTGGATCTGACCTGGGAACACACCGATCGGGCGGCGAAACTTCGCCAGGCAGCCGGATTGTAATTAATGATGAAAAGTGGTCGGATTTAAGGTATTTGGAGGTGTTTCGCACCCGCAAATACATTAAATTCGACCACTTTATTTTTCTTTGCGATAGAAATAATAAGCCGCCAGAGCCAGGGTCACACCTGCCATCACCAGACCCGCTTCGATCCATCCCCAGATTGGTACGGGTGCATTGGGCGGTTCTTGAGCCGGGATCATGACGGTAGGTTCCGGTGTGTTTTGTTCGCCTGGGGGTTGAACGCCTAAAATGGGGCTGCCACTGAGAGTTGCATTCTCTGTAGGTGTGGCCTGGGCGCTGTTTTCGGAAGGTGCTTGAGGTGCAGCTGGTAGAGGCGCTTCAGTTGCTTCTTCGGTCGGGTTGCCCATTGGCGTTTGAGTCGACTCTGGTTGGAGATATACAGGCGGGCTGTTATGATCGGCTGGGGCACTGGGCGTCACTGCCATAGGTTGTGCTGTGGATAGGACACCTGCTTTCTGGGTAGACGCTTTCGAGGCGGTTCCACTATTGCTGGCGTTGGCGGAATTATTCGTTTCAGGAGCGCTTGCATTGAATCCCGGGCCCCCACCCCCGCGGGCTCCACCCAAACCTTCCGCTATGGAGGGATCGGTTGGCGTCCCCCACAGGATGATGATGGCCGCTTTGTTTGCCGTATCTGCCTGCGCAGATGTCGCCATCATATTATTACCTGATACTGCAAAAGCCGCTGGGGCGGCATTCTGAGAAGTTGAGGTCCTGCCACCCAGGACATATTGACCCAAAAAGGCGGCAACTAACAGCACACCGGCCAGCGCCGAAGCAAAACGAAACACCGGGAAAAATTGTGGCATGGGCCGGCGAGGCGCCATGGCGGGCGAGAGGGTGAAATTATGCGGCGCGCGGCGTTTGGGAAGCGCACGCAGCATTAATCGCGTTTGTTTCAGAGCTTCCAGCTCATCGCGAAGCTCGCTTTGCTGTTGCAGGCGAGCTTCCAGATAGGCCTTTTCTCTGGGGGATAGGCGATCATCCAGGTAAGCCGTTAACGTCTGCGAATCTTGAGGTGTGAGTTTATCTTTCATGTGGTGCGCTCATGATCCAGACGGAAAATGGCGGGTATAAGTTCCCAGTAACCCTGCAGACAGTTTCTCATTCTCAATCGAGCTCTGGCCAGCCGGCTTTTGATAGTTCCCAATGGATTGCCGGTAGCTGCCGCTGCCTGCTCATAACCCAGGCCCTCAACGTCGACCAGCACCACGATGATGCGAAAATCATCCGGAAGATCACTCAGGCAATTTTGGATAGCATCTTCCAGCTCAGCACGTTCGACCGATTCTTCAGGGGATGGACTATTATCCGCTAACCAGCGTGGTGACTCGATTTCCTCATCATCGTCCAGCTCGGGTTCCAGCGGAGTAGTCGGATGGCGTTTGCGCTGGCGCAGTTCATCATAGCTGGCATTGGTGACCATTTTGAGCACCCACGAGCGGAAAGACCCGCCGCGGTACCCCGTAAGCCCCCGATATGCAGAGATGAAAGCCTTCTGGGTAACATCTTTGGCGGAGCTGTCATCGCCAAGCATGCGATAAGCCAGGTTAAAGGCCATATCCTGGTAGGCCAGGACCAGGCGGTTAAACGCATCCAGATCGCCGCCCAGGGCGTCTTTTACCAGTGCCTGTTCATCCATTTTGACCCCTTATCCTGGTTTGTCCCCACCAGCGGGCGCTCACCAGGAACAAACCGCGCCAGATCAACAGCCCGAAAGCCGCCGTTACGCCTAAGGCAAGCACGAATACGGGGATGACCGGCGCACCCAGCATCAGACCGCGCAGCCAACCGGCCATGGGTGCAGACAACAACATAGCCAGGACCGGGCGCCACAATTCAAGCGGAGCCTGGGTGTATTTCAGGTTAAATACACCCAACCAGGGAGCGATCAAGACCCAGGCTGCCACCAGGGGAATTAAAGTGGTCAATAAACGCGGTCCTAAACGGGTTAATTCACCATGCGTGGCAAAGCCAATCAGCGTCACCAGGCCTAATGCGACCAAATCGCCGGCACAAATGACAACAAGCCTGAGGGAAGGTTGAGCTTGCATGACTTTATTTTACACGATTTTGGGCCGCATCATACTGGATCGCTGGCGGTATGCGGGGAACTATGGAACCCCGCATACCTGCCAAGAACCTTATTCTTCGTCGTTCTTTCGCAAGGGTGGGAAGAGAATGACTTCGCGGATGCTGTGATGATCGGTGAGCAGCATGAGCAGACGGTCAACCCCCATTCCAAAACCACCCGTGGGGGGCATGCCGTAGCTCAATGCGCGCAGGTAATCTTCATCCATAGGATGGCGTTCTTCGTCGTCAGCGGCATAAGCCCGACCCATTTCGAGGAAGCGAGCTTCCTGTTCGAGCGGGTCGTTTAACTCAGAAAAAGCATTGCACAGCTCAAAGCCAGCCACAAAGCCTTCAAAACGTTCAACCGTTGATGGGTCTCCAGGTTTGTTTTTTGCCAGTGGAGAGATATCACGGGGGTAATCATACAGGAAAGTGGGTTGGATCAAAATGGGTTCGAGGAAATCTCCAATCATGCCGTCGATTAACTTTCCCCGAGAAATACCGGGTTTGAATTTTAGCCCTTTTTGGGTCATTGCGTCAGCCAGGCTCTCGCTGGTTTGGGTTGAATCGATATCGATGCCTGTGGCGTCAATCAACGCCTGGCGCAACTCTAGCCGTCGCCAGGGCGGGGTCAGGTCGAGCTCTTGACCTTGAAAAGAGAATTTACGGCGGCCATACACCTTGTCAGCTACATAGGCAATCATGTTTTCAGTCATCACCATGATCCCATGGTAATCGGTGTACGCCATGTAAAATTCAAGTTGGGTGAATTCAGGGTTGTGTTTGAAGGAAACACCCTCATTGCGAAAATCGCGCCCAATTTCATACACCCTATCGAGCCCGCCAACCAGCAGGCGTTTCAGATACAATTCGAAGGAGATGCGCAGGTACAACTCTTGTTTGAGTTGGTTGTGAAAGGTCACAAAAGGACGGGCCGCCGCACCGCCATAAATGGGCTGCAGGATGGGCGTCTCGACTTCCAGGAAATCCTGGTCGTCCAGGAACTGGCGCAGGGCTTTAATCACCGCGGCCCGCTCGCGAAAGATCTGGCGGACTTCCGGATTGGCGGCCAGGTCGGCATATCGTTGGCGGTAACGGGTTTCCGCATCGGTTAAAACGGCATGACGGACAATTTTCCCGTCGATAACTTCATCTTTGGCCGCAGGCAGTGGGATCAGGGATTTCGCCAGCATGTTAAACGCATGCACGTGCAGGGTAATCTCGCCTGTGCGGGTGCGAAAGAGGGTGCCTGTGGCCTGAATAAAATCGCCCAGGTCAAATTCGCGGGTGAAGAAATCCATCTGGTCAGGTCCCAGATCGTTAACGCGGAAGAAGAGCTGTATGCGCCCGCTGCGGTCTTCGATGTGGGCGAAGATTAGTTTTCCCATTGGGCGAATGGCGCGCAGCCGGCCAGCCAGGGTGGCCTCAATTGAGGTTGGGGGCACTGCGCTGTCTTTGGCCGCGGCTTCGCTCGCCTCAAATGCCTTAATGGCTTCTGCCGAGGTATGGGTCACCGCTGAACGAGGCGGGTAAGGATCGATTCCAGCCGCCTGCATGCGGTGTAATTTTTCGAGACGGGTTTGTTCCAGGTTTGATAATTCTTCTTCCATTTTTAGCATCGCTTTCTACTGATGGTTCTCTGGGATTTCCCTTGGAAGGGGCTTTACCACGGCAATTCCCAAAGACCTCCAATGATAAAAAAAAGCCCCGTCCAGCAATGACTGGGCGGGGCTGGTCAATCGAGCCCCAATTTACTCTACCTTGATGATAACCACCGAGAAGACACCCGCGGGTGCGTCGACCTGGGCGCGCTCACCGGGACGCCGGTTCAAAAGGGATTTACCCAGGGGAGATTCATTTGAAATTCGTCCTGCGCGTGGATTGGCTTCAGCCGCGCCCACGATGGTATAAATTTCGGGCGAACCACCCTCTTCTTGTATGGTTACTTTGGAACCTACCTGGACCGTGTCCACCCGATCGGTATCTCCGATCACGCGGGCAGTCGCCAGGAGAATTTCGAGTTCTTTAATCCGGCCTTCAACGAAAGCCTGTTCATTCTTGGCCGCTTCGTATTCAGCGTTTTCGATTAATTCTCCACCTTCCATCGCCTCGTGCAAGCGATTAGCGATCTCTTGCCGCTTGGTTGAGCGAAGAAAATCCAGTTCCTCCTGGAGCTTCTGGTACCCTTCACGAGTGAGGAATGAAGTGGTCATTTACTTGTCCTATCCTTTATGGTGACTTGGTGAAATGAACTTGCCAAATTGGTTAAAAAAACTACTCCAGGCTGGAGCAATTTTATAAAACGAAAATAGCGCCGAGAAGGATTTTATCCCTACTTAACGCCTTAAATATATCATAACATAAATCAGGGGCTTTAGCAAGGACGCCATTCATTTCATTTAATTTGCCACAAGCGCCCCCCACCGCCTGCCCAATAATTATTAATAGCCAGTTCCATTTCGGGTAAACCTGTCCAAAACGTGCTGATTTGAGAATGGTAAGCAGCGATGGCGCTTTGCCAGGCTTTTAGCGCTTCTGTTGAAAGTGCCATGGGTAAGCGTGCCCATGCCTTCGCCAGATCCGCATGGCCCGGCGGTAGAATGGATGGTGAATTGATCCCCATTATGACCGCTGGATCTGAGTAAGAATGTTCCATCTTTTCTAGAATAGCCGGTAAATTGAGGATATATGGATAATCTGGATAATAGATGAGTGGCATACCGCTGCGTTCTGCCGACAGGCGGGTGAAATGATGGTCGATATGATCACCGAGCGCCATAGGACATACCAGGCGCGCGCCCTTCGGAACGGTTTTTTTCAAAAGTACAGTCAGATCGCTGACTAAGTTCTCTTCAGGGCTGGCGTGGAACAAATCATATTCACCACCGATCACGGGCTGTCCATTATCATGGCGAAAGCGGTAGATGCAGTCAGGCCAATTAAAGTAGCGGTAGGCAGCGCCTAGAATTAGGTCGGCCCGCATATCTTCCTGGCGGCGGTCGGCAACGGCTTCTGTACCGGTTTTCCAGCGTTCGTGCAGTTCTTGCGCGAAGGGTGAGAGCGGAATATTCAGTGGATCGCCAGCGCAAACTGTCCAAATTTCAACCCGATCGCCGGAATGGGTCTGCTCCCAGACCAGTCCGCCGCATGATAGAGCGATATCATCAAAATGGGGAGAAAGGTAAACCCAATGCATTAACTTATTTGTACCATAAATTAGCAACACTGGGCAGAATGAGCTTCATCGGATGATGATTCGTTACTGCCCAGGCACACGTGAATACAGCCTGAATTTGAGGTGTTTGCGGGTGCGAAGCACCCGCAAACACCTCAAATTCGGAGACCCTCTTCTCTTGGCTGAGCTTTAACGATTTTTATTTCATTTGAGAAATCCTAAAGATGCGACGTATATCCTTGTCACACCCTAACGATAAGTGATAATATACTTGGTGTATAAGTGGGTCAATCTGACTGGATAAAAATAAGGGATTTCATGTTGCGAAATGTGACCGGCCGAGCCAGAACTCGAATTGTATTGCTAATTATTGTAGCTGCTACAATCCCATGTTATTGTCTTGGGTTGGTCATTTTTCAGTATGGTCCCAATGCGCGGACTGCCGGAACTGGCACCCCCACGATGATCCTCACACCGAGTAAGACGATTGAAAACACGCTGACCCCATTTGTTTCGGCCACACCCTTCCCATCGGTTACCATCGCCTTGACCGCGACCGTTACACTGACGCCAGACAGCAGTCCAACCTTGACGGTGACACCCACATTGACCCATACCACCACACCCACTCTTACCCCGACTGAAACGGTTGTGTCGCCAAGCGCAACGGCTGTCCCGCCTTCGCCAACCTCGACGCCTGTTCCACCCACGCTGACGGCCACCCGGGCACCGACGCCTTCCCAGACGCTGACGGCCACACATCCCCCAGCTACACCTACCTTCACCTTGGCGCCGTCTAATACACCTCAGCCACCGACCGCAACCCAAACCCCAGTTCCAGCAGCTACTCAGATCCAAACCAGCGCGCCGTAATGATGTGGATATTAATCTTATGACAGAACTTCTACCTTTCCTTAAATCGATGCTTTCTGTTTCTGGACTTTCGGGAGATGAATCCCCTATAGCCAGTCTCATCCAGGAAGCCTGGAAACCCTTGGTCAATGAAATCAGCCTGAGCCGGTTAGGCAGCTTGCACGGCCTGCGATATGGTATAGCGCCTTTGCCTCGCCCCAGGCTGATTTTGTCAACCCACATGGATGCGATTGGTTTGATGGTCACCGGCGCCGTCGATGGCTTTCTCCGTATCACCGAGGTGGGCGGTGTGGATGCGCGTATTCTGCCTGGCCAACCGGTGATTATTCATGGAATTGTAGCCCTGCCTGGTGTAGTGGTGCAGCCACCCTCCCGGCTGCTGCCGGAAGCTTACAAAGATGACCCGGTGGGTATAGAATACTTATGGGTGGATACCGGGCTTGAACCCGCGGACGTGGCTGAAAAGGTGCGGGTGGGTGACCAGGTCTCTTTTGCCCAGGTTCCGATCGATCTCGCGGGCAATGCGATCTGCGGTCATTCGCTGGACAACCGCGCCTCGGTGGCGGCTGCTACCGTCTGCTTGCAAGGGTTGCAGCAGCGCGCGCATGCCTGGGATGTATGGGCGGTGGCTTCCGTTCAAGAAGAGGAGACACTGGGAGGCGCGCTGACGTCGCCCTTTGAGATCCGTCCGGACCTGGCTATAGTGGTTGATGTCACCTTCGCAAAAGGACCTGGCTCATCCGATTATGGCGCTTTTCCCCTCGGAAAAGGGGTCAGCCTGGGGATTGGACCCAACTGCCACCCTGCTTTATATAAGACCATGAAGGAACTGGCGGAAAAACTGGAGATCCCCATCCATATCGATGTGATGCCTCAAATGTCGGGTACTGATGCCATGGGGATCCAGATTGTGGCGGAAGGTATCCCGTGTGTGGTGCTCGGGATCCCGCTGCGCTATATGCACACGCCGGTCGAAGTGGTTTCCTTAAAGGATATTGAGCGATCCGGGCGATTGATGGCTGAATTCATCGCCCAATTGGAACCCGATTATATCGAGAAGATTACCTGGGATGATTAACTCATGAGTATGAACAGCGATTTGACCCCCACGCACCCTGAATTTGGCCCTGAACAGGTTGTCCTTCTAGAAAGCCTGTGCAACGCCAGTGGCGTTTCAGGGGATGAAGGCGAAGTCCGCAAAATTGTCCTTGAACAGATGCGGCCTTTTGCTCATATGCTAAAAGTTGATGCGCTGGGTAATGTGCTGGTGACCCGCCAGGGGACAGGCGAAAACCGCTTGCGCGTGATGGTGTCAGCCCATATGGATGAGGTCGGTTTTATGCTGGTTGAAGACAACGATAACGGCCTGTTCACTTTCGCAAAGGTGGGCGGGATCGACGTCAGGCATCTTTCAGGGAAATCGATCCTGGTAGGGTGCGATCACGTCCCTGGGGTCATTGGGGCCAAACCTATTCACCTGACGACCCGCGAGGAACGCCGGCATCCCATCCCCATTGATGCTATGCGGATTGACCTCGGACCTGAAGGGAGTAGCAAGGCGAAGATCGGGCAGCACGCTGTATTTGCGACTCGTTTTCAACTATCCGGGCCGAGTCTCATGGCAAAGGCTTTAGACAACCGCCAGGGTGTGGCGACATTGATCGAGCTGGTTAAACACGCGCCAGATAACATTGATTTATTGGCGGCGTTTACCGTTCAAGAAGAAATTGGTGCACGCGGCGCCAGGGTAGCGGCCTATGCATTAAACCCCGACCTGGCGATTGTGGTCGACACGACCCCGGCAAACGATCTGCCCACCTGGGATGGTGCCGAAAATACAGCCTATAATACCCGCTTGGGTGCGGGCCCCGCGGTTTATCTGGCCGATTCCAGCACCCTGTCGGATCCCAGGCTGGTACGCTACATCATGTCCACAGCGGAAGATGAAGGCATTCCTTACCAGCTCCGCCAGCCGGGAGGCGGTGGGACGGATGCCGGGACAATTCACAAGCAGCGCATGGGGATTCCCAGTATTTCGATTTCAATGCCATGCCGTTATCTGCATACCGCCATCTGCGTTGCCAGGTTAGAGGATTGGAAGAATACTCTGGCTTTGCTGCAAGCCGTATTAAAACGATTGCCGGGAACGATTCTGCTTGACCCAAGGCAATAACTTGAGTAACTACTCAGCTACGGAAAGAGAGTCCCGGAATTTTAGGTGTTTGCGCTTACCAATTAAGCGCAAACACCTAAAATTCGGACCTTATTCACCTGTGCCTGAGCAGTAAATAACTTGATACCATGGATGTTTTTACGAGGTTTTTATGAAATCTTTAATTAAATCGCTGGTTGAAACGCCCGGTCCTTCGGGCTCCGAGCAAGTTATCCGCGAAATCATTCGAGCTGAGATTGCAAGCGTCGCTGACGAAATAAAAGTTGATGCGCTGGGGAATCTGATTGCGCGCAAAGGGGCCAGGCAGGCGGGTGGCTTGAAAGTGATGCTTTCAGCGCATATGGATGAAATCGGCGTGATGGCGACCCATATTGATGATCATGGTTTTATCCGTTTTATCACCATCGGTGGGGTCCATCCACGAACGTGTATCGG
>DAIQPZ010000065.1:0-10174 GCA_036787065.1 Anaerolineaceae bacterium
GGGATATGTTTCCCAGTTTTAGCTTCCGCCTTGCGTACCACCCGCGTCGTGGCAAACCCATCCATTTCAGGCATCTGGCAGTCCATCAAGACCAGTGAATAACGGTCAGAATCATTTAAAATCGCTTCAACTGCCTGGCGTC
Organism: Anaerolineaceae bacterium; assembly: GCA_036787065.1. Lineage (GTDB taxonomy): Bacteria > Chloroflexota > Anaerolineae > Anaerolineales > Anaerolineaceae > JAJYIW01. Next base: position 143 of record DAIQPZ010000065.1, read on the forward strand.
CATTTAACACCGCTTCCGTCTGGTACCCTAATTTCTGCAGTTGGACAATCGCCAGGCGCTGGTTGGCCAGGTTGTCTTCGGCCAGAAGCACCAGGCCCTTATTTTCGGACCTCTCGCCCGCCGGGTGGATTGCGATGAAACGTTCATCCGAGCGGCTAATGTTATTTTCCTTAAATTCGACAACCTCCGGGGGTAGACCCACCTTGCCCGCAATGACGTTTACGATGGTGTCATATAAAACAGACTGTTTGACCGGTTTGAGTAGATAAGCCGAAAAGCCTTTTTTAAGCGCCTGTTCACCCTGGTTGCGGTGGTCAAAAGCGGTCATCAGGATTAAACGAGTCACCGCGAGCACACCGGACTGCTCGAGCTCGTTCAGGAGGCCAAACCCATCCAGACCAGGCATCACCATATCCACAATCGCCAGGGAATACGCCTCATGTCGTTCGCAGGCGGAGCGCAATATCTCTAAAGCCTGCAAGCCATTCGTAGCTTCATCCACCTTGATCCCCCACGATTGCAGGTAGGCGCTTAAAATCAGGCGGTGCGTGGCGCTGTCGTCCACCAACAAGACAGCCAGTCCATGGAAGCCTTCTTTTTGCGGCGGATGTTGTGCTTGACCAGCCACCGTGCTCAAACTAAAGACCGCGGTAAACCAGAAAGTGGAGCCTTTGCCTTCCTCGCTTTCGACACCGATCTCACCACCCATCAGCTCAACCAGGCGCTTGGAGATGGCCAAACCCAGACCCGTTCCACCGTATTTACGCGTGGTGCTGCCATCTGCCTGGGTAAAAGGCTGGAAAAGTATTTTACGTGCCGTCTCTGAAAGGCCAATACCCGTATCACTCACCTCAAAGCGCAGCATTATTTCGACTTCGTATAGTTTCACCGGCATCACCCGCACCACGATCTCACCTTGTGGGGTAAATTTGAGCGCATTCCCTACCAGGTTAATTAAAATCTGCTGTAAACGTACCGGGTCCCCGCGCAGCTTGCGGGGTATTTCAGGGGAGACAAAAATCATCAAGGCCAGGCCCTTTTCGCGGCTCTTGGCAGTAAACAATTCAGTTGTCCCTTCGATGATAGTGACCGGGTCAAATTCGATCGCCTCGAGGGTCATCTTGCCAGCCTCGATCTTCGAGAAATCGAGGATATCATTAATCAAGGTCAACAGCACCTGGGCCGAATCGCGTACCGTGCCGGCATATTCAACTTGTTCAGTGGTCAGTCCCGTGTCGAGCAGCAGCTCAGCCATGCCAATCACCGCATTCATGGGTGTGCGGATCTCGTGACTCATGGTTGCCAGGAACTCAGATTTTAGTCGTGAAGCATCCAGCGCTTGATCGCGTGCTTCAGCCAAAGCGTTATTTTTCTTCTCGATTTCAGCGGCATCATTTTGCAACTGCTGAATATACTGCTGGCGTTCAATTTCTCCCCCCACCCACTGCGCCATCAGGCGGATGAACTCTTTATCAGCAGAAGTAAATATTTCTTTGTGCGGGCTCTGGCTGGAAAATACCAGCGTGCCAAAGATGACCCCGGTCAGCTTGACTGGGGCTCCCAGGTATGCCTCTGTTTGGGTCAATCGATAACAAGGATGCGATTTCCATTGGCTGGCCCCCGCGTTTTCGATGGCCAAAGGCTCACCACTCTCGAGTAAATTGAGCGAATAGGTGTCATTCAGGTGATACACATTCCCTGATACCAAATGACCATCCATGCATGAAGCTTCCACAATCTGCAACTGCTCACCAACCACGTGGCTTAAGGTTCCACAGTCCAAGGCAAAATGCTCGTAGCCCATTACCAGCAGTGCTTGAACTTTTGCGGTAAAGTCCATTTCTTGTGAAGCGGTGATGGTGTACAGCGCGCGGATCGATTCTTCGCTGCGCCGGCGCTCATATTCGGCTAACTTACGTTGCGTGATATCGGTTATAGTCCCCGAAATGCCAATCGCCTGACCTTGATCGTCCTGGGTCAAGCGGGCAAACATGTTGATCCACCCTGAGCGCCCATCTTTATAAATCGCGCAAATTTCGTCCTCAACAAACTCTTGCGTACCATTCAGAAGAGACTGGACCATCTCCTGCGCCATCTGCCGGTCTTCCAGGTCAATATAATTAAGGAAGGGCGTGCCAATGCTTTCTGTGGCAAGAAAACCAAATATCTCAGTAAAGGCCTGGTTGACAAACATCCAGTTACCGCGCAGGTCGATCTGGAAGATCACCTCTTTTACACTGTCCACCACCAGGCGGTAATTGGATTCGCTCTTGCGCAGCGCGGTTTCGGCCTGGTTTTGTTCCTCGGCAAGCGAGATCGCCGAAGCCGCTACCCTGAGTAAAGATATTTCAGATTTCTCCCATTTACGGTCCGGATCGTAATTATCAAAACCGATAAAACCAAAAAACTGGCCGTTTACGGTTAATGGCAGTACCAGAATGGAATAAATTCCCAATGGCATGAATATCGCCCGGACTTCCTCTGAAAACTCGTCGACGACCCCGGTGATAATACCTTCATGCGAAAGAATTTCCTTCCACTGTGGTAAAACCCGATCGTACGAGATGGATTGGAGGACGGGATTTTCTCGTTCTGGATTGATCCCCTCTGCCACCCATTCAGCCCTCTGGCTGGTCACCTCGTGCCCGGCTTCATCAATGTGGTTGATAAATATATACACCCGGTTCGCGCCAGTTACCATCCCTAAAGGTTCTAAGACCCGGGAATAAAAGATATCCTTGCGGTGCGAGGTGAGCAGCAGGCGCTGCACTTCGACCAGAGCACCAAGGTATTCTTCACGCCTTTCGAGAGCCGCCTCCGCCCAGCGTTGTTTAACCAGTTTTTCCTGGAGCTCGGTATAAAGTTGGGCATTTTCGACTGCCTGGCTGGCCGATGAGGCAATATTTTGCGCCAGAACCATTTCTTCGCGGGTGAATTCTCTACGTTCAAAAGCGTTTAGACGCACAATTCCAACCCCTTGATTCCGAATAATCAAGGGTAAAATCATGATTGAAGCGGAACCAGGGGCAAATTTTATCCCTTTAAACTCTTTATCCATCGGTGAAAGCTGGTCTTCAGAGATCACCATCGGCGCATGTGATTCATTAATCGCTTGCATCACCGCGTCATTATTAATCAGCATCACCTTCCCGATCAAGGTTGGCGATTCTGTGTCACTGGACTCCGCAACAATTTTAAATTCATGCGTGGCTTCATCCAGCAGAGCAGCGCATACCTGTGGCAGGTTGAAATAACGGGCCAGCTCAACGCATACTGTGGTCAGAATGGCAGTGGGTTCCAGTGCTGAAGTCGACGCTGCAATCACACGATTAAATAACAAGGACTCATCCAGGCGGCGCTGCAGCTCGTTTTGCATGCGTTTTCGCCCGCTGATGTTTCTGGCAATCACGTAATACAACTGGCGGCCGTGATAAGAGACCAGGGTCACATTAACCTCAACCTCCAGGAAAGAACTATCTGGACGTGTGATGCGAAATTCTCCTCCGAATGGCCGGCCTTGTTTAATTTCTTCCAGGGTCTGGTCTGTGCGCCGGATAAAGTGGAAAAGGGTCAGGTCCTGGATGGTATCGGCTGAGATACCCAGCAAACTACAAAAAGCACGGTTCGCATCCGTAACCCGCAGGGTGTTCACATCAACCAGGGCAAAGCCTTCCTGGGCCTGTTCAACCACAGCGCGGTAACGCTCATCGCTCTTTACCTGATGTTGGTTGGAAAGCTGCAGTTCCGACAGCATATTGTTGATTGAATCGGAAAGATGGGTAAATTCATCCCGCCCGTTCATCACCACCCGCCGGCTGGGATCTTCTAACCGTCCGATATTATCAACCTGGCGAGTCAGGCTGGTCAGGCGCACCAACACCGACCGGTCAGCCAGGAGGAGGCTGATCGCCAGGAAAATAATCCCCATCAGGATCAGGGCGATCACGAGATAGCGCACCGCTATCTGGCCTTGCTGATAAATGACACGTGGAAACTCAATTTTTAGCAGCAAGCCCGGCTGGCCATCCACGCCATACAATAAAGCATAACCCGTCAGGGTGTTTGGATCCAGAACGCGTACCTGTACCGGGTTGTTTTTAGAAAAACCGTTTAAAAGTGCCTTCAACTCGGGGGTTATATTTGGATTAATCGGCACAAAAGAAATATTGTAGCGTGTCACCGTTGATAAATGCGCCTGCTCATATTCGTCCAATGCACGCCCGATCAAGAGCGTCCCATGTGCCGGTCCCTGCCCAAAGGAATCAAAGACTGAACGTAAAGAAAATAACACAGGACCCTCAGGCAGGTTAACCAGACCTTTTACCGGGTCGGTCACCGGTTTTAACAAGCCATTTTGGTTGAGCAGATCGATATCCGTCTGAGTTAAATCGACCAGCCTTTCAGCGTTGGCCCGGCGCCGGCCCCATATGACATGGCCATCTGGCTGGATAAAAACCATCAGGTTAAGTTGAAGATCCAGGAAAGTAGCTAAACTCAAATGATTATCAATGTAGGCCTGGTTATGATCCTGTATAAAAGCATAAGTATCAGTCCAATTGGCCCAATCCGAATTCGTCTGTTCAAGACCGGCGATATCATCCGTAACCACATTAAGCACGCGGGCTACATTTTGAGTAGATATTTGATCCTCAAGATGGGTAAACCCGTTCAGCAGGATTGTGGATGATACGAAAGAGACTCCAACGACCAATGTAAACAGGGTTAACCCAATGGCCAGGAGAACTTTCATCCGGATTGATAAAGGCATGCGCATAAGATAGTCTATTCGTTAACCATCAGTAAAAGTAAAACGATGCAAGGTTTATACCTTGTACAAGATTATTTGTAACTACTTTGACGTGTTTGGAAAAGCCCGAGTTTGAGGTGTTTGCGGGTGCGGAGCACCCGCAAACACCTCAAACTCGGTAACTTTCTTTACATGGCGGAGTAGTTACGAGTACACAGGGATTCCAGGACGGGATTAACTTTCTCGGCCGTGATCAGTTCACTTTGCTCGGGTTTTCGCGGCATCGCCAACTCTGCCGGCTGGAAAGGTTTTGACTGGTATTCATTCGCCCCGGCTTCAAACCCCTTGATTTTTTCTTCGAGGGTGTCGTGGGCAGTCAGCATGACGATGGGGGCATGAACTGTTTCAGGTCTTTCCCGCGGCCGGCGGCAGACGTCATAACCATTCATATCTGGCGTCGTCACATCCAGGATGATCAGATCAGGACGAATTTCATTGACGGGGCTAAGCGCCTCTGGTCCGCTGTTGGCCGTAATCCCCTCGTAGCCCGCGTGCACCAGGGTATCTGAAACAACTTTTAAATTAATGGGATTATCATCGACAGACAGAATACGTTGGGTCATATAGCGCTTTTTAAACAGTCTGGGGAATCGAACGTTGGGTTATTAACCACCGGCAAGACCGGGTACATCGACATTTCAACCCCAGGATAAGGGACAAGCAGTTTTTGTAGACTGGCTGTCTGACCTTTGGCGTCCAGCCAGCTTGCCTGCTGATCGGGAGGGATAATGACAGGCATGCGCTCGTGCAATTTTCCAACCATTTCGTTAGCCTGACAGGTAATGATGGTGCAAGAATTTAACACGCCCCCTTCAGGCGAATGCCACACCTCCCATAAGCCGGCAAAGACGAAGGGTTTACCAGACACCAGGTGGATGAAATAAGGTATCTTTTTACCATCCACTTTCTCCCATTCATAAAATCCATTAGTGAGGATCAGACACCGCCGGTGTGAAAAAGCATTACGAAAAGATGGCTTTTCTGACAGGGTTTCGCTGCGTGCATTGATCATCCGGCTGCCAATGCTGGGATCTTTAGCCCAGCCCGGCACCAGTCCCCAATGAAACATAACCACATCCCGGGTGGCGCCATCGAGCACCACGGCCACTGGTTGGGTAGGGGCAATGTTATAACGCGGGCGCATCTCAACAGGGAGCACGCCCAGGCCAAGCTCTTCTTTCAGGTCACCCGGATCTAAGGACAATATAAAACGGCCACACATACCGCCTCCTGGTTAAACAAATATTCCATCCCATGGCGGGCGTAAAAGGCTTTAGACCGTTTGCATAGAATCGGTCTAAATAATTTTAGCACAAAGTTTTGTAACTACTCAGCTATGCAATGAAAAGCCCCGAATTTGAGGTGTTTGTGGGTACTTCGTACCCACAAACACCTCAAATTCGGGGCTTTTTCGCATGAGCCTGAGCAGTTACAAAGTTTTAAAATAACTCATTCTACGGTTCTTTGGGATTTACCGTTAGAATAGGCCGCATTTTGGATTGATTTTAGTAAAAATTTTCGCCCTTAACGGATCCAGACTGTCCTGACGATTGACAAATCGGCTTAGTGTGAATTTCCGTGGTGAATTCCATTCCACGGAAATTTGAAGAACCGACAAATCCTGGCCGATCCCAAGGTATAATGGGGCATTCATTTTGAAGATGGAGATGATATGCCCACACCTCTGGTTGAATGTATTCCCAATTTCTCCGAGGCGCGCCGCCCCGAAGTGGTAGAAGCCATCCTCCAGACGATGGCCAACACCCAAGGCGTGCATGTGCTTGACCGGCATTCAGACCTGGACCACAACCGCACCGTGATTACGCTGGTCGGCGAACCCACCCAGATGGAAGAGGCTGTTTTCCAGGCCATTGCCAAGGCCGCTCAATTAATTGACCTGGACCATCATACGGGCGAACATCCTCGCATCGGTGCTACGGATGTGGTGCCTTTTGTGCCTATCTCGGATATGACTATGCAAGACGCCGTGGAAATAGCGCGACGGTTAGGCCAGCGGGTAGGCAGCGAGCTTGAAATCCCAGTATACCTGTATGAAGAGGCGGCCACACGCCCTGATCGCCACAACCTGGAAGATATTCGCCAGGGGCAGTATGAAGTCCTTAAAAACGAAATTGCCACCCACCCGAACCGGTATCCCGATTTTGGTCCAGCGCGTATGACCGGTGCTGGCGCAACTGTGATCGGCGCACGCCAACCTCTGATTGCCTTTAACGTTTACCTGACCACCGACGATATTCCCGCCGCGCAAAAGATTGCTCGGGCTGTACGAAACTCTAACGGCGGGCTGCGTTATGTCAAAGCCATGGGAATCCTGGTAAATGGACGCGCCCAGGTTTCGATGAACCTGACTAATTATCGCCAGACGCCCATCGCGCGCGTGGTCGAAATGGTGCGCCGCGAGGCGCAGCGCTACGGCGCTAACATCCACCATTGTGAGTTGGTTGGCCTGGCGCCTCAAGAAGCGCTGGTGGACGCCGCCAGGTGGTACACTGGGCTGGATGAATTTGAACCCAACCAGATCCTTGAAACGCGTCTGTTTGATCTGCTGGCGGAAAAGAATGCGCCAGCCAGCTCCCTCCAACCCCACTCTTTCCTTGATAATCTGGCGTCTGGCGCGCCGACTCCAGGCGGCGGTTCTGCCGCTGCCTACACCGCGGCCATGGCCGCTGCCCTGGTGGCAATGGTCGCCCGACTGACGGTGGGCAAGAAAAAATATGCCCTGGTCGAAGCTCAAATGTGGGAGGTGCTGGCGCAAACTGAAGCCCTGCGCAGCGAGTTGACCCAGGCAGTCCAACAGGACGCGGCGGCATTTGAATTGTTCATGCAGGCCAGTCACCTACCCAAAGACACCCCCGAACAGCAGCAGGTGCGCGCGGTTGCCATCCAGGCCACCTCCCTGCATGCTGCCGAAGTGCCATTGCAGGTTGCTGGTAAAACCATCAGTGTACTGAAACTGGCCGTAATCGTGGCCAGCCAGGGCAACCTCAATGCGATCTCAGATGCTGGCACAGCGGGGGCGCTTTGCCAGGCGGCAATGGCGGGCGCTGGGCTGAACATCCGTACCAACACACTCAACCTGAGCGATCAATCTCTGGGCCAGCCACTTCTAGAACAATTAAAAACCTTCGAGAATGAGACCAGCCAGTTGGCAGACCAACTCAAACAAACTTTGTCATCACGTGGGCAAATCAATTTTTAAGGAGCTATCATGGGACTAAAACCCGATCACTGGATCCGTAAAATGGCGCTTGAACAACACATGATCGAACCGTTCGCCGATACCCAGGTCCGCCCGGGAGTCATTTCTTATGGCACTTCATCTTATGGTTATGATATCCGTGTCGCGGATGAATATAAGATATTTACTAATGTCTTCTCTGCGGTGGTTGACCCAAAAAACTTTGACCCGCGCTCGATGATCGATTTTAGAGGGGATGTTTGCGTCATTCCCCCTAATTCCTTCGTTCTGGCGCGCACAATCGAATATTTTCGCATCCCGCGCAGCGTGCTCACCGTCTGCCTGGGAAAATCCACTTATGCCCGCTGCGGAATTATTGTCAACGTCACACCCTTTGAACCAGAATGGGAAGGGTTTGTCACCCTCGAAATATCCAACACAACCCCACTTCCAGCCAGAATATACTCGAACGAGGGCATTGCCCAGGTCCTTTTTTTTGAAGCGGATGAACCCTGTGACATTTCTTACGCTGATAAGAAGGGGAAATATCAGAAACAACAGTCGATTGCTCTGCCCAAAGTATAAAAGAGTAGCTTGTGGAACACAATTGGGGGTCCATAATTTGCCAGTGAGTTAACTGCTCAGGCCCTTGAGAAAGTAGCCGAATTTAAGGTGGCTGCGTGCACGCAAACACCTCAAAATCGGCTACTTTCTCTTCATGTCGCGCGGGCCAAGCCAGACCTGGTCCTTTTCACTCCAATGCCAACCTGGCAATGAAAGGCCAAGGGGGAGGCGTGCCCACCCATGACGGACACGCTCTTGCAATAGGTCCCAGGCAGGAATTCCGCCGGTCGCATCGGCAGCCTCGACCGAGCAGGCCCCTACCGCGACCGCCGAGGTCATCGCGCCAGTCGGAGTCTGGCCGGCAGCCACGCCAGCCAGGAAACCAGCGATGGTGCAGTCACCTGCGCCAACCGTCCCAACCACGCTGACCTTAAAGCAGGGCGCCAGGCATTCGCGGTCCAGCCATGCATCAGGATCGATCGGCAGGCGCTGCGCGATCCACGCGAGGCGGTCCCGGTCGGACGTGGTGCGCAAATATAAACCCTGATCGCCTAACTTTAGGCCAACCACTGCCGCCCCCAGGCTTACCAGGCGTTCACCGAGGTTCGAGATCAAGTGTCCATCCGCTCCAGACAGGATTCCACCCAGGCTGTCCTTGCGCTGACCAGCCTGCGCGATGATCCGGTCGTAAGCAGACCGGTCGACTAACACCAGGGATTCGTTAAAGCTTGGAATAAAGAAATCAACATCCGGCAGGATCCTGGAAAATATTGCCGACCAATCTTGACTGGCGGCCTCAGAAGTCAGGTCAGGGAAGGCAATATCCAATGAGGTCGCCAGGCCAGCAGATTTTACCTTCCGGTACAATCGCTGGATTTCCATGCCCTGATTCTGGTACATGCGCCGCATCACGTTGGGATAGCCGAAGTGGAACAGACGCGCACCGGCCAGGCGGTCAGAAGGGATATCATCCGCCGAGAATGTGTCGCTGGCGCCGGTGCAATGTAAAAAAGCCCGGTCAAAACCAGGCGGGTTGATCACAAACGAATAGGAGGTCGTCTCACCCACCGCGATGATCATATCCCTGGCCAGCTCGGGCGCCTGTTTGGTAAGCAGTTCCAGGATGATTTTACCGAAAAGGTCGTCACCCACCCGTCCCGCAAGGCGCACAGGAAAACCCAGGCGGTACAGCGCCAGACCCGTGTTGGGGGCGGCCCCCCCGGTGGCGGCTATAGCGGGTCCACACAACATCAGTTGTCCGGGTGAAAGGAGTGCACCTTTTTGGTCCAGCGGGGTCAAATCAGGCTGGTTGTCTGAAAAGGTGGGGATTAAGTCGAGTACGGTTACACCCGCGACCAGAATGGCTGCTTCGGAAGTGTGCATTGGTTAACCTTATTCCCAAAAGAGTTGCCGGTTAGAAAAACTTTCTTCGTTACTGATCAGGCATACATGAATATGGCCC
>DAIQPZ010000065.1:10274-13102 GCA_036787065.1 Anaerolineaceae bacterium
CGGGTCTTTTCACACGGGTCTGAGCAGTGACCTTTCTACTAATTATACTGGATTTACCCCCGGTGACTTCCCCTGGAATGAAATTAATCAGGGAAGATTCCCAATATGACAAGCAGCTTGATTCAATGGCGGATATATTTTGCCCATGTTCACGAGAGACTGATATAATTTAGATCGAATGAGCGATCAGTTGTTTACAGACCCCGAATCCAGCGCCCGTCTTCCCTTCATCGATCTCCAGGCACAACGCCTGGATGAAATCAGCCGGTGTCTGGAAGAACTTCATTCTACCAATCCATATCTGCGCTCCAATTCGGTGCGCCGGCTGGGTGATTTACATGCTGCCTCCGATTCGCTGATCCAGGCACTTAAAAACGACCCAAACAGCTACGTCCGTTCTGCCTCTGCTGAAGCACTCGGTCATTTTCCAGGCGACCCTTCGCCTGAAATTATCGAAGAATTACTGGCCGCGATCGATGATTCCAATGATTACGTTTGTTCTGCGGTCATCAACTCCTTGGGACTGCTCCATGCCAAAAGCGCGGTGGAACAAGTTAAGGTTTGCCTGGAAGATTCGAACCCGGTGATCGTACAGGCTGCCATCCTTGCACTGGCGCGCATGGCGCCGGCCGGGATTGCCATTGAGCTCGAACCCTTTCTCGATTCACCCCAATATCTGATCCATTTGTCCACTGTACGGGCCATCGGTTACCTGGATTACACACCTGCCGGTCCAAAAATCCATGCATTCCTTGAAAATCATCTGAATAAAGGCAACGCGCATGATTTAAAGCTCTCAAAGGTTTATATCGAAGTCCTGGCCAGGCTAAAAGTTCGCTCAGCCATTCCCCAATTGATCGAAATTGCCCGGCACGAAGTCGGATTACGCAGCGCTGCCGTTGAAGCCTTGATTGATCTTGACGCTGAAGAAGCGGCGCCCATCCTCGCGCTTCTTCTAACCGATCCCAGCAACCGTCTGCGTCGCAACCTGATTGAAATGATGATGAAGGCGGATTACAGGCCAGCGCTACCCCTGATCCGCGCCTTGCTGCGCGACAGCTCGATTGCTATCCGCGAAACCGCCCTGGCCGCGGTAGCGCGTTGGAAAGACATCGCTTCAATTGAAACTGTCCGTTGGATGGCTTATTCAGATCCCAACCCGTTCGTCCGGCCGCAGGCGGTGACGGCCCTGAGCAACATCCTCGACGAAGAAGCGCTTCCTGACCTGCTGGCATTGGCTAATGATCTCAATGGACACGTGCGCCGCTCAGTGGTTTACAGCCTGGGGAGGCTGAACTCTCTACCTGAAGACGCTGTGACTTTACTTAACCAGTTGCCTAGCGATCCCGATCTGGCTTGTCCAGTGCAAGATGCCCTGGTAGCCCACCAGTTAACTCCCGGTGCCCTTCCTTTTCCGCCTACGAAACAAGCCAGCAGCATGCTGCCCTATGTGCTCCGTGACGATGCACCGTTTTTACTGGACAGTTTGGAACGCTGGCAGACTGCATTAATCACCCAACCCGATATCCCCTCGCTTGAACAAATGGCCTATATTGACCAGGCCCTAACCACGTTAATAAAGATCCTTAAGAAATCCAATCTGATCTAGCCTGAATCAGACCCTTATCCTAATTAATCACAGGAAAACGAATGACTTTTTATCCTCCTGAACCATTCAGAATTAAAATGGTTGAGCCTATCCGGCTAATTTCAGCCGAGGAACGCAAAACGGCTATGGTTAGCGCGGGTTATAACGTCTTTGCACTTCGCGCAGAAGACGTATTTATTGACCTGCTCACCGACTCGGGAACAGGTGCTATGAGCCAGGAGCAGTGGGCCGGTATCATGCGAGGCGATGAATCATACGCTGGCGCCCGGTCATATTACCGCCTGGCGGCAGTGATGGAAAAGATCTTTGGGTTTGAGCATTTTGTGCCGACTCACCAGGGACGAGCTGCCGAAAATATTCTCACCGCCATCCTGGTCAAACCGGGCCAATATGTACCGTCTAATATGCATTTTGATACCACCGACGGCAACATCCGCGCGCGCGGTGGGCGGCCCATCAATTTGGTAATTGACGAAGCCCTCGATCCAACGGCTCAACACCCGTTCAAAGGTAACATGGACCTGGTGAAACTGAAAGATTTCATTGAAAAAGTCGGACCCGCTTCGATCCCTTTTGGAACCATAACCATCACCAACAATGCCGGTGGCGGTCAGCCTGTATCCCTAGAAAACCTGCACGCTGTGTCTGATCTCTACCACCAATACGGCATACCATTCTTTATCGATGCATGCCGTTACGCTGAAAACGTTTTTTTATCAAAACTCGCGAACAAGGCTACTCTCAAAAATCCACCCATGAGATTGCACGCTCCATTTTTAGCCTGGCGGACGGCGCTTTCATGTCAGCGAAAAAAGACGCCCTGGTCAATATCGGCGGATTCCTCGCCATGCGCGATGGCGACCTGTACCAACGCATCTGCAACGAGCTGATTTTGCGCGAGGGCTTTATCACCTACGGCGGCCTGGCTGGTCGCGACCTGGAAGCGATCGCCATCGGTCTGGAAGAGGGTTTAGATGAAGGCTATCTGGCCTATCGTCTGGGTCAGACCGCTTACCTGGGCAAGCGCTTAATCGCTGCAGGCATCCCGATTATCGAACCACCTGGTGGGCACGCCATTTACCTGGATGCCGGGCGCCTTTTGCCCACCATCCCCCACGCCCAGTTCCCCGGCCAGGCCCTCTGCGCCGCGCTTTATCTCGAAGGAGCTGTTCGCGGGGTAGAAATTGGTTCGGTTATGTTCGCCCACCCCGACCCAGAC
>DAIQPZ010000012.1:0-32280 GCA_036787065.1 Anaerolineaceae bacterium
GATGCCGCACACATACAACGTTACTTCGTGATCCCGCAAGGTAAATTCTTCCGTTTTTTGCGTTTTGGAGTTGTAAAGCTTCATAATTCTCCTCAATCGAGTATCATGACGTGTCAATTAATGATTCTTTTTCATTATACCAATGTATTTTGAACCCCCGTGGGTATAATGCCATCGAGACCGTACGCTATCAAATCACTGCCGTCACTCGCCAGGTTGAAGCTTTCACCGCAATCCAAAAAACCTTGGGTTGACGAGTCTATGTCACGGATGCTCCGGTTGGGCAACTGACTTTGGAGCAAGCGGTATTTATATATCGCGGCGAATGGTCGATTGAGCGCGGATTTCACCGCTTGAAAGGTATCCCCCTCTCATTAACCCCGCTTTCTATCCACCACGACGACCAGGGAACTGGTCTGACATATTTGTTGAGCATCGCCGACCGTTGACTTACCTTGATTGAGTTCGTTGTCCATCGAAAACTCAAGCAGAACCACGAGACGCTGCCTGGTTTGATCGAAAACAACCCCAAAAAGGGCATCGACAATCCCACTACCGAGCGCCTGTTGAAGCAGTTTGAGAATATCTATCTGAGCATTGTCCATTTACCCGGTCAGATTATTCGACACGTTTCGCCGTTATCCCCTGTAAAGACCCGCATTTTGGAATTGCGCGGATTATCGCTTGATATTTATTCTCATCTGGCGGATAATTGATGAAACTCAATTCCATTTCAACGAATGGACAGGAGTTAGTCTCTTAATTGTAATTCTTGAGGTTATCAACGGATCCTGTCAGAAAACTTGTGGGGTTATTTGATATCCACCTGCATCAAGTTCTATTATGGGGATGTGCTAAATTGAAGATCACATGAGGTATTCTCTATATCACAAGAAGCCACATGAACATTCTGAAAATAGACATCGAACCCAGAATCCCAGAATTTATTCGGTCCACTACGCACTAAAAGCTTCCCGACTATCTTGCACTGTTCTCCCTTTGGCGGTTCCGCTTGACCCGCCTTTTGCCAAACGGTAACACACTGACCCGGCTGAAGAACGTCTATCCCCCACTCATCACCTGAGAGATTGTTTTTTCCGTTTTCAAAACGAAGTGTGGCAAGAGGAAGACCGACTGTGCTCTGGTTGATCACAAATAAGCTGTCTCCTTTTTGCGAGGCGATTGATAAGTGGAATTCGCTGCTAACGCTGGTAGGAGATGGCTCTAATGCAGCTACTGTTGGAGTCCCTTGACTTTGGGTAACCCATAGCGTAGGCGAAGGTTGAACGGAGCTTATTGGGAAATTATGATTCAATTTTCCGAACAACCAAAACGTTCCCAATAGGGAAACACTTACGAATGCCAGGAAGAATAATGCAAGGATCGTCGCAAGAATGTACCTTTTCTTGGGAAAAGCCAGGCGCGGTTGCTTGATCGCAATTGGAATGCTCCCATCCAGACTGTAAATTGTTTGTGGAGGGGGTTGATTGTGGGTGCTCTGAGGTTGAAAACCGGCCGGCTCGAATTTTGACATTGTGTGTTGCGGTTGGTTTTCCAGATCGCCGGATAGATGGGGCAAGGTGGCCAGAGGTGGTGCAACAGAATGAAAGGTTCTTATTTCGTTAGAACGTCCCCCGATCACTTCTTCCATGGCGGACATTAACTCTTTACCGGTTTGATACCGCTCTTGAGGCAGCTTTCGCAGAGCCTTGAGCAAGACTGCTTCTACCTCAGGGCTCAAATCTGGATTGATCTGACGGGGAGCGGGTGGTTCAAGCGTAATATGTTTAATTGCTAACGATGCCGGCGATGGATCATCGAATGGCACCTTTCCCACCAACATTTCATATAAGATAACCCCCAAGGAGTATAAGTCGGATTGTGGTACCGCATTAGCAGAACTGCGAGCTTGCTCGGGAGCGATATAGAGTGGGCTTCCAAACACCTCCCCTCTCGTGCCTTTATCGATTTCCAGAACCAGGCCAAAATCCGTGAGCAAGATGCGGTCATCCTCGGAAATCATAACGTTCGATGGTTTAACATCCCGGTGGATCGCCCCTTTTTGGTGTGCATAATCTAATGCGGCGGCGATCGCCTTCCCGGTTACCAAGATATCTTCGAAAGGAAGAAGCTCGCCCTTTTGTTCATAACGGCGCAGTAGCTCCTCCAGATCCATGCCACGAATATACTCCATGGCATAGAAATAAATCCCGTTTTCAACTCCAGCCTGGTAAATCTGAGGGATGTTGGGGTGTCGCCATGAAGCCATTGCACGGGCTTCATGCACAAAACGCGCAGCATATGCAGCATCACCGTTGTACCGGTCATCGAGTACTTTTATTGCTGCCGGGCGTTGAAGTTGAAAATCAACCCCATAATAAACGCTCGCCATACCACCCCGGCCGATTAAGTGTTCAATCTGGTAATTTGCAAATTTATGTCCGATCAGAGGATCCGTCAATGGCATGATTTCATTATCCCACAACATCTTAAAGGGAACAAGTTGAGAGGGTTGGCTCTTCAGGAGTTACCGAGGGAGGGGCCACATTTTGGGGCTTCACAATGGCAATTCCCAAAGACCCAGAGGGTTTGTCATGTAGTAAACTACATAAGGTTGCAAGAAAGATGGACGAATTTCAAGTATAATTATCCCAGTGTAAAAAGTATCAAGCGAGTTGGATGCTCGAATGCTGTGTCAGGAAGGAGAGGTTAATAATAAACCCTGAACACCACCCGCAAGCAGGTACCGCTTTTGAATGGGGGAGAGGATGATCAGACGGGCTTGCTATTCCGATCCAGGGAAGCAAGGCAGGCTAAACGAAGACGCATGTGCTCTTCCCTCTCTTGGGGTTGATGAGATGCGCTTGGGGACTCTCCTTGCCATTGCCGATGGAACCGGCGGCCTGCCAGGAGGTGGGCAGGCCAGCCAGGAAGCCATCCATTATTTGCAGGCCTTATATTATGCCGCGCCCAGCCCAGACCACCTGCCCGACCGTCTGCGCCAATCCGTTGAGGAGGTGAATGCCTTAAACCGGTTAGCCCAGCGCCAGTTTGGCTTGGAGAAAGGTCACCTGACCACCTTGGTGGCAGCGGTGATCCACATGGACCAGATTTGGGTTGCCAATGTTGGCGACAGCCGTGCTTACCTCGTGCAGGCTGCCAGCCGCCAGCTCCATCAACTCACCGAAGACCATAGTGGGCATGTTCGTAACGTCAAGGCTGGACTGGTCAGCGAAGCGGATCAAGTCAGCCGCGAGGCAGGTGTTATCACGCGAGCTATTGGTCTGCAAGACGACTGCCAGGTAGACATCTACCATTACACCTGGAACCCTGGCGACCGGCTGGTGCTTTGCAGCGATGGGCTGTCCGGCCTGACGCCTGAGGTGATGATCTCAACAACCCTTGAAAATCTTCCCGAGAAAGCTTCGCAAGATCTTGTAGCGAAGGCGATAGAGGCGGATGGGAGTGACAACTGTACAGCTGTGGTGGCAGCCTGGCTGCCGCCCGACCCATCCGAATTTGATCCAGAAGGGGACTTAATTGCAACCCTTCCTGCACAGCCATCGCCATTGACTCCGCAGATAGAATCTGGCTCTGCTCACTTCTGCGGTGTGACCCCCAACCCATGGCTTAAGCTGCGTCCTGGCGCCCGACTATTCCTGCTCGGTGTGTTGCTGGGGTGGCTGAGTGCTGGGTTCCTTTTAATCTTGTTGGGATTAAGTCGAGTGATCAATATTTTTTGAGAGCATTTATTCAGACCATCCACAACTGTTTCACTGCCAAAGGGAATCGAAATACGAAGTAGGCGAAACTTTATGCCAGAACAATTGAAAAACCTGCTTATCATCACAGTTGTGGTTTTTGTCCTATTAATTCTGTGGGCGATCTCTATCGGGATCACCTATTGGGATGTAGTTTCCCGGAGGAAGTTGTCCGGGATCGAAACCGCGGCTTGGATAGCCCTTGTTGTGCTGGTACCTGGGATCGGGTTCGTGGCTTATTTATTCGCCAGTCTGCTGGGAAGCGCTCTTTCCCCTGGCGGTCCTGCTGGGGAAAACCCCAGGCGGGTTACCATTCTCAAGCCGGAACGGCGGACAGGCACCATCCCGGCTGCTGAGTTTCTGCAGTCTACCTCCCCTGATGTCCTTTCCACACAAAAGACCATGGCAGTGTTGGAAAGGGGGGCGCGGAAATTTAAACTAACCATTATTACAGGACCAAACACCGGAGAGGAGTATATTTTGGATACTCTTCCGGTTAAAATTGGCCGAGGACAGGAAGTCTCTATCCCACTCGACGAAGATCAGGGCGTATCCCGACTGCATGCTGAAATCTATGAACAGACGGGGGTGCTCCGAATACGGGATTTGAAGAGCACACACGGCACAAAAGTCAACGATTTCAGTATCAACGATAAGAGCCTGGATCCCGGCGACCGGATCCGGGTTGGGGTGTCGATTCTCCTGGTTGGAGTTCAGGAGGAGACTATATGAAGCAGATGCCTTCTCAACAATCCTGGCGAGTTCGGTTGATTGGCTCTCGCTTGCCCTGGGGAAGCAGGCCAGACCGGCCTGCAGATATCGGTGATGAGCTATGTACAGTCATGCTGGCCCGAGAAAATATACTCGAAGATGCTAATTACCAGAAGATCACTCCCAATCAATTTGTAGTCGAGATGGGTCAGGAGAACTACGCCCGAAATTTCCAACTGCTGGAAGGACAAATTCTCCGCCAGTGGAACGAGAAACTCCTGGCTTACGTCCTGACTGCTAACAGCCGTCAGGGTCGCCAGGAATTCCGTTTTGCTGGCCCGCTCAAGATCGAAATTCACCCGGTCGCAGATCTAGGGACCAGCCAGGTTCGCATCTACTGCCGGGTACAAGTCGATGGTGAACTCGATTCTCAGACCGGCAGCCAGGTTGAACAATCTGCTTGCCTGGAGATCCTGCCAGGCGGGCGCCGTTGGGCTCTCCACCCTGGGATTGTGACCATTGGCCGGGATACAAGTTGTGATATCTACCTGGATGTCCCCGCAATCCAACAGAAAAAACTGGTCAGCAGCCAGCATGCCTACCTGTATTGCAAAGCTGTAAGTTGCCACTTGTTCGATGGCGTGCCAAATGGAAAGCCATCCTTAAACGGCACATATGTCAACCTGCGCCGCCTGCCTCCGAGCGGGGTTGAGTTAAAAAACGGCGACTTAATCCTTCTGGCGGCTTTGGATGCGAACCGGCCGAATCCGGACACGCCTGGGGTTGCTTCTCTGCGCTTTCACCAGGATTGCAGATAATGGAACTGATCAATTTGAACACCGTGCTCTTTGCCGGAAAATGGTTGCTTATTGGATTGGTTTATTTAATCCTGATCATCATTGTAATCACCGTTCGGCGTGAGATGGCCTACCGTACCAGGGGACAAGAACGCCCTGTTACCGTGGCAGCGGGTCGTTTGAAGGTGATCAACGCCGGGAGCGATACGCGAATCCAGCCTGGCAAATTCCTTCCTTTGAAGCCGGAAACCCGATTGGGCGCCGAAACGGATAACGATCTGATCTTGAGCGACCAGTATATATCCAAACACCACGCCCGCTTGCATTGGGACGGGGCTGTGTGGTGGGTTGAAGATTTAGGAAGTTCCAACGGCACCACCGTCGACGGACATATATGTCGACCCCGGAACCCTCAGCCCATCAAAGGCGGCGCCAGCTTGCAATTAGGCGATATGGTTTTTGAATTGATGGTTTAAGGGATGAATATTCGAGTGCAGCCAACCCCACGTTTTACTGAGGCCTTTTTACTGGTGCTTGTCTTTTTAACGGCGGTGCTAGGGTTCGTACTTTTAGCAATTGGCATGCAGGTAAGGCAGGGTGAAAACCCATGGTCGGGCCTGCTCAGCGCACTGTTACCGCCCCTGGTGATAGGCGTGTCGACCATGAGCCTTCACATCCTGATGCGCAACCGAGGGATGCGGGTTGAACAGTTGATCCTGCCTGTTGCCGCGCTGCTCTTTACTACGGGTCTGCTCATGATCTGGCGGTTACAAGGGCCAAGCGGAGTCTGGCAGCAGCTTTTAAGAGGGTATTTGCCGGGTATGGCAGTCATTGCAGTTCTGATCGTAAGGCCCCGCTGGGTCGAACGCATCCGCCGGTGGGCAATTCCTATATGCCTGGTGGGCTTGCTCCTGTTGGTCACAACTGCCTTTCTCGGTATGATCGATGAGACAGGGGCCAGACTGGCGCTTAAGCTAGGGTCTCTTCCGGCTATCCAACCATCCGAGATCATCAAGCTGTCGCTGGTCATTTTTCTGGCCTGGTATATCGACCGGGAAGGGAAGGAAGCGGAAGGGCGGGCGCGGCCTTTCCTGGGCTGGCTGCGGCTGCCACCCATCCACTACTTCCTGCCCGGCGCTCTTTTCACAGCCCTCGCCACCTTGGCATTGGTTAAAATGTCTGACTTTGGGGCCGTTCTGATCCTGGCTTTCATTTTCGCCGGCATGTTATTTTCAGGTTTTGAAACCCGCATCTTTCTGACGATAAGTGCGATCGGCCTGACCTTGATCCTGATCGTCTCTCTAATCCTATCTTTCACCTGGGAAGTCCCCACAGTCATCCGTTATCGCTTCCTGGCTTTCCAGAACCCATGGAGTAAAGAAGTGATCATGTTGAAAGGCCAAACTACCGGGGTAACCGTTTCGGAAGGCCCTGGCTACCAGATCCAGCAATCAATCGATGCGATAGTTTCTGGAGGCCTCAGTGGAGCCGGCCTGGGATTTGGAACACCTCAATATGTTCCTCTGGCGCAATCAGATTTCATCTTCGCAGCTATTATCGAAGAGCTTGGCTCGATCATAGGCGTGGCTGTGCTGATCCTATTTGCCATCTTGCTGTTGCGTATCGCACGGGTTGCCTTGCTGCTGCCAAGCGAGCAGGTTTTCGAGCGCTTGTTGGTGATTGGCATTTGTATCCATTTTTTTGTCCAGGTCTTTATCATGGTAGGCGGGACCCTGAACGTGCTGCCGGTAACCGGTGTTACGATCCCATTCCTCAGTCAAGGCGGCATGGCTTTACTGGTAAATCTGACGGAAATAGGTCTGGTGTTGAGCTTGTCTCAAAGGGTGGAGGTCCAGGCGGGATGACCTTCGCAAAGCGCTCCTGGTTTGTGATCGATGCCTTCATCCTGGTTCTGGTCCTGCTCACGACACCCCTGATTTATTGGCAAATGTTGCGCGGGGATGAACTGCTGCCTACAGGGCTGGCCTCCAGTGGGTTGGTGGGTGTGGGAAGGGATCAGAAAACAACCACAGGCAGTGACCAGGCGCTAAAAACGCTATTGAGCAGCGGCGTTTCCCTCGATAACCTGCAAGATTTACCACAGCCCGTCATTCAGCGGTTAAGTGATCAATTGGAGACGATCACCCGCGGCTCTATTTTCGACCGGGATGGAAGGCTTCTGGCAAACGATCACTTGGATTCACAGGGAAACCGCGTTCGGTTTTATACCGAACCTAGCCTGGCGAATGTTATCGGCTCCGTTTCTGGACTTGGAATAGGGATTTCGGGCCTGGAACATGCTCATAATGGGCAACTGTTGGGCTTGAACAGCCTGAATGCCAGCATCAACCACATGCTTCACCTGCCAGTGACAGGTGACGATCTCATTCTGACGATTGACAGCAATCTCCAGAGAAAAGCTGAAGAAGCCTTAAAAGGGAGGGCTGGATCCATCACCGTCCTCGATGCGCACACTGGTGCGATCCTGGCAATGACCAGCTTACCGCGTTTCGATCCCAACCGATTTCTGGAGGAGGGCTATTTATCAAACCTACTGGCAGGATGTAATAGTTCACCCCAATGCAGTGGGTTCTTGCTCAATCGTGCTACACAAGCACTCTACACCCCCGGCTCCACCTGGAAGACAGTCACCCTGATTGCCTCACTCGATTCAGGTGAGATCTCTCCGGATGCGGTTTTTGATTTTGGCGAGCCGGTGCAGAGCGCCAACGGGCCTTATTACGTTTATCGGGTCGATGGGGGTGTTATCACAGATCCAAACCATACGGAATCGCGTTTGAGTCTGGAAATGTCGTATGCCAAATCTGCCAACTCGGCATTTGCGCGCATCGGAAACGAAATGTCACCGGGCATTTTGATCGATTATGCGGCCCGGTTTGGCTTCAGTGCGCCGAGTGATAAACGTTTCCTATTTAATTTCGACTTCAGCCCAGCTCAGCTGGCAAACAATGTAAACAGCCTGTATAGCAATAATTTACTGCGTGCCGTCACTGCTATCGGCCAGGGAGAGTTGCTAACCTCTCC
Source organism: Anaerolineaceae bacterium (assembly GCA_036787065.1). Classification (GTDB taxonomy): domain Bacteria; phylum Chloroflexota; class Anaerolineae; order Anaerolineales; family Anaerolineaceae; genus JAJYIW01. The sequence goes on from DAIQPZ010000012.1 coordinate 8,315, forward strand.
CCTCAACATGGGTATGGTTGTACTGTCAGTGTACAATAACGGCGAGATGCCGCTGCCTTACCTGGTGTACGGAGAGCGCAATCACTCGGGGAGCCAGGCAGTTGTTCAACCAGAGCGAGTTGTGATCCATAAAATTATGAAACCGGAAACGGCGCAGATCGTTCGCAGAATGATGGAGACCGTGGTAACGAAAGGAAGCGGGGGCAAAGCAGCAATCGCGGGTGTGGACGTCGGGGGGAAAACCGGCACGGCTCAGGTGGGCGGCGACTTGCCTCCTCACGCCTGGTTTACCGGTTTCGCCCAGGAAGGGGATCGCGCCGTAGTTGTAGTGGTTATGATTGAGAACGGTGGTGAGGGTTCGCTGGTTGCCGCCCCGATCTTTGCCAATATTGCCGCAGCTGCGCTTCACCTGTCCATCACGCCTGTCCAGGAAAATGTGCCCGAACCTGTCACACCCACCCCGGCAGTGACAGAAAATGCTCCTGTTCCCTCCCTTGCAGCGACTCCAGTCGTAAAAGAAGCAACACCGTCGCCCACGCCATTAATACCGGGCGTGCCACCTCCCGACATCCCCTACAAGGCCGGAGTAGTAGATTTCACCGAACGAGATCCGAGCTGCCCAGGTAATCAGAAAGGGCCGGTAGGTAGCGGAAAATTCATTTGGCCCAGCATATTTCAGGGAATCTCAGGAAGTAATTTCAGTGCAAGCCATCCAGGGGTAGACCTGGCAGTCCCCACCGGATCCCCTGTTTATGCTGCTGATACTGGTCTGGTGATCTTTGCGGGATGGTCGGACCTTGGTTATGGGAATACTATAGTCATCGATCATGGAAACGGCTACAAAACATTGTACGGACATTTAAGCCAGGTTAGTGAGTACTGTGGCGCGATAGTTAAGGTTGGCCACGTGATTGGTCTTTCTGGCAATACAGGAAATTCAACGGGCCAGCACCTGCATTTTGAAGTCCGCGTCCCGGGAGGATATCTAAATCCTCTTAAGGTTTTGCCAACGCCTTGACTCAGAAAAATTTCGGTGCGGCCACAATCCATGATGTACAACTCAAATGCACCAATTTTGGCGCATTTTTTTATTTTATACGCCAGCCAGGTAGCCCTAACCAGCCCCTGAGTCGGGTCACTCCTTCTATATATATATTGGTCTTCCCCCCATGCTGCCAGCAAAATTACGGCAAATAATAGCTCAATAACTCCCTTACCGTCCAGCATCTCAACGTCAGCCCAGCCGCAAGGGCTGGCGTTCGTCGCCGGTACCGTTTTGGCTGCTGCTTTCCCTTCCGCTCGATCAGTGTTGCCAGCTTCACTTCCAGGCTTTCGTGGAAACGCACGAAATGATAATAGCTTCCCCACCACTCCAAATGCGCCATTAGCTCTGCCGTTTTCAACCACAAGATTCTTTCAGCCATCCCAGAATGTGTCTTCAAGCGATGCAGCACTGTGTTCCGCGCACCGTGAACTTCGTCCCACACCCCTGGCATTTAAGATCCGGGATCACTTCTTGCTTGCCATGATTGCCATCCCCGACCAAGTAGGTTTTTCATCCAACAGGCTTTTTTTCTAAACTTCTCTCTCAACCAAAGCCCACCATTTTACCATTCTCTCCTATAATGTGAGTTATCCACCACGGAGTGGACCGTTTTTCGCCGCATAGTTCGGGCAGATTAGTTTTTCTCGGTGAATCTCTACTTGATGTGCGAATCTCAATTGGAAAGCCAAACAATGGTATAACCTAACCAACTGGTTATGAACCGATCCAACCCGGAGTAGCAGGATAAACCCGCCCAATAATGGATTTCAACATCCCCCTTTCTCACATCCCCAGCCCGAACGCCAAACGCATCGCACTGCGGATCAGCCCACCGGCAGAATACGCCTTGCGGCAAGGCCATCCCTGGGTCTTTGACCAAGCCATCACTGAGCAAAGCCACGCTGGCAGCCCGGGCGATCTGGCCGTTATTTTCGATGACAAGCGCCGCTTCCTGGCGGTTGGCCTGTACGACCCCACCTCTCCAATCCGCGTGCGCATCTTACAATCGCGCCAACCCGCAACGATCAATGCGGATTGGTTCAAAACCCGGCTGGCGGCAGCGGCCAGTTTGCGCTCGCCCTTGATCGAACAACCTGCCGAAAGAGCCACCACTGGCTACCGACTCGTTCACGGAGAAAACGACGGTTTTCCCGGTTTGGTGATCGATCGCTACGCGGAGACTCTGGTCATCAAACTTTACACCCCGGCCTGGATTCCGCATCTGAAAGAATTCTGCACCGCCCTGGCACAGGTCAGCCCGGCCGAAGGTTTGATTTTGCGATTCAGCCGTTCACTACTGAAGCAGACCGAATTCCTGTCGGGTCTGAGCAACGGGCAGACGCTCTCCGGTCCGCCCCTCGCAGGCCCAATTCTGTTCCAGGAAAATGGCCTGGTCTTCGAGGCTGATCCAATTCTCGGGCAAAAAACCGGCTTTTTTCTTGACCAGCGCGAGAACCGGGCGAGGGTTGAACGACTTTCCAGGGATAAATCTGTGCTAAATGTCTTCGCCTATACAGGCGGATTTTCCGTCTACGCGGCCCGCGGCGGCGCGAGACAGGTGGTCAGTGTGGACATCAGCGCACCAGCCATAGAGACTGCGATCCGCAACATGACGCACAACCGGCAGATCCCCACCGTTGCGGCGGCTTCGCACGAGACGGTGGCCGAAGATGCCTTCGAAGTTCTGGCACACATGGCTTTAGAAAAGCGCCAGTTTGACCTGGTGATCATCGACCCACCCATGTTCGCCCAAAACCAGACTCAAACTGCCGCGGCCATCTCTGCCTACCAGCGGTTGACTCGCCTGGGTCTGGGAGTGTTGCGACCGGGCGGTGTGCTGGTTCAGGCCTCCTGTTCGAGCCGGGTCAAGGCCGAGGCTTTTTTCAACTCCATTCATCAAGCCGCCAGGGAATCCAACCGCCGCTTGACAGAAATTGAACGGACTGGTCACCCCCTGGATCATCCGATTGGGTTTAAAGAGGGCGCCTATCTCAAATGCTTGTTTGCCAGAGCGGCATAATCTGTCAGCACAGGTTCTTCCCTTGGGTGAGACTTGATCAACCCTTCGAGCCGTAACCATTTCACTCCTTTTGCAACTAATCTAAAAGCTACAACGCAGAAACGGGTCCCCCCACTATTCATGATATTGTTAGCGAACCCTATCGAACTTTGAGTCATTGATTTGAAGGATCATCAGAATATTGTCAACGGCGAGAAGAGTCTGAATCTCGAACTTGCCCGCCGGCATACCCTGACCCAGGCTGAAATGGCCCCCATCCAGATCCCCCAGCCTAACATTTTGTTTTTTACTCCCTAAAAATGGCAAGGCAATGACAGAGCTGTTGGAATGAGCCTGGTTTGCTTCCACAACCTCAATCAGCCAGGCTGGAATTATAGGCCAATGGCTGTTCCATGAGGTCCATCATCTTACCCAATGGCTGATACTCGTGATCAGCCGGTTGATCTGTTCGGTGGTGTGGGTCGCAAAAATGGCGATGCGCAGCCCACCACCCGCAGGAGCGCTGGTGTATGAATGAATATATTCAATGGCAATACCCTGCTCGAACAACGCTGTCTGGATCTTGGCCAGGTCGATACCCTCGCGCCTTTTCAGGCACAGGATGGGTGAAGGGCTATCTTCCAGTTCCCATCCCAGGGTGCGCAAACCATGGCGCGCCTGGACCACATTCGCCCACAGGTTCTGGCGTAAGCCAGGTGTGGTACGCGCCACTGCCAGGGCGGCGGCGGAGGCTGCCGCCACGGGCAGCGGTGGGGGACTGGCCCCTACACAAATGCGTGAATTGCGGTCCAGGTCATCGATCCAATCCGCCTTGCCACATATCACCCCACCATAACCCCCCAAAGCTTTGTTGAGTGTGCCGGATGTGCGGCAGTTTTCATCTTGAATGTCGTAATAATCGGGGGTACCGCGGCCATTCTTGCCGATCACCCCGACTGCGTGGGCATCATCTAAAAAAACCTGGCCGTGGTACGGTTTGACCAGCTCTAAATAAGCCGGTAGGGGAGCAATATCACCTGAAATCGGGAAGAGTCCGTCGCTCAACACCAGCGGGCGTTCCCGGGGATAGAGCTCGCTCCGTATAGATTCCGCCAATCGTTCAGGGCGGCAGTGTTGGAAGGGCGTGATGGGTTTATTGGTGAGATAGGCGGCATCCCACAGGCTGTAGTGAGCCGCTGCATCGATGAAATAATGGTCATAAGGTTCGCGCCTTGCCTGAGTCAGGATGGAGATGCCCATGTAGCCGGAAGCAAAGTAAAGCATTTTCTCTGTTCCAAAATACGCGCAGGCTTCCTTTTCCAACTCATCATAAACTGGATGCTCTCCAAACCCCCCGCGTGAAGTAGCAGTTGAAAGACCATAGCGCTGCAGCGCATCCGACGCAGCCTTCAGAACGGCCGGGTGATTTTGTAATCCTAAATAACCGCTGCCGGAAAAATAATCAACTACTCGTCCGTTAAATACTGTGCGCGCCCCCACAGGGCCTTCCATGTGCATGCCCATTACTATAAGTTTCCTTTCAAATTTTCTATTGCAACCCCTCTCTTCCGCAGGATAAACGCATCCCGATAAAACAGCCAGGACATTAGTGGCTTTTCGATTTCATTGTACATTGATCGTATCATTAAAAGCAGTTTGCAAATATCAACCATTTATTGTACAGTGGACCCATATGATGCTATTACTCGACTATGTTATTGTCAAAAATATGGAGATAAAACATGTTGACCGTGGAACAGGTCCAACAATTTAGACGCTGCGGTTTTGTCAATGGAGGTCCTGTTTTGGATGATGCAACCAATGAAACCCTGCAATCCGAGGTACTGCGTGTTATCAATGATCGCTAAAAACCTGCTGTTGCGCAACCTGGGTCGAGAGGGTCTTCTTGCGACCTCGGCGGTTCCCAACTTCACTCCAAGGACAGTGCATCTGGCGAGTCTGGGCCTCTTTGGCAGGAGACGGCTTTTCTTCTCGGCAATTTGGACAATCATCTGGAGTTTTTGGTTTTAGGGGGTTCGGCGTCTTGGCTTTTTTCTCCTCGAGTGGCTTTGGCAGCCAGAAACCAAATTTAATGGTTTGGATATTCGGCCATGTGAACAGGAAAATAGCAAGTAGGATCAGAAGGAGGACGAGATGGATTTCAGTTCTCATGCGGGCGTCTCACTGAAAGGTGACTTGGAAACGATCTCAAGGATTCCTGTTGGGTTAGAAATTATCCATTGTTGACAGGACTCGTTCGGCCCCAAATTTCCTCGAATTACCCACCACAGATAATGGCTGGACCCTATCCTTGCTTAGGCGACTTATATATAGACTGGTCTACGAGTTTCCCTTCAACCACCTCGTAGCCAATAGAGGCTCGATCAATTTTGATCCAAAGATGCTATATGTAGAAACGAGTCGGTTCGCCAGATTCCTTCTCTACCCAGACAATTAAAGTTTTGTTACCCTGAATTGACACAACCATATAATGGTAACCGCTTCACTGATTGCCCTCCACCATCCCAATTCGTCTAATATGTATTAGGACCTACGCAAGACAGGAATGTTGACGATTGAGCCAAAAGTGTTACTGTTAGGATATGATACCTAAAAAAGAACGCGTGACCCGTTTGGATTATAGCCAATACTTGCTGGAGAGCCAAATCAATTATACGCTGACGAATTATGCCGAGCATACTGAAAAATTCAGCCTTGACATGGCGAACCGATACCTGGCGGGTGATGAAATCCGGCCACGACTGGTTTGGGAGAATATAAAAAAAACGAAGTCCGTCCAACGAAGGATGGATTTCTGGTTTTTGATGACACGCTCATTGACAAGTATTCTTCACACAAAATAGAACGGTGAGAAGACAGTCCAGTGTCAATGCGCATGGCATCATCAAAGGGATCAGTGTGGGACTTGTGTGTAGGTCAATCCGTCAATCTACAAATAGACCAGTTCTGGATTAATGACTAACGTATTTATGACCCGGCATGCGAAAGTAAGAAAAAATTGGCCACATTCAAGAGATATGCTCTTGAACTGTGTCTATCAAAAAAGCCTGGATTGTGGTGCTGTTACCCACCGCACGGATTAAGTCGTGACGAACGAGATGGCTCGGGACAACGTGGAGGTCGTACAAGATGTGTGCGGCTTTCGCTGGAAGGTCGAGCAATTTCACCGAGAAACCAAGCAGTTGATGGGTATTGAAGGAAATCAGTGTCGCAAAGCTAGAATCGTCAGGAACCACATTGGCTGGGCCATTCTGGTTTGGTTTCGCCTCAAACAGGTGGCGGTTGAAACGCAACGAACCATTTATCGACTAAAGCATGACCTCTTGGACGACTATTTGCGCCAACCACTCAAGTCACCTGCCATTCAGATGCGTCTTGCGTAGGTCTTATGAAGATCTCATCATTCAAGGGAGTTATTCAATGAAAACAAAACAGGAAGACAAATTTATCAAGGATTTGCAGAAAGCTCTCCTGCAAGAACGGGCAGCCTGGAGGCTCTACCATGCTCTGGCTAACGCCGAGAAGAACCTGCCCCGCCGGAAGGTACTGATAAAATTAGCCAAAACCGAAGAAGCTCACGATGAACGTTGGACAGCACGGCTGAAAGAACTGGGAGCGGAAGTACCACCCGACCGGGAGACGATTTTCGAACGGATCTGGCGCTGGGTGCTGGTCCAAAGCGGGACCGACAACGCTCTAAAACGGATCGAGGATGCCGAAGAAGAAGGCTCTTCATTATATGAAGAAATGAGCCAGATCGCTCCCAGCGAAGGCGACCGAGTCGCTCTCGATGCGGTACAGAAAGAAGAAGAAATGCACGGGCGGGTGGCCCACAAAGTCATTTCCTCTACGCCGATCGCTATTGATCCCCAGGGGATGCTGGATACGATCCTTAAACGCGAGCACTGGCATAAACGCGGCGGCGGGTGGATCGGACAGGCCATCTACGGCGCCAACGACGGGCTCGGTTCGGTGTTTGGCATTGTCTCGGGTGTAGCCGGCGCCACCGCTGGCGGCGGTTCGGCCGTGCTCATCGCTGGCCTCGCGGGTATGCTGGCTTCCGCATTGTCTATGGGCTCTGGAGCTTACCTGTCCACCAAAGCTGAGCGCGAGGTCAATGAAGCCGAGATTGCCCGCGAGCGCCGCGAGTTACAGTCCAAGCCAGAAGAAGAGATGGAGGAGCTTTCGCTCTTCTATCAGCTTAAGGGCGTTCCCGAAGAAGAGGCCAATGTGCTGGCGCAGCGGCTCTTCTCCCAGCCAGACCAGGCACTTAAGACCCTGGTCAGTGAAGAGTTGGGTCTTTCCGAACAGACCTTCCCTAACGCATGGATGGCGGCCCTCTCTGCCACTTTATCAACCGCTTTCGGCGCCTTTATCCCCATTGTGCCCTTCTTTTTTATAAGTGGTTATCCGGCGATCATCACCTCTTTTACCATCAGCACGATCGCTCACTTTATGATCGGTTCGGCAAAAACCGTCGTCACCGGGCTGTCTCCGTGGCGCAGCGGTCTGGAAATGATGGTCATCGGGTTGGGTGAAGCCATGATTACCTACGGTATTGGCCTGTTGTTTGGGGCAATGGCGAAATAATAAGATGGCACTGGATGACCCAATCCCACTGGCCTACACGCTGTGCTTTTTGACCCGCGGCAGCCAGGTGCTTATGCTGCACCGGCGCTACCCACCTAACCAGGGTTTGTGGAACGGGGTGGGCGGGCGGATCGAACCGGGCGAAACACCGCTGGCATGCATTTTACGCGAGGTGCAGGAAGAAACTGGCTACCATCTGGAATCAGTCCGTTTTGGCGGGATCGTCACCTGGCTGGGTTTCGAACCCTCGACAGGTATCGAAACCCAGCCAGGCCAGACGCCGCCAGGCGGCCTGCCACCGGGGGGCTTATACCTTTATCAAGCTGAAGCTCCGGCAGGCGAGCCGGCTCAAAGCAATGAAGGTGAGCTGGCCTGGCGCCCGCTAGAATGGGTGCTTTCCTCGCGGGCCGTGGTCAGCAACATACCCATTTTTATCCCACACCTGCTGGAAGATCATCCGCCCCAGGAATACGCCTTTAACTACCAGAATGGAGCAATCCATTCTTACGCATTCAACCCGCTGCCCAACTGGGTCATGTGATTTTCTTCCACAAGCGAAACGCGACCGTGCCGTCCGCCAGGGGCTCCGCGCCGGAGATGATGTGGTAGCCCATGCGCTGCCAGAAGCGGATACCGCCCGGGTTGTTCGCCTGCACCCCCGAACGAATGGCCCGCGCGCGGCTGTCGTCGCGGATCGCATCCTCTACCCCCCGCACCACCGCGGCGCCCAAGCCCCGGTTGCGGTGCGGTGCGGCGATCATCAAAAGCGAAAGGAATGCCAGTTCCGGATCGCCCTCGAACCCGCCGCAGACAAAATCGACCACGCCCACCATCTCACCGCTTTCCAAACCCTCGATTGCGCAAAACGTTCCGCCCTTATGCCGCGAGAGCGCCAGGTCTGCCGCTATCATTTCGAGCGAGGCCGTCGCAACCGGTCCCAACGCCAGAAAATCCTCGCACTGCCGGTACACCGCCAACACCTGCTCTAGCTCGGCCTCGTTCTGCTCGACGGGCCGGATGGTACAACCTTGAACCTTGATTATCATTCGTTTGACCCCGAGAAGAGAGGGATAAGTTTTCTGTTTCCGCCCTAGCTCACAGTGGGCGATTTTACCTGCGCCAGGATCATCGAGACCAGGATCATCCCACAGCCCGAAATCTGGCGCATGCTCATCAGCTCACCCAGGAAGAATAAGCCGAACAATGCGCCAAAAACAGCCTCCATGCTGAGGATGATGGCCGCGTCAATGGGTGGAGAATGTTTTTGGCCGACCACCTGGAGGGTGAACCCGAGCCCAACCGGAACCAGCGCCGAATACAGCACCGGTTGCCAGGATGTGCTGAGCGCCAACATCCCTTGAGGGTCAAATACCAGGCCAACGAACATATTCAACAGGCCGCATACCAGGAACTGCCCGATTGCCAGTTGGAAAGAGTTTAACCGGTTGGCCAGCTTACCCAGCAAAATCACGTGCAGCGCCCAAAATACCGCCCCAAAAAGCTCCAGCACGTCCCCACTGACAAAGGTCATTTGGTCTTTAATGCTCAACAGGAAGATGCCGGCGGCTGCCAGCACAGCCGCGACCCAGGTTGTATTCCCAGGTTTTTCTTTCCAACCGATCACCAGGAACAGCGGGATTATGATCACATAAAGCCCGGTGATAAAAGCCGCATTGCCCACTGTGGTGGTGCTCAGGCCGGCTTGTTGGAAGTTGCTGGCGCAAAACAGCAGGATCCCGGCCAATATCACCCACGCCAAATTTCTGCCTTTAATCTCCCAATTAAAACGGATTAATAGGAGTAAGATTAAGCCTGCCAATAAAAAACGCATGCCGTTGAAATAAAAAGCGCTTATATGCCCGGCGGCCAGGCGCTGAGCCACAAAGCCGCTCCCCCAAACTGCGGCGACAAACAATAAAGTCAGATCGGATTTCCAGCGCATAGCTCTAATTTATAGTCATAATTAATGAAGGATGCACATTAAGCGCATAAAAATCTTATTATACCTGCGATTTTTCGTTTTTTTCTACGTCTAAAACCTACCAGGGAGAGAGCACACCCATGACACCCTTAATTGAAGACCATGCCATTGTCCTGTTCCAGGGAGACAGCATCACCGATGCCGGGCGCAACCGTGAGGTCAGCACCGACCTGGGTTGGGGTTATCCAGCCTTGATTGCCGCCTGGTTCTCAGCGCTTTACCCGGAGAAGAAGGTGGCCTTCCTGAACCGCGGTAACAGTGGGAACCGGGCGGGTGACCTGCGCGCGCGTTGGAAAGAGGACACGTTGGACCTTAAGCCCAATTGGGTCTCGATCTTGATCGGGATTAACGACACATGGCGGCGCTACGACAGCGACGATCCCACCAGCGCTAAGGTATTTGAAGAAAACTACCGCGCCATCCTGGAAAGCACGCGCCGCTCGACCTCTGCCCACCTCATATTATGCGAGCCGTTTCTGCTGCCCATGCCTGAGGATCGTGCTGCCTGGCGCGAGGACCTGGACCCCAAGATCGCCATTGCGCGCCAGTTGGCGCGAGAATACCAGGCGATTTTCGTGCCGCTGGACGGTCTCTTCGCCGCGGCGGCGGTACAGCGCGAAATGCCGTTCTGGCTGCCGGATGGGGTTCATCCAACCACCGCCGGACACGCGCTGATTTCCCAGGCCTGGATGAAAGCCGTCGAGGCACTATGATTAAGCGCCCGATCTCTATTTATATCAATTGGGCCGCCTACGATGAGCTTTCGGATGCGGTCGAACTGGATGAGACGATTGCCATGCGCCAGATGGATGAGCTGCTGCGCCTGCGGTCGATTGGGATTAATTTTGATTATTATCTGATGGATGCTTTCTGGTATGCCCGGGACGGCGCATACCGGACCTGGCGCACGCCGCACTGGCCACAGGGGCCCGATCGTTGGATTGAGACCTGCCTTGCGAATGGAATCAAACCCGGGCTGTGGCTGGCCGGCAATGCGCTGGCCAAACTGGAGGTTGCCCAGGCATGGCAACGATCGGTCAACACAGACCAGTCTGCCATGTGCCTTTTTTATGGGGGCTTCTTCCCGGACCTGCTCGAAGCTATGCGCGGCTGGTACCAGCGTGGCGTGCGCCTGTTTAAGTTTGATTTTATGAACCTGAATGCCGGCGCCCCGGCGGTGGAAACAGGCATGCTGCCGCTGGAAATCCGCGCTCAAAATATCGCGGCGCTGCGTGCCGGTCTGAAGGCCTTCCGCCAGGAATGTCCCGAAGTGGTGCTGATCGGGTATAACGGCTTTGAAGAAACCGAAACCCAGAACCGGACTGACGCGCCCTTCCGCAAAACAGTTGACCCCGCCTGGCTGGAGACCTTCGACTCGCTCTACTGCGGCGATCCTCGCCCGGCTGACGTGCCCGCCATGGCTTTCTGGCGCTCAAAAGATATCTACACCGACCACATGGTGCGCGTCTACGAACGCAACGGTTTCCCGCTGCAGCGCATCGATAACGCCGGGTTTATGATCGGCACGACCGGCACCTGCTACTACCGCGGGACGGCTGCCTGGCAGGGGATGCTGATCCTTTCACTGGCCCGCGGCGGTTGGGTCAACACCTATTATGGCAACCTGGACCTGTTGGACGATGAAAAGGCGCGCTGGTTTGCCCGCGTGCAGGCGCTTTTTGCGCCCTTCAAATTGTTTGGGCATACGTCTACCTTTGGCGCCATGCCGGGCCAGGCCAGGCCATACGGCTACCTGACCGAACTGCCCGACGGCGCCCTGATCACACTGGTGAACCCTTCCCAGTCTGTCCAAACCATCGATTTGCCCCCCCTGGAGATGGGCCAGCTGCCGATGCGGCTGCTCTTCCACGATGCCGGTTTCCAGCCGGGATTAACCCGCAGCCAGATCAGCCTTGGGCCAGAACAGATGGCCCTGGTTGGGGCGGGCGCTTACGCTAACCAGGTTTACGATCTGGGGATACAGGTTGATGTGGTCATCCCGGCGGAGATCGAACCCATACCGGTTGAATTCAACCCAGTGGATGAAGACCACGGGTCACGCAGCATTGGCGCCACACTCACCACACCCGCCAGCGGCGTCCTGCGCATTATCCTGCGCCAGCACGATCCGTCCGGCCGGGTCAGGCGTACCACTGGGGGCGCCCCCCCAGCCGGGGTTAGCCTGGGCAGCCTGCTGACTATCTTGGTCGAACAATCCGGTGAAAGCATCCCGGTGACGATTAACTACGATAAGGCCATCTGGAGCGGGCTCTCCTGGGCGGTGGGTGAGGCGCCGATTGGCGAAAATCTCAAGCCTGGCCTGCCTGTTACCATCCGCTGCGCCAGCACCGAACCCGAGCGTGTGCTCCTGTCCGGTGAAGTTTATCGGGTGATATATTAACCGGGCTGGATCCGATCTATTTTTAGGGTCAGGATGATCGCCTTACACGCCCACTGGCAGCCACCTCAATCCCCGGATAACCCGGGCGGGGTATTCTTTTGGGCGGAGACGTCACGTACTTCCATACCAGCCCCACGCCGAGGGAAACTCCCTCCTGGAATGCGTCCTCGAGAGCATCCCTTCGCCGCTAAGCCAGAGATCCTGCAGCGCGTCCTGGGGACCGCATTGCCGCGTCAAATCATTCTGTGGCTGCCCAGCAATAACAGTGGTCCGCAGCCGTCGCCTGGCCTGGTGATCGACTGGGAGAATGACACCTCTACGCCCATAGTCCTCGCGCCCTGGAAGATCCCCTGTCTTTATTTCACCCCTGAAGATGGCTTGTTGGTCTTAATCAACCTGCCTGAGCGGGTTAAAACCGGCGGCGTGCCGGGGGACCAACCCTGGTCGGGCCTTCCACCCATCCAGGCAGTCCTATCGGCGGATGCGGTCTTCTGGCACACGGCTGCCTCGCTGGCGCTGGAAACCCTGGCTGCCGGAAAATTCGTGCCGGTTCTGGCGCAGGCTGACACCCTTGGACGGAGTTTTCACGCGCGCTGGCTTCCGGTGCTGGATGGACCCGAAGATGGGGCCCGCCTGGCCCAACTTCAAGCGGCCATGCCCCCATTATGCCGGGCTGTTTATGCAGATGACCATTCATCAGTTCACAGACACACAACGCCTGGCTCAACGCCAACCGCGGCGCCTACCCCGCGTGTGTTGTTGGATTCGTTTCTCAAAGGCATGGTAGATGGCCTGGCGCGCCAATGGGGAGCCGCTGCCCGGCCCATCCCGCTCAACCCGCGCGGGATCAAGGAGCGCATCAGCAACACGCATCCGGCGGTTTGCTGGTTGGAAGCGCTTTTACGACCTGAGCCGGCTGTCCTCGCTCCGGCAGCCCAGGTTCAGGCACTGGCCAGCGGGCACCGCGCCTGGATGCGCAATTTATCCGTCTCAGGGGACTCGGCCTTTCGCATCGCCTTCCGTCTCGAAACCCCACAACAGGCCAAAACGTCCGCTTCGGACGTTGACGTCGAAGGTCAGACCTGGCATCTGCATTACCTCTTACAGGCCCGCGACGATCCCAGCCTGCTGGCCAACGCACAGGCCATCTGGGAAACCCGCAGCAACGTTTTCAACGCCCTCGGCCGGCGTTTTGAAAACCCCCAGGAAAAGCTGCTCGCCGGGTTGGGGTATGCCGCGCGCATTTTTCCGCCCATTGCTCAAAGCCTGCAGTCCAGCCAACCCGACCAGGCGCGGCTGACTACCCGCGAGGCATACACCTTCCTGCGCGAAGCGGCGCCATTACTGCAGGAAGCCGGTTTCAGTCTGCTGGCGCCGCCCTGGTGGAACAAATCTGGCTCACGCCTGGGGGCACGTTTACGCCTTAAACCTGTTAAACGTCTGCAAAAACAGACTGACACAAAAAGCAGCCTGGCATTGGAAAAACTGGTACATTATCAATGGGAGCTTTCACTGGGGGAGACTACCCTTACCCAGGATGAGTTTCGCGCACTGGCTGCGCTTAAGTCGCCCTTGGTGGAAATCCGTGGCCAGTGGGTGGCGCTCGACCCGCAGCAAATCGAGGCCGCTATTCGCTTTTGGGAGGGCCATGCATTAGAAGGAGATACCAGCCTGCTCGAAGCGCTGGCGTTGAGCCAGGGACAATCCCCCACGCCAGGCGGCCTGCCTCTAGACGAGGTGACCAGTGAAGATTGGCTGGGCGACTGGCTGCAAACCCTGGACAGCCTGGCAGCAACGGGTGCGGCCCCACGCCTGACCGAACTGTCCCAACCCGCCAGTCTGAAAGGCGCGCTGCGCCCTTACCAGCGTTATGGCTATTCGTGGCTGCGTTTTTTCTACCAGTGGGGGTTGGGGGTCTGCCTGGCAGACGATATGGGTCTTGGGAAGACCATCCAGACCCTGGCGCTTTTGCTCGACCAACAAGAAACCTATCTGGAAGAAAAAAACACCGCAAGAATACGGCCAAGTCTGCTGGTTTGCCCGACCTCCGTCGTGACCAATTGGGAAAAAGAAATCCGCCGTTTTGCGCCTTCGCTAACCGCGTTGATCCATCAGGGATCCGCGCGCCTGCGGGGAGATGCATTAAAGGAAGCCGCCAGCCAGGTGGACGTCGTGCTGACCAGCTACGCTGTGGTCCGCCAGGATGCCCTGGTCCTGCAATCCCTCTCGTGGCACAACGTTATCCTGGATGAGGCTCAGAACATCAAGAACCCGGAGACGAAACAGACCCAATCCATCCGCAAACTGGGCGCGGATTTCCGCCTGGCACTGACCGGTACACCGGTGGAAAACCGCCTGTCGGAGCTGTGGTCGATCATGCATTTCTTGAATCCTGGTTACCTGGGCAGTCACCAGGCTTTCCGCAGAAATTTTGCCCTGCCCATCGAGCGTTATGGCGACCAGGCGGCCGCGCAGCGCCTGAAAAAGACGGTCGGGCCGTTTATCCTCCGCCGTATGAAGACGGATCCGCGCGTGATTCAAGATTTGCCCGAGAAAATAGAAATTAAAGAATACTGCCACCTGAACGAAGAGCAGGCCACGCTTTACCAGGCGGTCGTCCAGGGAGTCATGAAAAAGATCGAAACCAGCGATGGAATGGAACGGCGCGGCCTGGTGTTGAGCATGCTGATGCAATTGAAACAGATCTGTAACCACCCGGTGCAGTACCTGCACCAGGTCGGAAAGACCAGCGCTGAACAAACGGCGTCATCCATCATTCTTGAGGGCCGCAGCGGCAAGTTGGAGCGCCTGGTCGAGTTGTTGGAAGAGGTGCTTTCAGTCGGCGAACGCGCCCTGATCTTCTCGCAGTTTGCCGAGATGGGGCAAATCCTTCAGACGGCCCTGCCACAGATGCTAGGTTGCAACACGCTCTTTTTGCACGGCAGCACCCCTATAAAAACCCGCGACCAGATGGTCAGGCGCTTCCAGGAAGACGAACACAGCCCTTCTGTTTTTATCTTATCGCTCAAAGCAGGGGGTACAGGGTTGAACCTGACGCGCGCCAACCACGTCTTTCACTTCGACCGCTGGTGGAACCCGGCTGTCGAGGACCAGGCTACCGACCGCGCCTTCCGCATTGGCCAGGTGCGCAATGTGGAAGTTCACAAATTCATCACCACCGGCACGTTGGAAGAAATGATCGACGAGATGATCGAGAGTAAACGGGGCCTGGCGCAAGCCATCGTGGGCAGCGGAGAAAAGTGGCTGACTGAATTGTCGACTGACGATTTACGCGAGCTGGTGAGCTTAAGGCCGGACTAAACGTTATGGCAAAAAAACGTTTCAGCAGTTATTACGACGATTACTACCCGCCCTCAAAACCTCTGGAAGCTGAAGGGGGGATCAAGGCGCGCGCCCCGGGCAGCTCCAGCTCTCATGCCTGGTGGTCGCTGCGCTGGATCGAACACATGGAAGACTTGATGGATGCCGGGCGCCTGCGCCGCGGGCGCAGTTATGCCCGCCGGGGACAGGTACTTTCGCTAGAGGAAAAGCCGGGCGGGATTGCTGCCCGTGTCCAGGGCTCTCGGCCCACACCTTATAAGGTCACCTTCACGGTATCCCCTTTGAGCAGCGCCCAATGGGAAATGGCGATTGATGCCATGGCGGAACAGGCCATTTTTGCGGCGCAGCTTCTGGCGGGTGAAATGCCCAAGCAAATTGAAGAGACTTTTGCTGCCAGTAGCGTAAGCCTGTTCCCCACAAAACCCGGTGACCTGGTAACCGACTGTACCTGTCCAGATTTCTATAACCCGTGCAAGCACATCGCCGCTGTGCACTACATCCTGGCTGACCGTTTTGATGAAGATCCCTTTATGCTTTTCAGGCTGCGCGGGCGCAATCAGGAACAGGTCATGCAAGCTTTGCGCCAGCGGCGCACCGGGGGTCTGCCTGCCGAAGAAGAAGAAAGCGAAGCGCCCGAAAACGTCTTCCCACTTGACCAACTGCTGGATCACTTTTGGGATATGGCTGCGCCATTGGAGCCGTTCTCTGTGACTATCCGCGCACCACAAATTGAAGCGCCGCTGCTCCGCCGCTTAGGCGACCCGGCCTTTTTTCCCGGGCTATCGCTTCAAAGCATGCTTATCCCGGTCTACCAGGCGATCACCCGTGCAGCGTTAACCAGCGCATTCGCTGAGGAAGACGAGCCAAATTCAGAAGTGCCGACCTAGGTTTCGGCTGGTCATCCACCCACTTTCCGGCATCGTTTTGAGAAATAGTAACTGCTCAGGCTCACATGAAAAAGTCCCGAATTTGAGGTGTTTGCGGGTGTGAAGCACCCGCAAACACCTCAAATTCGGCTATTTTCAACTGATGGCTGAGTAGTGACGAGATATAAGTTACAATAGCGACCATCTCTACCAGATAAGGCGGTCTCATGGAAATTTACCAATCCCAGCGAGGAAACCTCCTGATCAGCACCGATCCATCCAGGCTGCAGATAAGCACCATCCACTATTTCTTATCGGTTGATTCGTATTGGGCCCAAGGACGTTCTCTTGAAACCATTGAGACATCCATCCAGCATTCACTCTGTTTTGGGGTGTACGCTTCTGACCAGCAGGTGGGCTTTGCCAGGGTCGTGACAGATTACGCTACGTTTGCCTGGCTGTGTGATGTATTTATCCATGAAGATCAGCGCGGGCAGGGCCTGGGAAAATGGCTGATTCAGACTGTTATGGCGCATCCGGCCCTGGGCTCTCTGCGCCGTATTCTGCTGGCAACGCGCGACGCGCATGAACTTTACCGGCGTTACGGAGATTTTGAGCTGCTGCCCAACCCCGAGCGCTGGATGGTGCATATGAACCCCAAGGCATAGGATCAATCCATGAAAACTTTCTTCCAACTTAGCAGCAGAGTCCTTATCGCGATCCTGGCCCTGATCCTTCTGACATGGCTGGCTTGGCAGGGATTTCAGTTCTTGCACCCAGCCATCAGCCTGGTTCCGGTGGTTTATCCGGGCGGAAACCTGGTGGTCTACGGCAAGAATTTTGGCAGCCAGCAGGGCAGCGGCAGCCTGACCTACCGGGCGGGGTCTTTAACCCAGACATTAGCGATTATTTCCTGGAATGACTCACGGATCAAAGCCGCCCTGCCGCAAGGCGCCCGCAGCGGTGAAATCGTGGTCGACCAGAAAAGCCTGTTCGGCTTTCTTTTCTCGCCGGCCCGGGCGATCACCGTGAGCAACCAGGGGCTGCCATCGCAGCCGAACGGTTACCATGTCCCGGTACAGGACGATTCACCCTGGCCCACATTCCGCCGCGATGAACGCAACAGCGGCGCCAGCCCCATCCCGGCGGTCTACCAGGGTGACCGGCCGTGGGCATTTAAAACCGGTAAAGGTATTTTTTCTACCCCGGTCATTGATAATAAAGGTACCATTTATGTCGGCTCGGCCGACCATTACTTCTATGCCATCAACCCGGATGGCAGCCAAAAATGGAAATTTCAAACCGGCGAGATCATCGACTCGGCGGGGGCACTCACCCGCGGTGACCCGTCGACAGGGCCTGCCACGGTCACCTTTATTTCGGGCGACGGCAATATGTACCACTTTCGCACGGATGACGGCGTGGCCAAAGTGGAGGACCGCCTGCTGTGGAAATACCAGGCTCAACGCCAGGCTAACAGCTTTAACAACTGGTTCGAAGGCAACGTGGCGGTGGGTTATGATGGCGCCCTGTACGCCGGAAATACCAATTTCAATTATTACGCCGTAAACCCGGATGGAAGCTTGAAGTGGATTTACCCAACCACCAGTAACAACTGGTCGATGGCGGCCTTTGGGCAGGACGGTACGATCTATTGGGGCTCACTGGATACCTATATCCGTGCGGTATCCGCGGATGGCAAAGAACTTTGGCGCGATATGAGCCTTGGTTTTGTGGCCGCATCAGCCGCGGTCGGGTCAGATGGCACGGTTTACATCGGCAGCTTCGACAGCAACCTGTACGCCATTGAGCCGCGCCAGGGAAAGGTGTTGTGGAAGTTCCCTACCCAGGATCATATCTATTCATCGGCGGCGTTGGGCACGGATGCCCAGGGCCAAACCAACGCGATCTACTTTGGCTCAGCCGACGGCAGTTTATATGCCGTGGATACCGAAGGTAAGTTGCTGTGAAAATACGATACCGGGGATTCGATCCGTTCTTCTCCTGCCCTGGGCAAGACGCCGGATGGACAGGAAGTGGTTTACTTTGGCTGTGGAAATGGCCGCCTGTACGCGCTGAACACTTCGGACGGCAGCCTGCGCTGGGCCTACAATACCACCCCCGATGATCCCGAGCTGCGCGATCGAAACGACCTGAACGGCTCGCCTGCCCTGGGAAAAACCGGGATCTACATCGGCGGCGAGCACGGCAACCTTGACTACGTGCCGTATGACTACTGCTTGAATGCCAGCGGTGATCTTCGCTGCGAAAACGAGTCGTCCAGCCAGATGCCCGCGGATTTCACCGGCCTGTATTATGTTACGCCAGGTGGCAATACGCAAATGAGCTTCCCGGAAACCCTGCCGCCCGCCACCCTGATCACCCTGCGTCTGGTCGTGCGCCAGAACGGAAAGACGGTTAATGCCTGGGTGTGCAACAACCCACTGGGTTGTCCGCAAGATGCGCTGCAGGTCAGCGCCCAACCGGATATCTCAATGACGGTGGAACATTCTGCCGACGGGCGTTATATTTATATCCGCCCGACCGGCTTTCTCACCCCCGGCACTGCTTATACACTGACCATTCATGGACAGACCTACACCGGTGGGTTCCGCCTGGGCAACCTGACCCTGGGAGGCAGCGCCAGCGGACCGTTTGGGGCCACGTTTAAATTCAGGGTCGAAAAATCGTCTGCCAATCTGTTCCCCATGGCTATCAATAACGAACAGACCAGTGCCATCGAGTGGACCCGGCTGGCAGCGCCACTGCCGCCCATGCTTCCCAGCCTGAACCAGATCGGTTTTGATTATATGGACTGGATCCTCGGGACGGTAGCCATTACCCCGCCAGACAGCTCCGGGCAGGGCAAGACCATCCTGTGGGCCATTGGGGCCAAACGCGACAACCAGGGCCAATTGGTCGTCGATCCGGGCTCGGACTTCACTTTTCCCCTTAACGGGCAGTACCAGAACGATGCTTTTATCTTTACCAACCAGGATTTTAAGATGGCCATCACCGGGATCAGCATCCCGTTTAACGCCTTCCAGATGCGCGGCGTGTTGGGCGCGGATGGGGTTGTCAGGCCTGGCGCGGCGTTGTACGCGGATACCCAGGCCCTGTCTATCCCGAAATTTGGACCCTATCTGGTCATCGCGGGCCTGGCGAACAATATCTACCAAAAGCTGCTGGTCAACGGTACCTACATCACTCGCCCGTATCCACCGGATGGCCCGGCCAACAAAGCCCCCGCGGGTATTGCGGTTCAGGCACTCGATTTCAAACGGCCGACGGGTTCAGAAGGCGGCCAGGTCAATGCCCGTTTTCTTCTGCAGAAAGGCACGCATTATCCGGCCAGCGCACACCGCGCCGGGATCTTATTAGTCGATGGTGAGAAAATGGAAGCGGTGTATATGAACTACCACGACAACCTGACCAGCCAGGCAGACGCTTCTGGCGACCTCGCCAGCGTACAACTCAACCTGCCTGAAGGGATGAAACTGCCGCGGACGCTCAAAGCTTACGTGATCCTTGACGTATTTCCAGTCAACGAGGAAATATTGAAATAGGGAGAGGGGTAACTCTCTACAAAAAAAATTAAATTCACGCGTTTGAGGTGTAAACACCTAAAACGCGGGTCTTTTTTATTGGGTGACGCAAGAAAAGTGGTTTATAAGTGATCGTTCAGGTTGACCAGACCGGCGCGCAAAGCCAGCACGGCGGCCTGGGTGCGGTCAGCCACTTCCAGCTTGTTTAAAATCGCGCTGACATAATTCCGCACCGTGCCTTCCGAGAGGAAAAGCTTTTGGGCAATATCGGTATTGCTCAAGCCGCACGCAACCAGGCGCAGCACGTCCAGCTCGCGCTCACTCAGGATATTGGCCAGCTCCCGGCTGGGTGGGGCAGATCCCCGGCTGACCTGGGTGAACAGCTTACCTGCCACTGCCGGGTCCACGTAGGTTTTACCGCTGGCCGTTCCCAGAATGGAAGATACCAGGGCATCACGCGGCGTATCTTTTAACAGATAACCCGCCGCGCCGGCCCGAATGGCATCAAACACCCATTCGTCGAAGTCATAGGTGGTCAACACCAGGACGTGTGTGTGTGGATACTGTGCTCGAATGACGCGCGTCGCCTGGACCCCATTCATCTGCGGCATTTTCAAATCCATTAAAGCCACATCCGGAGCGAGCTGCGCCACCAGCTTTACCGCCTCTTCTCCATCATAAGCGATCCCCACCACCTCTATTCCTGCCGCTGTGCTGAGGATGGCACGCAGCCCTTCACAAACGACGACCTGGTCGTCACAAATTACTACTCGTACCATTTTTCGTCTCCATCACCAATTGAACCGTTGTGCCTTGATCGGGCTGACTTTCGATCAGGATTTGCGCACCAATCGCTTCTGCGCGCTCTCTCATCCCGCGCAGTCCAAAACGGTCGGCGATGATGGCATTATCCAGGTTAAACCCCAGCCCGTCATCTCGGATAGTTAATGTCAGCTTATGATCGGCCCGTACCAGATCGACCCAAACGTGTTTGGCTCTGGCATGCTGGGTCACATTATGCAGCGTCTCTTCCGCGATGCGATAAATATTCTGCTCGTTGTCCGGACCAATCCCAACAATTTCATCAGGGAACTGCAGATCCAGGATCAATCCATTCCGTTCCGCAACCGAACGGGCCATTTGTTTGATGGCCAGGCTAAGTCCCATATCTTCCAGGGGGGTCGCCCGAAGAGATTGAATCGCGCGCCTGGACTCATTTAAACCCGTGCGGGTCGCTGTCAGCGAATCGACCAACATGCTGTGCGCCTTGGCCGGATCAGGCTGCCACAGGGTATTGACCGCTTCTAACTGGACGGCAACCGCGCTCAGCGTATGCGCCAGAGTATCGTGGAATTCGCGCGCCAGGCGATTGCGTTCACGGCTGATGGTGAGTTGTTCCAGCGCATTGGCATAACTGGCCAACTGCTGGTTGGCCTGGGCTAAACGGGCGTTCTGCTGGCGCTGCCCGGCGGCCAGCCGGTTGATCACATACCCTACAAACACGAAAATCATGGTGCGGAACAACGATACACCGGCTACACCCACTTCGCGGATAGACCCGGCATTGGACGCCAGGTAAATGGAAATCGATATTCCGTCGAGTACGACCAGGGCCAAACAATACCACACCAAAACCCGGAAAGAATATTGCCAGCTCACCAGGATCAATGGAATCAACAACATAATGACCAGTTGCCATTCAGCCGCCACCGCCCGGATCTGGACCACTTCGTTGGCCTGGCGGGTATCGACGCCCACGATATTTTCCACAAAAGGCATGATCGTAGCCACACCGAGCGCTATTGGAAGGTATAATTTTCCCAGGCGGTGACGCAGCCAGGGCCAGGAAAGATAGCCAAACAGAATAGCGGTTTCAATCACCCCTATGATGGGTGCGCCTTGAAATTCAGCGAAGCGCGGATTGATTGGCCAGATGCTGAGCACAAGGGAAATTAAAGATAACACCAACCTGATCGCAATAAACAGGCGGAAAACCTCAAATATCCCCGGCTCAAAGGAAGAATTATTCCTCATGCGCCCATTGTAGCACCTTTGATTTCCAAGCTAGCCTGACCGGCGTCATGATGGGGTATGATACAAGTCATAGGGGGAAGTGAAATGCGTCAACTCCTGGTATGACATACACACCTGTTATGTACCAGGATTTTATCTTATGATAAAAGTGGCCCGATCGGAAGATTGTGTCTGGCCTTTTTAAATTTCATCAAATTGTCATCAAATGATGGCAGAATCATAACGGCATCATAAACAGGTAAAAGGTCAAATTTAAGACCTTGCGGAGGATTAGGATAAGATGAAGAAAGCTATAAGATGGGTAATTGCGATTGTTGTGATCGTCGCCCTGGTCGGGGGAGGTTTTTACGCGTATCAAAAATATGTCGTCCCGCAGCAGGGAGCGATCAATATTTCTACGTTACAGGTGGTCAAATTAAATACGGGCTCGGTATCTCAAACTATCAACTCTACCGGGACCGTCCGTACCAAGCAAACCGCCCAGGTAACCTGGCAGGCCAGCGGTAAAGTGGGCAAGATCAACGTTAAGGTCGGAGATCAGGTAAAAGCCAACGATGGGTTGGCGACCCTCAATCCCGGCTTCCTCCCCAATAACATCTTGCAGGCGCAGCAGAATCTGGTGACTGACCAGCAGGCCCTGGATGATCTACTTAATAACCAGACCAACCTTCCCCAGGCTGAGAAAGGCGTTCTGGATGCTCAAACGGCTGTGACTAAAGCACAAACCACCCGGGACACGTTGAATACCGCCCGGGGTACACCTGGTCAGATCGCCAATACCCAGGCCATTTACCTGTTGGCCCAACAGACGGTTAACCAGCTTCAATCCAAATACGATAGCACACCGGGTGAACCCAACACGGATGATAGAAAAGCGGTTGCCCTGGCGAACCTTGTTTATGCCAAACAAAGGATGGATACCGCGCTTTTCCAAATGCAGTGGATCCAGGGAAAACCTTCAGCAAGCGATATCGCCACTGCCGATAACAACCTGGCCCTGGCTAAGGCTAATCTGGCGGACGCCCAACATTCTCTTGACCTGGTAAAAAATGGTCCAGATAATGCCAACGTTGCTGCCGCCAATCAAAAGATCGCGGCCGATCAGGCCACTATCCGATTCCAAAGCGTCACAGCACCCTTTAACGGGACAATCACGGTCGTGAGTAACATGATCGGTGATACGGTCTCAAACAACACCCCTGCTTTTCGGATTGACGATCTCTCCGCATATTACATCGACCTTCAGGTGGCTGAAACGGATATCGCAAAAATCCAGGTCAGCCAGCCGGTGATGTTTTCCTTTGATGCCATTCCGAATAAAACCTACAATGGCTTGGTTACCAGTGTCGGCCAGGTGGGTACCAGTGCAAGCGGCGTGGTTAGTTTTACCGTCACCGTACAAATCACCGATGCCGATGCTTCGGTTAAACCGGGGATGACCGCTTCGGGTGCGATTGTCGTCGCCACATCAAACGACGTGCTGGTTATCCCCAGCCGGGCCATCCGTACGGTTAATAACCGCCAGGTGGTTTACGTGCTCAGCTCGACCCCAATCACCGCGATTACCAGTGTGGCAGGTGGAGGTTCCGGTGCAGGCACAGGAACTGGTGGGACGCAAAGCACGCGCCAGCCCGGCGCTGGGCAGAACGGCACGGGGACAGGTAGACCTGGTGGTGGTACCGGTACTACGGGTGGAACGGGTGGTACCGGTACTACGGGTGGAACGGGTGGTACCGGTAATTTCAGCGGCTTTGCGGGCAATTTCAACCGGGTGACATTGAAACCGATCGCCACGACCAATGGTGAGAGCCTGATTCCAATTCAAGTGCAGGTTGGGATCGCTTCGGATGCATTCACCCAGATCATTTCAAACCGTCTCAAGATAGGTGATTTGATCGTGGTTAATATGCCGGCTTCGGCCACTACGACCTCCAATCTGTCTGTCGGCGGTGGTGGATTCGGTGGTGGAGGGGGTGGCCCAGCAGGTGGTGGAGGGTTCGGCAGAGGGGGTGGTTGATCCTTATGAATGAGAATATTGTGGAAGAACTATCGAAAAGCGCCAAGGCCGTCCCCGGTCATCCCGTAGGCGGGCAGACCGCGGCCGTGATTGTGGCGCATGAGCTGACCAAGACCTACCGCATG
>DAIQPZ010000066.1:0-13022 GCA_036787065.1 Anaerolineaceae bacterium
TTTCAAAGGCTTCCCGCGCTTTTTTGATCGCTTGGGAATCTTTCCATTGGGGGGGTACTCTCAATTTCTTCTCCTCAAAATTTTGCCCTCCACGGACCTGGAAGAAGCGCAGCTTATTTTCAGGCACCCGGTACTCTGCCCTGAAACCTCCTATCTGATACTTCATTTGCATATCCATATCATCCAATGGACGGTAAATCAGTCCATCTTCATGGCAATTCTGCCCTTTTTCACATTTGCATTCGATGGTAATCCCCCTCTCTTCAAACGTCCACCAGCGCACGGCGATCTCTCGCTTTTTCGCCATCGCATAAGCCGTGATCATCCTCCGGGCCGGGTCGGCGTAGACATCAATGGTTTCGGCGAGCGGTTTGGAGGCGCTAATAATTGGCGAGGGAAACAATCTTTTAGGCTTTTCGCCTTTCTGAACCGGTTTATGTTTTAGGGTTGGCTCTACCTGGGGTGGTGCAGGCTTTACCTTCCCAACCGTATCTGCCAGACCTGTTTTTTCTTTCTCTGGAATAATTTGTAGCGCCTGGCCACTCACGCTGTGACACTGATTAGCGTGTTCCTGGCAGGTTACTTGCTGGCAGATGGGGCAGTGCACCCAACTATGAGAACATACCGGGCGCTGGCAAACGGCGCAGGGCTGTATTTCATGGTCACATTTCTGACAGTAGGTCCGTTTGCAGTCGATACACTGCGGCGCAAGACATTCAGTATGCGCCAGGTGCCCATTTTCGCAAAGCCACAGCGCATCTCCCGCCCGACCGCACACGTCACAGGCCAGCGGCTCGACGACGTGCAGCAGTGGGTCCCATGTGGCGGTACGGCGCACGGAAGTGGTCCGCTTGCGAATTTCTATCGTCAGATCCAATTTTGGCTGGGTAACGAGCGCCAGGTTGAGCAGCTCTAATTGGATATGAAGATGATATTTTTGCTCTGCATCCGCCAGTTTGGCTTCATGCTCGGTAGAAATAGCGGCGATTTTGGCTTCCATAACGGGCCGGCGAACAGCTTGGCGTTTGGCAGCGAGATAGCCTTTTCGATCACCGCGTACAGCCCAGGTTTTTCGGGCCGGATGTTATTGACGTAAAACTGTCCATTGGCGCTTTGCCAGCGCAGCTCGTTGACAATCGTCTCGACCAGCGGGTGGCCGTAGTATAAATAAACAGAGCCTTCCTGATGATGGGCTGCATCAAAGGCGAAGCGTTGGTGAGGCTCGATTCCCCAGCGAGCAGAAATATCGTCGGGCAGCAAAACCTCATATAGGTTATATGCGGGTGGTTCCACCAATCCACCCACCTGGCGGCAGTAGCCTAATACCAATTCTTCAAGGGATTTGTCCTGGCTCATGGCTTACTCCGCCGAGAAATCTTCACCGAACAGGGCATCGTCGTATTCTTGGGATTTTTGGTGCGCCTGTCGCGCCTGGATGAGCGTCTCAGCAAGCTGGTTGAACCCGGCGTGTAATTCCTCGCTGGTTTGGGCGCTCACCCAAATATCGACCAGGAGGTCTTCAAAGCCGCGCTCGTCAGAAAGCTGTCCCAAAATCATGTCCATTTCGCCGATGACCAGCTCGAACATGTTGAGCTTCTGGTCGAGAATTTCGAGCAGGTAGTCTTCCACCGTGCCACCTGCCGAAAGGTTGTAGATACGCACATCGCGGGTCTGTCCCACGCGGTGGATACGGCCGACGCGCTGTTCGATGCGCATGGGGTTCCAGGGGATATCGAAGTTGACCATGGTGCGGCAAAACTGGAGATTGCGACCCTCGCCGGCAGCCTCGGTGGAGAGCAGAACCTGGGCCTGGCGCTCGAATTTGGCGATTGCCTGGTTTTTGGACGCGGTATCCAACTCGCCGTGGTAAGTTACGAAATCCAATCCCATTCGCTGCAAGCGTTCGGCCAGTAGGTCGAGGGTGCGGCGGAAATGGGTAAATACGATGACCTTCTCAGTGGGATCATGCAACACGGTTTTGAGCAGTTTTTCGAGCGCCTCGGCTTTTACCCAGGTTTCTATTTGGATTGATTGATCGGCCAGGTCGAGTAAGCGGCGGCGATTATTATCATCCGTGGCGCGCCTTGCCAGTGAGCGCAAGGTCGATTCGGCCGATTGAGGGCTGCTGCCAATTTCTCGCTGCAAGGTGAGCAGGGTAAAGCGATCGACCTGGCGAATAGCGGCGCCCTCAAATTCTGTCTCAGAAGGGGGAGTTAATTCAGCGCTATCCAGTTTCTCTTTCGATCTGGGTCCAGATGCGAGGACTGATCGCACGTAATCGCTGACAGCCTGATAAAAAGCAGCTTCCTGTGGTGAAAGGTTGAGACGGATGGTGTTGGCCTGGCGAGTAGGGAGTTTGAGGTTGACCTGGCTGCGGGTATGTCGCACCATCACATCACCGAGCAGCTCGCGCAACTGACCGCGGTTTTTGGGCTGGCGCGGGTCCCCGTGCATCACGAACTGCTTGCGAAATTCGCGTGGGGTTTTCAATTGTCCTGGCTTGAGTAGGGTGATCAGGTTGTATAACTCGTCCAGGTCATTTTCAACAGGAGTGGCAGTCAGCAGCAGGATATATTTGCGTTGTAGCTCGTTGACGAATTTCCACGAGGCGCTGTTACGGTTTTTAAGATGGTGGGCTTCGTCAACCACGATTAAATCATAAGGGATCTTGGCGATACTGGTACGGTTTTCGAGCCGGCGGGCAGTCGCAAGCGAAGCAATTAGCAGTGGAAAGCGTTCCCATGCTTCGGCGCCCGCGATGCGAAACTCAGCATCGGCCGTGGTGGCAAAACCGGGCAGCTCAAATTTGACTGCCAGTTCCTCGCGCCATTGTTCGACCAGCGCGGCAGGCGTCACCACCATGATGCGGTGGATAATATTGCGCGCCAGGTATTCTTTGAGTACCAATCCGGCTTCGATCGTTTTACCTAACCCGACCTCATCGCAGAACATGCCTCGACCGCGGAAGCGGCGCAACATAATCTGGGCGGCGTGCACCTGGTAATCGAAAGGGACAAACTTGAGTTGGTCGAGGCTAACCAGCTCATCGAACCCGCTAACCAGTTGAGCGTGTTCAGCCTGCAAACGCAAGTGATACAACTCGCGGGTGGCGAACTGCCCGCTGCAGATGGATTTGAATAGTGACCCGTCTACCGGCAGCAAACGTATATCGGGATTTGGGACGAGAGAACCAGGAGACAACAGGTTTAAGTTAATAGGTTCTCCTCAACTGACCCCACCCAGGGAAGGGCAGTAGGACCTTGATTAATCCAAAATACCCATCGTCACAATGACCCGATGTTCTTGTTTATCATCGACCAGGGGAATGGATCCATCCTTCAGCGGCTGCCCATCCAACACCATTTGCCGGACGTGACTGGCCACATGCTCGGGGTTGTCTACCTGGATCAAGTAACCAGATTCCCCGAATTGATAACGAATCTCAAATCCATCCCAGGCAGGCGGAATGACCGGGTTAATGGTCAGGGTATTACCAATTTTCCGGAAGCCAAGAATAGCCTCCAGGCCGAGACGGTACATCCACCCGGCGGAACCCGAATACCAGGTCCACCCCCCACGGCGTACATAAGGCGATTCGCTGTAGATATCTGCGCAAATCACATAAGGTTCAACGCGGTAAACGGAGACTTTTTCTTCGGTGTCAGACTGAAAGACGGGGTTGAGCAGGTCAAAGAGCACTCCCGCTTGCTTTCCATCACCCAGGCAAGTAAAAGCCCAGGCAGTCCAGGTTGCAGCATGTGTGTACTGCCCACCATTCTCACGCGTACCGGGGAGGTAACCCTTGATGTAGCCCGGGTCGCGCGGGGTTTTGTCGAAGGGAGGTGTAAAGAGCAGTGCCAGCCGGTCCTGTGGGTGCACGAGACGGTCCAGCACCGACTGCATGGCCCAGCGGCTGCGGTGTGAGTCGCCTGCCCCGCTCAGCACAGCCCAGGATTGGGCGATTGCATCGATCTGGCATTCCGTGTCCTGGATGGAACCGAGCGGCGCCCCATCGTCATAGAAGGCCCGCCTGTACCAGGCTCCATCCCAGGCGGAATGCTCGACGGCGGCAGCGTAATCTTTTACCCGTGACTGATATTGTTGGGCTGTTTCGATATCCCCGACCTGTTCACAGATCGTGGCAAAGCGTTTTAGAACTTCGCAAAGGAACCAGGCCAGCCAGATGCTCTCGCCTTGACCATTTTCTCCAACGCGGTTCAGGCCGTCATTCCAGTCGCCGGTGCCGATCAATGGCAGGCCGTGTGGTCCAGTGGTGGCGCCCTTCTCGATTGCACGAAGGCAGTGTTCCATCAGCGAAAAGGATAGTTCCGTCCGCGGGTATTCGCCGTAGCGCTCGTCCTCGCCCTCCGCGAGGGGTGGGGCAATAAGAAAAGGAAGTTTCTCATCCAGAAGGCTCGTGTCGCCAGTGGCTTCGACGTACAGAGCGGTGACGTAAGGAAGCCACAGAAGGTCGTCCGAAAAACGCGTTCGGACCCCACGACCTGAAGGCGGATGCCACCAATGCATGACGTCGCCTTCCTCGAACTGGTGCTGGGCAGCGTTGAGTATCTGACCGCGGGTAATAGCCGGGTCTATAGGCAGCAGTGCCAACACATCCTGAAGCTGATCCCGGAAGCCAAATGCGCCGCTAGATTGGTAGAAGCCGGTGCGGCCCCAGATGCGGCAGGAGAGGGTCTGGTAAAGCATCCAGCGGTTGAGGATCAGGTCGGTTGCCGGCTCAGGGGTATGTACCTGCACAACGCCTAACAAATGGTTCCAGAACACGCGTGTGCGTTCATACGCCGCGCCTACATACGCTGGGTCGTGGTATTTCCTGGCCAATTCAAGGGCGTGTTCTTTATCATTTCCTTGCCCGAGGACGAAATAAATCTCTTCGGTCGCACCGGGAAGCAGGTCGATGTGTAATTGCAGGACGGCGCAGGGATCTTCACCCGGGGTAATGCGGGTTTCCAGCCCCAAGCGGTGTAGGGCGGCGGGGAATGCCGGTGTTCCCGCGCGTCCGAGGAATTCAATACGGTCGGCAGTCAGGCCGTGGACTGCTTTGCTGGCAATCAGGAACGCGACGCGTGCGCCGAATTCGGCGTTGTAGGGGTTGGTAGCCAGAAGGCACTCCAGGGACGCGTCATACTCCGGGATGATATAGTCCATGCTCGCGGCATGTGTGGTACCCAACACCCACTCGACATACTGCGTGGCGGTGATTCGGCGAGTGTGGGTTAATGTGTTCTCTACCTTCAAATGGATAATTTTGACCGGGTCCTCCGGGCTGGCAAAAAGCGTCAGACGCTGGCGGAGGCCGTGCGAGTTGTGCTCGAAGAAGGTGTATCCCGCGCCATGTGTGATGCGGTAGGGTTGGTCTGCGCCGGAGGGGAGGGGCGTGGGGGTCCATACCTCGCCGGTTTCTTCATCCCGCAGATAAAGGGCTTCGCCGGATGGATCGCGGACCGGGTCGTTGGACCAGGGAGTCAGGCGGTTTTCGCCGCTGTTCAATGCCCAGGTACACTGGCTGCCGGCCTCGCTAACCATAAAACCAAACCCAGGATAGCCTATTACATTAACCCACGGGGCGGGGGTGGTCTTGCCAGGTGGCAGTTCGATGACGTATTCGTGCCCATCAGGGCTAAAGCCCCCGTACCCATTGGTGAATTTCAGGTCACCCTTTTCCTCCAATGGAAAAGATTGCGGGGCAAGCGCCGCATTCTCTGTCACTTCTGCTTGCCGAGTGGGCCTAAATTCGGGTAGATGGTGCACCGGGATCGAATAGCCTGGCATCTGATTGCTCAGCGATCCATTGGCCCCTATGAGTAGAACACGCGCCGCTGTCTGCAGCAAGGTGCGTTCCTCGGGCCTCATCTGGTCACCATGAAGGATGTAGATTCCGCCCCGCTGGTTCAACCAATCGTCACTGTCCATCCCAGTGACCAGGCGGTAGAGTATCCCATTCAACTCCGCGCCGTAATCGGTGTGCTGGTCATTTAGGATCACCACATCCATCATAAATCGACGGCTGCGCAGGTATTTGTGTACCTTCAGAACTTCACGCACCAGGTCGACCTGTTCGGGATTGTCCAACTCTACCAGTAGGATGGGATTGTCGCCGGAGATGCCAAAGCGCCACAACCCGGGCTGACCCAGCCGGTTGGCTGCGATCGTTTCCGGCGAAGCGCGAACCACCTTGAATGAATAGTGCAGTGCCGAGAGGAGCTGCAAGATATCCTTGAACGCCTGGGTGGCGATTTCTTGCTTGTTCAGCCAGGTTTGGGCAGCGATATTGGCCTGGGTGAAGGAGCGCTCGACCAGAGTCCAACTTTGATAACGTCTGGCCAGCCCAATAATTGCTTCACGGCTCTCCGCGGCGAAGGTCAGGTAGGCTAGATCTGCGCTTTCGTGTGGACCAAGCTCGATCTCTTGTCCAAGGGCGAAGATTGGGTCGAGAGTCGCACCCGACGTGCCAGTGAGGTATTGTTCTGAGGTCAGGGCGGCAGGGTTTTGCAAGCTATGATCTCGGCCAATAAAACGATAACGGTCTGCTTCATGCTGTGCGATAACCTCGCGCCCTTCGACCACCAGCATATGACCCATAAGGTGGGTTGATTCCTGATTGGAGCGAGGGCGGCGCATGAAGAGCTGCAAATTGAGCTCCGGCACGAACTCGCTTTCGATAAACAGCTTATTGAAGGCGGGATGGCGGGTATCGGTAGCCTGGGGAGCGAGAATCACCTCGCCATAAGAGGTCAGACGGAGGGTGCAAGATTGGTCGTTGTTATTATACAGATGGATCCGGCGAATTTCTACCGGGTCGTCGGGAGTTACAGTCACTTCCATAGTTGAGGTGATCCCATTTTCCGTACGGTGGAAAACAGCCATATGGGCAAAGTAGGTGACCTGCATATCCGCCGCGTCGCCTGGAATGGGTTGGTGAGCGGCTGACCAAAGTTTCCCCACCTTTTGTGGGTCCATACCCAATTCCTGGATGTAGATCCATGTTCCCCATGGGTCCAAAACGCCGTCAGGCTGCCAGCGTGTCAGATTAATATCGCGCCAGGAGCTGTATCCACCGCCCATGTTGGAAAGAAGCACATTGTAGCTTCCGTTGGAGAGGAGGTGTACCTGGGGAATGGGGGTTTGCACTGGCACTCTCCAGGAAATGATTTCTACCGGAGCAGTCGTTAACCGCTGCACCCCCTTGACATCCTCCGCGTAGGGGTCTTGCAGCGGAACGGAATGGGGTATCTGCTCTTGCAGGAGCAGATCAATGCTTTGAATGCGCGGGTCGCTGTGCATTCGCCGGACCATAATGTCATCGTGGAAGAAGTTAACCATCGCCATTAAGATCATGCCCTGATGGTGTGCCATGTATTCGCACACGATTGCTGAAGTTTCATCCATGAGCAACCTGTCGGGGGTGAAATCCATCGACTCGTATACGCCGTATAGCCCGAACATGTTGCGCTCAATCAGGGCGGCGAGGTTGAGAACCACCGCATGGGGGTCATAACTAATCGCCATGAGCGAAGCATAAGGGGCAATAACCAGGTCGTCACCTAATCCACGCTTAAAGCCCAGTCCGGGCACGCCAAATGCGCGGTACTGATAATTCTGATTGGCGTCGAAACGGTAAAAGCCGGATTCGGAGATACCCCAGGGAACACTCTTCGCTTTACCATAAGCAATTTGGTGGAGGACTGCTCCCTGGGTGCTGTCTGCCAGCAGAGTGCCCGGGTAGGAACGCAAAAAAAGCGGCGGCATCAGGTATTCGAACATGGTCCCGCTCCATGAGAGCAAGACGTACGAACCTTCAACCCGCGTTACAGGCCGTCCAAGGTGCAGCCAATGAGATTGTGGCACTTCTCCCTTTGCGATGGCGATGATCGAGGCGATACGCGCCTCAGAGGCCAGAAGATCGTAATAATTGTGGTCGAGTTGGCCGGCGTCGAGGTTATAACCAATGTGGAAGACGCGCCGCTGCAAATGAAAGAGGAAGTGAAAGTCCATCTCGTTCACAGTCTGTTCGGTCCGCGTCATGATTTGTGTAAATCGAGTGACCAGCGCACCCGAATTTATATCAGCACGCGCGAGAGCCTGGACCAATTCCTCCAGCCATTCCTGTGCCGTTTGTTCCGGCCTATTTCCTGGCAATTGGGCAGGATCCTCTATGGCATCAACAGGCAGTTCCTCTTCAGTTAATAAATTGCGCAGGACGATGATATGGGGTAAGGCAGCCTCGGCACGGGCGTGAATCTGCCCAGGGGCCAGGTTGCGGGGTAGAATTTCTCCCAATGCGGCCATCGCCTTTAAAAATTTAAGATCACGGAACCGCACGGGGGGATTCTCAAACAGCGGAATCCAGGGTACCAGCTCGGTGATCGTGCGTTGCACGGCGGTTTGATGTCGCTCAATCTGTCCGGTGACTGCTTGGAGCTTCCCCAGTGTCTCCAGGTCGAAAGCGGAGCGACCCACCTCAACCAGCTTCATCAGGCGGAGGGATAGATCTTGCCAGAATGGTCCACTTATCCATATGTAAAGTGGGTACCAGCGATCGGGTTGAGACCGCAACGCCAGGATCTCGGCGTGAATCGCCGCGATTCGCCGGTTAATATCTTCAACCTGTTCGGCGAACTCGGACTTTCGCATCCCCGTCAGCGTCTCAGTCAGGTTAGAAAGTGTGTCCAGGTAGCCTTGCCATAAATCCCAACGGAATACGGGTTCGTCGGGTATGGTCTTGCACGCCTGGGCGGTGATGATGAGACTGGCGGCCAGATTACCGCTATCCACTGTAGAGATATAGCGCGGGTGGAGCGGCTGAAGAGTTTGTGTGTCATACCAGTTCAAAAAGTGCCCTCGGTAGCGCTCCAGCCGATCGAGTGTGTCCATCGTAGTGGCCAGGCGGGTTGCCAGCCCGAGCTGATCCAGATAACCGAGGTCGTAGGCTGCCAGGGTCGAGGTGAGCAGCAGACCAATATTGGTTGGCGAGGTGCGATGAGCGATCGTTCCAACGGGCGACTCCTGGTAATGATCGGGTGGCAGCCAATTATCTTCTGGACCGACGAATCGTTCGAAGAAACCCCAGGTTCGCCGGGTAATCTGACGCAAGAGGTATGTCTGTTGCTCATTCAAGGGAACCGTATGTTGGATGATTGGCCGATTAATCCACCATACAATAAATGGAGAGAGCACCCACAGCAGCAGGGCCGGTGAAGCATAGGTCAGAGCCGGCGCCACGTCACTCCTGGTAAGATCGGATATGAGCAGTACCCCGGTGGTGAGAATCAGTGCCAGGAACGAGGACGCGCCCATTTTCTGCCAGGCAATATTCCGGCGGGCTCGTAAGCCGAACACATGGGCGGTTTGGGCAGCAGTCGTCCATTGTAAGAGGTCGTGGTGGCTGATGAGCAGGCGATAGAGCGTGGTGAGAATAGCATCAATGGAGATATAGGCTTCATAAGGTAGGAAAGCTACCGCCAACAGCCAGCGCAGGAAGTTCCAGCCCAACGGTCGGAGGGCTATCCCAAGATACTCGCCACCCAGGATTTGTAGTGCGCTGCGGGCCACACCCGTGAGCACGGGGATACCCAGAGAGAGCAGGACAACCGCTGTCCAGAATCCGGCAAGACCGGGCATGAGAATCAGGCCCAGAATGAAGATCAACAGGAGGACCGGTGCGAGCATCGCGCGGCGCAGGTTGTCGAACATCTTCCAGCGATCGATCACCGAGAAAACCAGCCCGTACCGGTTGGGTTTGAACAACCACGGTAAGAGCTGCCAATCTCCGCGGATCCAACGCCGCTGGCGCGTGACCTGGATGAAGTAATTCTGCGGGTAGTCCTCGATCATGGTGATATCGGTTACCAGCCCGGCGCGGCCCATCACCCCTTCAAGGAGGTCGTGACTGAGCACGGTGTTTTCAGGGATATGCTTGTCTACGCTGCGCTCGAAGGCGTCCACATCGTAAATGCCTTTGCCCACGTAGCTCCCCTCCCCAAACAGGTCCTGATAGGCGTCCGAGACGGCAAGAGTATACAGGTCCAGTCCGGCATCTCCAGCGAAGAAGCGCGTGAACCAGGAGTGATTTGAACTTCGCGGGTGAATCTCCATGCGAGGTTGCAGAACGGTGTAGCCTGAAACAACCTGCCCGGTTGTGTCATCGAACACAGCCCGATTAAGCGGATGGGCCAGCGTGCCGGCCAGACGGCATGCTGCCCCACTCGGCAGGATGGTGTCTGTGTCGAGGGTAATGACGAAACGCACACGTTGTAGCGCGCTTTTTCTTGCACGCATGTCATCGGTCAAGGTGGTGAACGTCAGGTTTGTGCCGCCGCGCAGGAGGCGGTTTAGCTCAAGCAGCTTACCGCGCTTGCGTTCCCAACCTATCCACCGTCCTTCGGATGGGTTCCACAAACGCTTTCGATGAAAGAAGTAAAAGCGCCTGGCCCCATCCTGGTGCACGCCTTCTACTTGCCCCTCACCTGGAACACCCCCGGTATCACTGCCGGGAGAAGGGTAAGCGTATTGGGTGTTCAACGTCTCGATCGCGGCTAAAGCATACTGAACCAGGCCATCGTCCTCGGGCAAGGATTCACTGTCAGCGTCATGGAAATCAGTCAACAAAGCAAAGAGCAGCCCGGGTTCAGGGTTGCGAAGATAATGCAATTCGAGCTGGTGAGTGAGCGAATCGATTTCCTCGCGGCTGGTGATCAGTGCGGGGATAACCACCAGAGTTTTGAATGGATCGGGGATTTCGTCCTTGAAGTTGAGCTTTGGTAGAATGCGTGGTCGTATCATCAGGGTAATCAGCCAATTGACCAGGCTGGTGGCAACGCTCAGCACGGGGATCAGCAGTGCTGATGCGAGAAAGAAGACAGCGATCCATTGTACTGGGACACCCCATGTGGATCGCAAAGCATCCCAGGGGGAGTTGCCGAAAGATTGCGGGACTGCTCTAAGGTGTTCTGGCAGCCGTGCTGCGAGCGAAAGGGCTATGAAGATCAGGAGGGTCAGCAGAAAAATGCTGGAGATATAAAAAGGACTGGCATGCAGGAACACCCAACGTTTGAGTGCTGTTTTAGCGTCAGGCTGGTAGCCAATTTGCTTTTCCAGCGCAGCCCGGCCTTTCCCAACTAGATACTCACCGACATGCGCAACGTTTTGTGTCGATACGGGACCTTCCCGGGAGCTTGATTCCGGGACGGTCGTTTCTAGGGTGCTTGACTGTCCATCCGGTCCGGGGGTTGTCACCATAACAGCCGCTGAACCGGTCGCTGGATCTTCCTGTAAGAGAGTGGGACGGTCTGAGGCGGTTGGGCGAGCCAGGTTGAGTGCGATCTCGGCCACCTCGCACTCGTCTCGGCCGGTGGCAAATGAGAGTGCTTCGATCTCTTTACGGTACCTATCGCGGGTCTTGAAGCTCATCTGGGGATATACCCCGGACGGGTCCTCCCGCAGCGTGCGTTCTAAGCAGCTCACGGATTCAAAGAAGTCGCTCCAGATCTGTTCAGAGATAGCTCTCAGGCTGTGGATGATATTAGCGACGATGTCATTATTTGCGACATCTCCTGCGGCAGCCTCCCTGGCCGAAAAAGGGTCGCCGGTCCCCGGCATCGGTGGAACAACCGCAGGCAAATTGGGGGGGTTGGGTGGACGAATCGCCGATACAAGGTTGTAGGCCAGGGACTCGATCAGGCTATAACGCAAGAAGATCGGAAAAGCCCACAACTCGCCCATTGTCAGCGGGACACGTTCCTGGAATTGAATCAGAATGGTCTGAAGATCGATTGTGTCTAATAAAAGATGTTGATACGAAAGCACAGCCCGGGCAATTGCAAAAATGCGCGGAAAGCCTTTCAGCGGACCGCCGGTCAGCTTGGGCAACTGCTTGTAATACCCGGACGGTAAATCCTCTTTGATTTGTTGGAGGGCCTGGCGGATAATGTAGTAGTTGTCCAGCACCCACTCAGAGGCATAAGTAAGGGATAATTTCTTTTGTGAGGCTTCGCGGAAGATGCGGTGCGCCTCGGCCAGCCAGGATTCATACAACGCCAGATCGCGCCCCAGTAAGTCACGTCCTGGCAAGGCGCCTTTCAAACCGCGTGCCGGTTTGCCTCGGTTGGCTTCCTGGTAATTGCTTGCCAGCGCATTGACCAGTTCCTGGATCTGTTCTGTTTTGGAGGCAGGGGCATCCGCGGAGGAAACAGAGTCTTGTTCTTGTGCTTGATTTGTGCGGTCATCAAGCATGCTTAACGTCCCCCGGATTTTCCAGCGGCAATTTCCGCTGCGGTTGGCTTAACCTGGGAACGTAGTACATCCTGGATAACCAGGACCGGTTTGGCGCCATGCTCCATGTAATTGCGAGCGACGCTTCCGTATGGCCAGGTGGATTGCCCGGTATAACCGTGGGCACACAACACGACCAGGTCGATGTCATCCTCCTGGCTGGCCAGTTCCTGAATGGCGGAAGATACACTATTGTTTTCAACCACGCAAGTCTCGCATTCTACGGATAAGCGCTCTTTCATCTCGTTCAAATAATTACTCACACTCTGGCGGCTGATAGTCATTAACTGTTCAGAGAGTTGTGCGACCTCAACGGGGTAGGGTTCTGGCATGGGAAGTTCCGGTGGCTTAATCACGGCGGCGAGGATGAGCTTTGTTTGGAGAGATGGAGGTGCAGGTGAAGTGTCCTGAGGTGAAAGGGAAATTGCCACAGAGGCCAATCCCATTGATATTTCTCCACGTGCCAGAGCAATCCCGGCGGACAGGGCACACTCTGCGCGGCGCGAGCTGTCGATCGGAAGAAGTATGCGGCGGTAGCGGATCCTCGCATTCTCCGCCTCGGGTTGGTTATAGGTGCGGATGATGAGCACAGGCAGATAAATCAGGTTGATCACCTTCTGAGTGACGCTGCTGATGTTCCAGCGGCTCAACCCGCCCGAGCCGTGCGTGCTGATAACGAGCAGGTCAATCGCTTCGGCGTGAGCGAAGTTGACGATGTTTTCCGCCGTTTT
>DAIQPZ010000212.1:0-4279 GCA_036787065.1 Anaerolineaceae bacterium
GGGTATGTTATGATTGGCGGAATGCTCTCGCCAAACACTGACCCGGGTTTCTTCAAAACCTTTATCCATTTATTCATCCCAGCCGCCATTCAAAACCTGTTTTTTAATCTGTTTGGCATTTTGGATGTGCTTATGTTAGGGCAGTTAGGGGATGCCCCGGTCGCGGCGATCGGCCTGGCCGGGCAAGTTTTTTTCCTGCTTAATTTAACCTTATTTGGGATTGCCAGCGGCTGCTCAGTTTTTGGCGCGCAATATTGGGGTGCGCAAGACCGGCGTAATCTGCACCGCATGTTGGGATTGTGCCTGGTGTTGGGACTGGTGGTCGCCTTTGGCTTTAGCCTCTTGGCATTAATTTTTCCAACCCAATTGATCGGGCTTTACACCCAGGATGCAGTGGTGATTAAATTGGCGGCCTCCTATCTGCGGGTGATGGGTTGGGCTTACCTGGTCTTCCCATTAACCATCGCATATTCCAGCCTGCTGCGTTCTACCGGGAACACCCGCCTCCCGATGATGGTCTCGGTGGTCGCGCTGGCCTTGAATGCCACCCTGGATTTCTGCCTGATCTTCGGGTGGGCCGGCTTTCCCGCTTTAGGCGTGCAGGGGGCAGCGGTTGGAACAGTAATCTCGCGCACATTGGAATGCCTGGCCCTCCTGACGGTCATCTATTGGAAACGGCTGCCGGTGGCGGCCTCATTCAAACAACTTTTCCAGCTGGATTGGACGTTTATGTCCCGCCACATCCGCCTCGTGGGGGTGGTGTTCTTAAATGAATTTTTTTGGGCTCTGGGGATCAATGTGTATAATGCCATTTTTGCCAGGTTAGGTACCCAGGCTTATGCGGCTTATAACATTGCGACGTCCTTCAATTCCTTAGGCATCTTCTTTCCGATGGCAGTGATGATGGCCTGCGGAATTATGATCGGCAACGCGGTGGGTGCGGGAGACGAGAAAACGGCTTTCTCGATTGGCCGGCGAACCATCTGGATCAACATCGCCGGCTCGATCGTGCTTGGCGCCTTACTGGTGATAGCGCGCAACCCGCTTCTGACTCTCTACAGGGTATCAGAACAGACTCACCAGGATGCGCTTGGCATCCTGATCATCGCGGGTGCTCTGCTCTGGCTGCGCGGCCTGGATGGGATGTTCATCGTCGGCATCCTGCGCAGCGGGGGAGATACCCGTTATTCAGCCATCGTCGATGTGGGCGCGATCTGGCTGGCTGGCATACCGGCGGTTGTATTAGCAGCATTTGTCTTTCACCTGCCTCTACCCTGGGTGTTCCTGGCAATGTACGCCGAAAACCTGGTAAAGAACATCCTGGGGCTGCACCGTTACCTTTCACGGCGCTGGATGCGCAACCTGACCCAGCCCTCACCCATCCCCGAACCCTTTGCCTAAGGCAGGTTAAAAAAGAAGGTTCTCCCGGATTTCCCGTGGAATGGGTCACATTTTGGGGTGCGAGAGTGCTTACGCGCTCTCGCACCCCAAAATGTGGGGATTTACCACGGCAATTCTCAAAGACCCAAAAAGAAGGTAGCTTCTTTTTTAGGAGTCAGGTAAAATGGTTAAGGGTTTCTGACCCCCAATCAATCTTTCGGAGGTGTGCTGTGTCGCGACTAATCACTGTTCTTGCTCACCGAGTCGTTGAATTTAGCTTAAATGCCACCCATGCCCACGCCGATCCGTTCAATACGCTTGAAGTCGACGCAGTTTTCAACGGCCCCACCGGGGAGATGCGTGTCCCGGCCTTCTGGGCTGGCAACCATGAATGGCGTGTGCGCTTTTCAGCCTTCCAACCTGGCCATTATACTTATCGCACCACCTGTGCTGCGACTGACGATTCCGGTCTGGATGGGCAAACCGGCAGGGTTGACGTCCTGCCTACCCCCGAGGGTGAGACCAATCCGCTTTACCGGCACGGCGGGATCCGTCCCGCGGCATCGCGGGCTTACCTGGAGCACCAGGACGGCACGCCCTTCTTCTGGCTGGGTGACACCTGGTGGATGGCCTTTTGCGGTAGGATGGGCTGGCCGGAAGACTTCCAGCGTCTGGTGGCTGACCGCAAATCTAAAGGTTTCAGTGTGGGCCAGATGGTGGCCGGGCTCTTTCCGGATATGCAGCCCCTGGACCAGCGGGGATGGAACGAAGGCGGACCCGCCTGGCAGGAGGGTTTTACCCATATCAACCCCCCTTTTTTCGACCAGGCCGACTTGAAACTTCAATACATGGTCAGTCAGGGCATCCTCCCCCTGGTGGTAAGCGCCTGGGGCTATTACCTGCCCCTGCTTGGGATTGAGAAAATGAAAAAGCACTGGCGCTACCTGGTGGCCCGTTGGGGGGCATACCCGGTGGCCTGGTGCCTGGCAGGTGAGGTCGCCATGCCATTCTACCTGGCCAAAGATAAGGCAGCCGACGCAATGACCCAAAAACAGGGCTGGTCCGAAGTGGGCCGCTACCTGGCGGCTGTCGATCCTTTCCACCGCCCATTAACCGTCCATTCAAGCGCTTACAGCGAAAGCCCACGCGAGCTGACTGACCCAAGTTGCCTGGATTTCAACTTCTTCCAGGCCGCCCATGGCAATCTGAACGCCGCGGTCACGTCAGCGCGTCACGCTGCCACCGTCGTGCAAACCACGACGCTAAAACCGGTGATCAACGGCGAGACAACCTACGAAGGCATCCTCGGTACCGCCTGGCAGGATGTGCAGCGCTTTTCCTTCTGGAGCAACTGGTTATCCGGGGTAATGGGTTATTCCTACGGCGCGAACGGCGTCTGGCAGGTCAACCGGCCTGGTGAACCTTTCGGCCCGTCCCCACACGGCATGAGCTGGGGCGACCTGCCCTGGCAGGATGCCATGGCTCTACCAGGTTCAACCCAGGTTGGGCTGGGCAAGCGCTTGCTGGAAACTTACCCGTGGTGGAAGTTTGAACCCCACCCGGAGTGGATCGACCCGCATGCCGGTGGTGAAAACTGGCTGTTACCCTATGCCGCGGGCATCCCTGGCCAGTTGGCGGTCGTCTATTTCCCTTATCCGCTGGCCCCATGGGAAAAATCTCACATCCTGCATGGTCTACAGCCTGGACAACCCTACACCGCCTTCTACTTCAACCCCGCCAACGGCGCACACCAGGCCATCCCAATCGAAGTGGATGCGCAAGGCGACTGGCAAGTGACCGGCCCATCTCTCGGCCAGGACATGGTCCTGGTCGTTGAAAAAATAAGTTCATAACATGATAAGGCTCTCTTTCATCCCATGAATACACCCTTTACATCCCAAAACCTGGTCCACCTGATTGGCTTCCCTTTCCGTGATGCGGAGTGGAAGCAGAAAGGGCTGCTGGGGATTCTATTCTTGCTGATCGCCCCGGTGACTTTGCTGATCCCCCTGGTCCTTATCGCTGGTTACTGCTATCGCATTATGCGCCGCGTGAACAGCGGAGACGGAGAGCCAGCCATGCCTGCCTGGGATGACTGGGAGCGCCTGTTTGTCGATGGAATCCGCCTGGTCGGCGTGGGCCTGGTCTACACGTTCCCGGCGCTGGTCCTGTTTACGCTGGGTTTTGTCATGGCGTTTACCATACCCATTGTCTTCGTCTTCCTGGCCCACCTCACCAGCCAGGCCGATTCATCCCACATAGCATTCATGCCCTTGGTTGGCATGAGTTTCACCTGGATCTTTTATGGGGCCGGCATACTCCTTTCTCTTATGATTGGGGTCGTCCTGCCTGCGCCCTTGTGCCACATGGTTGCCAAAGATTCTTTTGGGGCAGCTTTCCATATTAATGAATGGTGGCCCATTTTCCGCGCCAACCTGGGCGGATTTATTTTAAGCTACCTGATCATCATTGGGTTAAGCATGATCTATACCCTGGCCGTCCAGGCGCTTTATTTTACTTTCATCTTGTGCTGGATCATCCCTATTTTGGCGGGTGTGTTTGGCTTTTATCTTTACCTGATCTCCAGCGCAATTTTTGCCCAGGCTTACCGCATGGGTCTGGAAGAAACTGCCGGAGCGTCTACGACCCCAGGTTGACCTGTTAATTAAAAACGAGCTCGTGAAAGGGAACGTGAATTGGAAGACGTGATCGCTGCCATCTGTAAAAATGAAGCTATCTACCCGCATAGTATAACTCCCCTCAGCGGTGGCCAGGTAAACCAGGTGTATCTGATCAACAAAAGCTTGATATTACGCATCGGGGGGAGAGGTGACGCTTACCAACGCTTCAGCCGCGAAACGCGCATCATCCAGGATCTTCAAAACCAGATCCCAATCGC
>DAIQPZ010000013.1:0-32083 GCA_036787065.1 Anaerolineaceae bacterium
GGTGGTGGCGCGGTTTCCAAAGCTTCTTGTATTCCTGGGGGGCGCATACCATCTCGCCTGATGGTAAGATCACTACGGGGTATATCAACAGTGATAATGCCGTGGCTGCCTGGACCTGGTATCGCGATCTGATCCACAAATATCACGTGGCCCCAACAGTCTCTTACTTGAGCGCGAGCGGTGTCAGTAATGATAAGCTGTTCAGTGAGGGAAAGATTGCTATCTCGGGTTCGTTTTGGGGACCCTGGTTTCAAGACACCTTTACTCAGACGCCTGGTTTGAAATGGACTGCCGTCCCGCTTCCCACTGGACCGGGAGGCCACCACGCCGCGATCATGTGGATGGGATGGGGGATCAATTCCAAAAGCCAGCATGTTGACCAGGCGTGGCAGTTGCTCAAGTGGCTGACGACCGATCCGGGGCAGCAGGTCTTCGCGCTCAAGGCCCTAACCGGCGATATATCGGTGGCGAAAACCCTTCTAATAGAAAAAGATCCATTCTGGAGTGTCTTCCTGGCCGAGGTTCCTTATCAGGATACTCTGGATGATATGACAACCCCCTTTTATACCACCTGTGTGGATATCCCGGCTGGCAAGGTAATTGGGAAGATGTACCAGGATACAGCGGCGATGATAAACATAAAAAGTGAGCTGGATAAACTTGCCGCCGCGGCCGATCAGTGCCTGGCCGAATCCAGGCTTAAATAATTGTAACTCTTCAGCCTCTGTGAAAATGGCCCGAATTTGAGGTAATTGCGGTTACTTCGCAACCGCAATTACCTCAAATTCGGCAACTTTCACCCCATGGTTGAGCAGTTA
Source organism: Anaerolineaceae bacterium (assembly GCA_036787065.1). GTDB lineage: Bacteria > Chloroflexota > Anaerolineae > Anaerolineales > Anaerolineaceae > JAJYIW01. The sequence goes on from DAIQPZ010000013.1 coordinate 819, forward strand.
TTGCCATGGGTTCATTTACCGGCAGGTAAATTGGCGCAGGTCAGGTGGTAGGGCCGGTCGCCCATATATTGTTTCCATTCCGCCTGGGTTAAATTATGGTCCAGCCGGGTGCAGGCCATCTCAATTAAATCTTGATTACGCCACACCCAGACTCGCGCGGTGCCATCCTGGCTGCCTGAGGCGACTTTACTCCCATCCGGGCTGAATGCGACGGATGAAACCGCCTTGTCGTTTTGGATGCGGGCTACTTCAAGCCCAGTCTTAATATCCCAAACACGTAAAGTGCCGTCCTGGCTGCCTGTGGCAACCCACCTGCCATCCAGGCTGTAAGCGGCGGATGTTACTGCCCCTTCATGTCTCAACGCCAACAATTCTTTCCCGGTGCGGGCATTCCATAAGCGCACGATGCCGTCCTGTCCGCCAGAGAGGACATTTTGCCCATTTGGGCTAAAAGTGACCACCTGAACAGAGCCATCCTGCTGCATGAAGGCTATTTCACGTCCGGATTGGGCATCCCATACCCGTATGGATCCATCCTGGCTGGCCGATACGGCTTGTTGTCCGTCAGGACTGAATCCGACGGATAAAACTGGCCCGCCATGTTTGATATGGGCCATCTCGCGTCTGGTAATCACGTCCCACACCCGCGCCAATCCATCCTGATCACCTGAAAGCACCCTTTTCCCATCCGGGCTGAATGCAACCGCCCAAACAGCCTGGTTGTGAACCATGCGGGTCACTTCTTGTCCGTTGATGGCCTGCCAGATGCGGGCGGTGCTGTCCTGGCTGCCCGAGATGACCAATTTCCCATCCGGGCTGAACGCCACGGAGGTTACCCCGCCGCCATGCAGCATGTGCGCCAGTTCCTGCCCATTTTGCGCATCCCACACCCGCGCCATTCCATCATCGCTGCTGGACACCACTTGTTTGCCATCAGGGCTGAAGGCGACGGCGGACACGCCGCCATCAAATTGCATCCGTGCCAATTCCCGCCCGGTTTGGGTTTGCCACACCTTGGCCGTGCCATCCCAACTGGCTGAAGCCACACGTTTTCCATCCGGGCTGAAAGTCACCGCCGAAACTGTCCCCTCATGCTGCATGCGGGTCAACTCATGCCCGGTTTCAACCTCCCAAACGCGCGCGGTGCCATCTTCACTGCCTGAAATGACCAGTTTTCCATTTGGGTTGAAAGCGGTTGATAATACCCGCCCGCCATGTTGCATGCGGGATAATTCACGCCCGGTGGACACATCCCAAACCCGCGCGGTGCCATCATCACTGCCTGAAACGACTCTCGTCCCATCCGGGTTGAAGGCGACCGACCGGACGTCTTCATTATGCTGCATGTGAACCATCTCGATCCCGGAATTTGCGTTCCACACCCGCACTGCCCCGTCCCATTCGGCCGTGACGATGCGCTGCCCATCTCGGCTGTACGCGGCTGCCCACAGCTCGCTGCTGCTTTTTATATGCACCCATTCGTGACCATTGGCCGGGTCCCATACCCGCGCGGTGCTGTCCTGGCTGGCGGATAACACACGATGACCATCCGGACTGAAAGCGACAGAATAAACGATGCCCGCATGGGTCATCCGTGCCACTTCGCTTCCGTTGCGAGTATCCCATACCCTGGCAGTTCCATCCTCGCTGCCCGTGACGACCCACTTCCCGTCTGGGCTAAAGGCGATTGACCATACGACCCCGTTACAAGTCATTCGCGTCAACTCGCGCCCGCTTGCCACGTCCCATATCCGGGCGGTGCCATCCTGGCCACCAGAGGCGATGGTCTTTCCGTCAAGGCTGAAGGTGATAGAGGTGACGCGACCTTCTTGTACCAGGTTGTTCACCTCTTGCCCGGTATCAGCCGCCCATACCCGTATGGTTTTATTCCAACCTCCCGAGGCGACCCACTTCCCATCTGGGCTGAACACAACTGCCGTGAGGCGTTCTGTACTCGTCATTTTGGAAATTGTTCTTGGAAAGAGGCTCAAGCTATCTGCCAGCAGTTGTTCGGCGGCCCTTACCGGGTTATGATTGATCGATTCGATGGTCAACAAGACCGCGATTTCATTCATGGAAGGCTGTTTGAGCATATCCGCGGCCTGGGCAGCTAACTGCTGGGCCAGGCTGATCTCAGCCTGTTGGTTGGCTGAATTGGCCTGGATAAAACCCCAGATAGCGACCAGGGCCATCACCACCGCGACAGCCAGTGCAATGATGAATAAACCTCGGCGCCGCCGTTCAACCGCTTTAACCTCCCCTTCGCTCTGGTTCCGGCAGGCCATTAAATAATCCATTTCTACCTGGTTGAAGACCAACCTTCCGGTTTGCGCCAACTGCAGGGCAGCTTGAAGTCGCTCATTCCTGTGCACCAACAGGTTATCGATCCGGCCTCCAGTCTGCCATTCCTGGGAGGCATCTCGGATCCTTTCTCCTAAACGCAGCTCGGCCCGATCTTCTTCCAACCAGCCACGCAACCTGGGCCAATGGCGGATGAGGGCTTCATGGGCCATCTCTACTTCTTCTTGTTTGCTGGCCGGGTTCCATTCGGTTACCACCAACCGGGCAGCCGCCAAACAGTCTACCACTTCCAGGATCGCCTGCCGGTCGCTGCCGCCAGGTACCAGTTCAGACAGGCTAACCCGCCGGCGGGTATCCTGTGTGCCCTCGCCCAATTCGGTCAAACGTAAAAATATACGCTGGGTAATGGCTTGCTGGTCGGGATCCAGACTGGCAAACACCATTTCGGCGGTTTTGGCGATTACCCCATGCACACCACCCGCTTCCGCATAACCTTTATGGGTAAGTATATGGCCGTTGCGTCTTTTCCAGGTTTCGAAAAGCGCGTGGGATAGCAGGGGCAGTGCACCGGGCTCTGGCGCGTGATCAGAACTGGCGCCTACGTCACGCATAAGCAGATCAACTAACCCGTCTTCGAATTGCCAACCATAACGCTGGGCTGGCTCTTCAATCGCCCGGCGCAGTTCAGTCATACTCATCCCGCCAAGATACTCCTGACACGCGGACAAGGCCTTGCGTAAAGCCGGGTATCCTGCGCAATGGGCATAAAAATCAGCCCGCAGGGTGATTACGATCAGATCATCCCGGTATAATAACTGGGTGATAAATGCCTCGCGCTCGGATTCGTTATGGCATAAGGTAAACAATTCTTCGAACTGGTCCACCACCAGCAGCCTGGGATGGTGATCTTTTTCTTCAAGAGCCTGCAGGGCGGCCAGAGGACGGTCGCCTGGGGTGATCACATCGATGGTCCATGTGGCATTCCCGCGGCTGGCATGGTCACCCCCCATTGAAAGTCCACCCCGTTTTGCCACTGCTGCCAGACCGGCGCGTACGAGAGATGATTTTCCGCTGCCGGAGGCTCCTACCACCGCCAGGATTCGGCTTTCAGGCGGGGTGTTGTCTTTTGGGGATACGGTCAGCATTTGCTGAAGGCGTTTAATTAACCGGGCCGTCAGTGCTTCACGACCAAAGAAAAGATTAGCATCGTTGACATCAAAGAATTGCAGGCCTTTGAATGGGGATTCACCTGGGGCAGGGAGTAATTCACCAGTAGCCCGGGTGAGTTTATCCAAATGGCCATCTCGGATGGCCTCGTATAATCGAACTGTCTCTGACGCTGGTTCGACGCCCAGATGGTCGTTAAGCTGGCGGGAACAGGCTTCATATTGGGATAGGGCGGCTGCCCGTTCTCCATTGAGAGCCAGCAGACGCATAAGGCAGTAATGCGCTTCCTCCTGCCACGGCGTCAGATTAACCCAACGACCCGCGTATTGAACGGCCCCATCGATTTGTCCGCAGCGCTCATAATAGCTGGCGAGCAGGTTTAATGCATTGGAAGCCTGGTGTTGAAGGCGCTCGCGTAAAGAATAAGACCAATCGTCAAACCCCGGGCTATCTTTGATGCTTAGACCTTCAAGGAAACTGCCCCGATAAAGTGATAGAGCGGATTTAAAGGGTTCAACTTCATCTTGAACCAGATCCACCTCTTCAAAGTCGGCCGGATTGTCCCCACCCCGGGTGATCAGACGGTTAAATTCTGCCACATCCAGCCAAAATTCGCTTTGGGGATTAAATTGGATCGACTCACGGGTCACGATAAGGAATGGAGAATGGGATTCTGGATCGCCAATAATCTGGCGCAAGTTTAAAAGTACGCCACGAAGGTTGGTGCGTGCGGTCGCGCCGGATACGTTTGGCCAGAATAAATTGGCCAGCAGCTCGCGACGAAGAGGCCGGTCGGATTCAACGGCCAGATAGGCCAGGAGAGCTCTGGCTTTATCTGATTGAAAACCGTTAACAGGCTGCCCGTCCAACCGACCTTCGAATTGTCCCAACAAGGATAATACCAGGCGCACTTTTAAACACCTTTCTCATCCCATCAAGCGCATCTACCTCAAATTCGACATCTTCCTATTCGTTGCTGAGCAAAGACGATTAATTGAATTTAACTTAATGATGATTTGAATCTACGGTTAAAACCGGGCCGACCTCGGCTTCGCAACGATTAAGCTGCGATCTTGGATCTGGAAAGTGTTTAACAACCAGTCCATCTAAGTTTATCACCTTTATCATTTATCCTGGCTCAGGGTTGTTATCTTACGCCCCGAACTCCCTTCGTCTCGAGGTTCTAAAAAACCAATCCAATTTGCAGCCCACCTCTTATTCAGCAACAGTTGAAGTCGCTGGCAGCGGAAGGAGATTCGGCCTTGGATTGAGGTTATTTATCCCAACCGGGCAAATCGGCCACAATCTGTTTGACCCCGTAGTAACGGGCAGCGCACACGTTGTACCAAAACGTAGGCTCCGGGCTGAGCTCGCTGACGTCCTGGATGATGTGGTCGATTTGAATGACTTCGACCCTGGCAACGTTTGCGTGACTGGCCTGCCATAATTGGGCATCGCGTGCGTCCCAAAAAGCTGCCCAACGCTGGTAGCGCGGAAGCTGGGCGTAGATCGTTCGCGAAGCCGCTACAGGAAAGGCAGAGATGGCCAATACAGCCAGGCACGCGGTTAAACTGACTGCCGTGGTTAAGTTTTTTGCGTTTATTGGAGCATGGTATGCCCTTGCCTGCAACCAGCGAGATAGGATCTGGCCAGTAAGCCAGCCAAGGCCCCCTGTTTCAATCATAACGATCCACCAGGGGACAATCAGCACACGCTGGTCTGGGTAGGATGTTTCAGCGTAAACACTGGGGGCCATTGTACATACCACCAGCAAGTAACTGGCAGCAACGCATGCCAGGATTCTAATAAGGTAATGCGCCATACGAGGTGATTTTGGGGGCTGGCCCATCGCGGAAAGGCAGCCAAGCCCCAGGAAGAACAAGCCACACAGAGCGAGCTGCCAGATCTGTTTGGAGATGGCGACATGGGTGAAGACATAAGCGTTGTAAAACGACATCCTCACCAGCGCCAGCAAACCTGGCGGGTGCGGCAGACTCATCTGCCTCAAATGATTGGCCGGGGAAAGCGCTAAAACGGCCATGGCGATTAAGGCGCCAAGGAGAGCCGCTGAGGTTAGCCAGACGGCGCGCGAGGGCAGTTTCTTATCTACGTTCATGCTCGTTTGGGATCGTTTATCAATCCAGACGGCTAAGAGCGCCAGTGCATAAATTCCGGCTTGCAGGGCAGCAACCGTCTCTGAAAAGCCAGCGGACATGAAAGAAAAAACCAGAATCAGAATGCCGTCCAGGCGTAAATGAGCAGATGATTGGATGCGATTAAGCACCCGCGCAGCCAGGTAGGTATTGACCGTCATTGGAAGGAGGTAGGTGAGCAGCCCCGCACTCCAATAGAAGCTCTGGCCAAGGTTTGGCGTCGTCTGTAGAACAAAGAAAGCCACGGTCCCGGCTGCCAGCAGCCCTTCGAATAAATGGTGAGACTCATGGACTGACCTGAAAAGCTCGATCAGAAACAAAGTCATGCCGCCGATCCAGAGAATCAAGACCAGGCCAGGCAAGACAGCGTTGGCCAGCGGTCCGACCATGCTGCCGATCGCAGTTACCAGGTTGACCGAAAAACGGTTTCCGGCGTAGGTTGTCACATACAGGTAAGCGAATGTCTGGGTCTGCCAGAAACCGTGTTCGGCCAGAACCGCGCTGTAACAGTAATCATCCCCGCTGAAGCGCATGGATGCGCCGTTGGCGGCGAAGCCGCTTAGCCCGGCGCCAAATGCCAGGAGGGCCGCCGCAAAGACGAATAGGTAAAGGCGGGATGTTCTATCGGATAATTGATTCATAAACTCAATTGTTTATCGGGAGAAGTTTACAAGCTACGCTCATTCCTCAGCCAACCCGTTTGATCTTCCGTACGGTGCTTTGAAAATCTCTGAGCTGCACGGTTAACCCGGCGTTCATCCAGCTTGCCCCAGAACGGGCGTCGTCGAAGCCTTCAACGGTGTACAGTGCCTGGGGATCGAGCCCGCGTAAGTAGAGCGGTGGCAGGATCGCCGGGTCGGGGATGTGGGTGCGGAAAGCAAACAAGACACCTTCCCGGCGGTCTTTGCTCACATAACTGACAGCCGAAAACGGTTCATGCTGCGCTGAACGCAGGCGGTACTGGTCGCCGAACTGGACTACTGAGCGGATTTGCTTATACAGGGCGATCAGGCGGGCTGCGTCGGCCCGGTCGGCTTCGCTCCAGTGAAGCAGGTGACCTCCCACACCCAACGAACCTGCCATGCTGACGTGGAAGCGAAATTCGAGGGGGATGTGCGGCGCGGACGAATCGGTGACCCACGCCTCCATCACATTGGCGGGGAAGACCTGGGAAAAGCCATCCTGAATGCCCAGGCGGGCGGTGGCTTCCGTGTTATCGCTGACCCAGGCCTGGTCGGCCAGCCGCAGGATGCCCAGATCGACTCGCCCACCGCCGCCGGAACAGCTCTGCCAGATCACATGCGGGTGGCGCGCGCTCAGTGTGCCCCACACCCGGTAGAGACCCTGTACAAAACGCACCCACAGCTCGCGCGGGTCGCCTTCGGCGCCTTCCCAACCCGGCTCGCTCACGTTGCGGTTCATGTCCCACTTGATGAAGTCGATCGCGTTCTCGCTCAACAACTTATCCAGGATATCGATCAGGTAATCCTGCACATCGCTGCGCCCCAGGTTCAAGATCAACTGGTTGCGCATCTCCGTGCGCTGGCGGGTGGGGAAGTGGATGGCCCAATCGGGGTGGGCGCGGTACAGGTCGCTGTCCGGATTGACCATCTCAGGTTCGATCCACAGCCCAAATTCCATCCCGAGCTGATTAACCCGGTTAATTAACGGGCCAAGTCCGTCCGGAAATTTAGCCCGATCTGGCCACCAATCGCCCAGGCCCGCATCATCCAGGTTGCGACCTTCGAACCAACCGTCGTCCACCACAAACAGCTCGATGCCCATGGCGGCGGCCAACTCTGCCAGCCGGGACTGCGATGGGACGTCTACGTTGAAGGTGGTGGCCTCCCACGAGTTGTAGAGCACCTTGTGTAGAATGTGCCCGTGTGGCAAGACGGTGTCGCGGGTGAAATCGTGCAGGCAGCGGCTGGCGGCGCCAAAACCGGATTGGGTATAACCTGCCAGGCTGGCCGGGGTCGCAAACGTTTCACCTGGCTGAAGGCGCCAGGCAAAGTCCCAATCGTTGATCCCCAGGTTGACGCGCGTGGAGGCAAAATCGGTGACTTCAGCGGTGAGCTTCCAATTCCCGCTCCAACCGAGCACGCCGAACCAGATTTCACCCTGGTCTTCATCGGCGTTTCCACGGTCGACGGCGAACCAGGGGTTGTGATGGTGGCTGGTGGTGATGCGCCGGCTTTCCAAAACCTTAAGCCCCGGTGCGAGCACCTCGCGATGGATATGCCATTCGTCCAGCCAGCGCCCGGCCAGATGAGACAACCGGTAGCTGCCACCCAGGGGCAGGTGCCATTGGGCTGACCAGGCCCGTTCGAGCGTGATAGGCTGATCCCCGTGGTTCGAAAGGCTGGCCCAGCGCTCGATTAAATCGTATTCTTCGTGGGCGCGGTAATGCAGGGTCACGGCAAAGGGGTAAACGGCGTCTTCCAGGTGGATATCCACGCCTGGGTTTGGCCCTGGCAGGACATCGGCGGATTTAAATATCAACACGGCGTCACGCACCCCATCACTAAAGGTAACCTTCAGGCAGGGGTCAATATAGCTTGGGCCGGCGTATGCCGGGTATTCTTCGGGGGTCAGGTGCGCTGGACCGTTAAAGGAAGCCCAGCCGGGCGAATCCAGCGGCGCGGGATAATCATCCGCCAACGGCATCCGTGCGCCCCAATAACGATGGACCAGCCTCCCGGATGGGTTGAGGCCAAATGCGTAGGCGGTTGAGCGCGTTTCGAGCACCCAACCGTGAGAATTGGTTATCATGGGCATGGCGTTTTATAACCCGAGCATGAACTGGTAAATCGTGTCATTGACCCCGGGCAGCCCTTCGTGGCCGAAATCCGGGTAAACGACCATTGATTTGGGCGCGCTGATTTTGTTGTAAACCGCAAATTGGCTGGATGGCGGGCAGATTGTATCCATCAGCCCGATCGACCACTGGATCTGGCCGCGGATGCGCGGGGCCAGGTGTTGAATATCGATGTAGCCCAGTTTTTCGAAAATGGCGGCTTCATTCTTGTGGTTGGGATCAAAATGACGGAAGTAATCTTTCAGTTCGGCGTAAGCATCTTTGGCCTGGTCCATCTCCCAGACACGTTTGTAATCAGCAAGGAAGGGGAAGACCGGCGCGGCGCGCGCGATGCGCGGCTCGAGTGAAGCGCAGGCCACGGTTAAAGCCCCACCCTGGCTGCCGCCGGTAGCGCCGACCCGTTTGGGATCGACTTCAGGCATCTCGATGACGATCTTTGCCAGTTGGGCGGTATCCAGGAAAATCTGGTGGAAGAGGAGCTTAGCCGGGTCGCCCGCCAGGGCGTCATCCAGCCCGCGGATGATGTGTCCGTGGAGGGTGTTGCCATTCACACCACCGCTGTCATCCGAAAGGCCGCCCTGCCCGCGGCAGTCGAGTGCCGCCACGCTGAAGCCCTGGCCCACGTAATTGAGCTTGTCGGACCAGTCGCCCGAGTCGCCAGAATAACCATGGAACATCACCACCGCGGGATGGGGTTTCGGCGCGTTTTTTGGCCGCAGGAGCTTGGCGTGCACACGCGCGCCGCCCACACCGGTAAAGTAGAGGTGAAAGCACTCGGCAAAAGGCGCCTGAAATTCGGCCGGCGCCAGCTCGACCTGCGCATCCATCGCGCGCATTTCGGCCAGGCTTTTATCCCAGAAGGTGTCGAAATCTGCCGGGCGCGGGTTGATCCCCTGGTAGGTCTTGAGCTGCTCAAAAGGAAAATCAAAAGTCAACGGCATGATAAATCTCCTTAACTAAAAGTGGTAGGAAATTGGCTGGATAACTCTTTATAAACTTGTTTCATGTTGGGATGGACGGGGAAACCCTTTCCTTCAAACAGCTCGATCAATAGACTCGTTTGGAATAATGCGCTTTCCCATAAGCGCCCATCATAAACCATTTTACGCAGCAGGTCCCTGCCTTCTCTGAACGCAGGCGGCCCGCTCCAACCTCCCCGGTTCGGTTCAAGTAGATCCGCAAATCGAAGACACCAGACCAGGGGTGAATTGAAATTCTCACCAGCTCCATAAAAAGCGTGCATTGAGATGGCATCCAGGATCAAGGGATCGGTTATCCCTAATTCTTTGTGGACGAGGTATGCGCCGACCGGTCCATGCAGATATAAGACATAATCCCGGTCGCATGGCGTAAAAATTTCAATGGAGGCTTCTTCAATGATCTGCTGCTGCTGAGCAGGTTCTAGATCCTTACCTGCATCATGCAGGTACCCCGCTAAAACTGCTTTTTTTCGATCCAAGGCATAAATTCCTGCGAGGTCAGCCATCACCTGCATAACGCCCAGCGAATGTTGATAGCGGCTGGGCGTGAGATGATGCTCTAGGAATTGCGTGTAGCGGGTTTCGAGCACATATTCCATGTCTGACCTGTCAAACGCAGGATGGGAGAAACCATGCTAATTATAGGACATTTTTAAAAAATGGGTCTAAAGGGGTTTTATTCTAAGGTATGTATTTTAGACCCGAGCCGGTATTGAAAAGGACGACGGTCTCACCAGGCTCGATCCAGCCGTCCTCCACCAGGTGGCGCAAACCGGCGAATGTGGCGGCGCCTTCTGGCGCGGCAAAGATGCCTTCTGTCCGACCGATCAACGCCTGGGCGGACTGGATCTCGTCGTCGCTGACGGCCACCGCGGTCCCCTGGCTCTCGCGCAAATCCCTCAAGATAAGCCGGTCGGCGAAGCTTTTAGGAACGCGCAGCCCCGAAGCGCTCGTATGCGCATTGGGCCAGAAGGCGCAAGTGGCCTGACCTTCCTGGAAGGCCTTGACCACCGGGGCGCAGCCATCAGCCTGCACGGCCACCATGCGCGGACGCTGGAGGTCATTTAACCAGCCCATCGTCGCCATCTCATCAAACGCCTTGACCATACCTACCAATCCAGTCCCACCGCCGGTGGGGTAAATGATCACGTCCGGCAGGCTCCATCCGAAGGTCTCCGCCAGCTCGTAACCCATGATTTTCTTACCCTCCGTGCGATAGGGTTCCTTGAAGGTGGACAGGTCAAACCAACCCTCAGCTCTGGCCTTTTCACCGGCCAAACGGGCCGCGTCGCTGATCAGACCGTCTACCAGGATCACCTCAGCGCCCGCCAACTGGCATTCGAGAATGTTGGCACGCGGGGTATCTTTAGGCATAAAGACGCAGGCTTGCAGCCCGGCGCGGGCAGCATAAGCCGCCATCGCTCCCCCCGCGTTGCCGGCAGTGGGGACGATGACCTTGCCGACGCCAAGTTCCCTGGCTTTCGCGACCGCAGCGGCCAAACCGCGCGCTTTGAACGAGCCGGTTGGGTTGTTGCTTTCATCTTTGATCCACAGGTTGGTCAGGTTAAGTTTTTTGCCGAGGTGTGGCACGGGCAGCAAGGGCGTGTCACCTTCCCCCAGGGTAACAAAATGGTTCGCGCTGGCAATTGGCAGCAGTTCGTGCCAGCGCCACATTCCGGATGGACGCCGGCGAAAGGCATCCCGGTCGAGCGCTTTTCCGGCTGCCGCCAGATCGTAGCGCGCCAGCAGCGGCGCCTGGCAGTCCGGGCAAAAGGTCTGCAACTGGCCCGCGTCGAATGACCGGCCGCATTGGGAACATTCCAGGTGAGTGAGGTATGACGTGGTTTCGGGCAAATCAGGGATCTCCTGGTTAGGGAAAACTTTTTTTATTTAACCTCTATTATAACGTCGCCCAAGATAAGAATTTGTTTTAAGTCTTTGGGAGTTGCTCTGGAAAATCTCCCAAGGTGCGGCCTATTGCACGTGAAATCCCGGAGAACAGGTTCTAGTAGACCTTCCACGTGGAGATAACAGGGTAAAATAGGGAAACTTTAACCCTTTTGTACGGAGAAACCCGAATGAAAACGTACCGGCTGGTTTTAATCGGTTTTGGAAACGTGGGACAGGGTCTGGCGACCATTTTGATCGAGCGTGGCGAATGGCTCAAGCAAAACGCCGGCCTGGCGTTGACGATCGTGGCGGTGAGCGACTTGCTCAAAGGCAGTGTTTATGACCCGAAGGGACTCGATCCAAAAGTTTTGCTGGATGCGGTGCGCGCGACCGGCAAGCTGGATGCCGTGCCTGCCCCTTATCGTGGTTGGGATGCGCTGCGCACCATCACCGAAGCGGACGCAGATGTGGTGGTTGAGCTGAGCTACACCGATCTGAAGACCGGCGAGCCGGCCATCACCCACCTGAAGCGCGCCATCGAAGCGGGCCGGCACGTGGTCACCACCAACAAAGGCCCGATTGCCTTGCGTTACCCGGAATTGAAGGCGCTGGCAGATGCGCGCGGTGTGTTGATTGGGGTGGAGGGGACCGTAATGAGCGGCACGCCAACGCTCGGGCTCGCTATAGATTACCTGGCCGCGGCCGGGATCCAGCGCATCCAGGGCATCATCAATGGCACTACCAATTACATCCTGTCGCAAATGGAGAACGGGGCCACCTACGCGACGGCGCTGGCTGAAGCCCAGGCCAAAGGCTACGCGGAGGCCGATCCCGCCGGCGACGTGGAGGGTTTTGATGCGGCGGGCAAAGTGGTGATCCTGGCTAACCTGTTGATGGGCGCCTCCATCTCCATGGTGGACGTGGATCGGACCGGCATCACCGGGTTGACCCCGCAGGACATCAACTCGGCCCGCGCCAGCGGTGAGCGCTGGAAGCTGATCGGTAAAGTTGAGCGGAACGGAGAGCAGATCAGCGCGAGTGTGCGCCCTACCCGTTTGCCACTTATTCACCCGCTGGCTTCGGTCAGTGGGGCGACCAATGCGCTGACCTTCACCACGGCCCTGCTCGGCGATGTGACCATAATTGGTCCGGGCGCTGGGCGGCTGGAAACCGGATATGCCTTGATCAGTGACCTGCTGGCATTCAGCCGTAAGGGAGCATAAATGAATCTAAAATATGATGTTTGTATGGCCGTTCGGCCACGCAAAATCATATTATTAAATTATTTCTCTGAATGCAGGCGTTCCTGTTCGAGGAGCGCCTGTTTGCGTTCCAGCCCCCAGCGGTAACCGCCCAGGCCGCCATCGGTGCGGACGACGCGGTGGCAAGGGGTAATGACCGCGACCGGGTTGTGGGCACACGCGCTGCCCACGGCGCGCACGGCTTTGGCGCTGCCGATGATGCTTGCCACCTGGGCGTAGGTGCGCGTTTCGCCGTAGGGGATCTGGCGCAGAGTTTCCCACACCCGAAGTTGGAAGGCGGTTGCCTGAAGGTCGAGTGGCAGGTCCAGGCGGGGTTGCTGCCCTTCCAGGTGGGCGACTAATGCGTCTATCCAGGTTTTTAAGGTGGCGTCATCCCGGCTCAGACTGGCGGTGGGAAACTCGGCCCGCAGCGAGGTTTCGAGGCGCTCGTCCCGATCGTCAAAACTGACCGCGCAGATCCCGCGTTGGGTGGCGGCTACCAGCATACGTCCAAGGCGGGTGGAGACAATCGTGTAGGTGATTTGCATGGCTTCTCCTCCCCGGCGGTAGGCAGCCGGGGTCATCCCCAAACTTGAAGCGGCCTTCTCATATAAGCGGCTGCTGGAAGAAAAACCAGCGTCGTATAACGCTGTGATCACATCTTGCCCGGCCTTCACCCCGGATTTGAATTTCTGCAGGCGCTGACCGGCGGCATACTGGCGCGGGGTCAGCCCTGTGGCGGATTTGAACAGCCGGTGGAAATGGGACGGGCTGAGATGAAATTCATGGGCCAAAGCATCCAGGGAGGGTGGGGCCTCGACCACGGTGTCGATCAAGGCGCAGGCGTGCCGGATCAGCTCGGCCTGCGCACTGGAGGGCAGGGGTTCGTCCGGATGGCAGCGCAGGCAAGGGCGGAAACCGGCTGCGCGCGCTTCGATTCCAGAGTTAAAGAAAGCTACCTGGTCGCGGCGCGGCCGGCGCGATGGACAGGCCGGCCGGCAGTAGACGCCAGTCGAGCGCACGGCATAAAAAAAAGTTCCATCAAGGGCCGTATCGCGGTTCTGGACGGCTTGCCAGCAAGATTCTTCGTCTAACATCATTTTTCGAAAATCGATGACCCGGATCATTTTTGCTCCTTTAGAGCTGATGATACCGGGTCGTACAGATTTATTCTATCCGTTTTTTACTTTCAATGTACTTTACCTGGCGAATGCCCGGAATGGGTTTTCTACGGTCAGCAGGCGGATCGTAGCTTCATCGATGCCGGCAGCGGCCATTTTCGGAAGAAAGACCTCGCTTAAATAAGTAAATGGCTTGGGAACCCCTCCGTGGGGTTCAGCAGGATTGTACCACCCGCGGTCCATGCTGAGTAGCATGCGGTGTCCCAGCCCCTTGTCCAGCATGCGCCGGATGCGGTCGATGAACCGGTCGTCATTATCTTCCCAACCAATGCCGTCGTACTCGATCCAGGCGCCGCGGCGGGCCATTTCCAGGTTCAGGTCAAAGTCCGGCTCGACGTGGGCGTGGATCCAGATAAAGCGCCCCGCGGGGAAACCGAGGGATTCCAGGATGTCGAGCTGGTCACGAACCACCTGTCCGCGGATGGTGTGGCTGCCGATTGCTGCGCCCGCTTCGGCCGCAGAATACCCGGCTGCGCGCAGGATTTTCGTCTCGGCAGGGGTCAGGCCATCGTCGCCGGCGCTGAGCTTGATGAAACCGGCGCGCACGCCCGTCTGCCCGATGCCTTGCTCCAGCTCACGCGCCATCCAATCGCGAAGATCTGTCTCGCTGGCAGTTTTGGCCCAGCCAGGTACCCAGGGCTCGCGGTAGATGCCGGTCGGCACAACGACCGGGAAATCCGCGGCTTGAGAGACCGCCAGCACCAGGTCAACACGCCGCCCGACTCCTTCTGGGGTGCACTCGACGAGGGCGGTCACCCCGGCAGCGCGTGCGCGCTCCAGCTCAGGGCGCATCAGGCGTACCACATCTTCCGGGTTCGCCTGGCCGTGACCCGGCGCATCCAGCGGGCGCAGGTCCACGAAGATATGCTCGTGCGGCAGGATCAGGCCGAGTTCATCCGCTTTTTTGGGACCCAGTGTGGTGTGCAGGATTGACATAAGATACTCCTTTAAAGTTTATTTTCAAAGTTGAATTTCTTCGACCTTACCATCCCAACGCACTTCGAGTGTCACCGGGATGTTTGAAGTGGCCATGATGGCCGGTTTTTCCTGGGCAGACGAGCGCGCCTGGCATTCAAGGTCGAGCAGCCCATCCTTGCCGAATGGATATTGGCGGATGGCGTGTTTCTCCAGCAGGCGCACGTCCCAAACGATGTGCGTGTGGGGGATATCCGGGCGCAGGCCAAAGACGTACTCAAATAAAATGGTGATGGGAAACAAACCGCTCCACCCGACAAAATCGGGTCGGGCCGGCCAACCGGCAGACATTATTTCCGGGGCGTAATTTTCCCACAAGGTGCCGGTTTCATTAAAAACCGTTACCACGTTAGTGAGGCTGTTCAGACCGATCAAATGCGCCAGTGCGTCGTATCCCGCCTGGCTCAGGCCTTTTAAGGTCATATAATTGGTCGGCGCCCAGACTGCGCCCAGCCAATAACCGCCCCGATCCACGTATTCGGGATGATCGGCGGAAAGCGTGGGGATGCGGTGCGGTCGGTTGAATTCGCGTGGATTTTCGAGGTGCGCGACGAAACCGGCTAACTGGTCGGGCGGGACCACGTCTGCCAGCAAGGCCCAATAAGCGCCGATGGATTTAACCTCAGACAACTGGCCATCCCTGCGCCGGTCATAATAAAAGGAGGTCTTTTCATCCCACAGGAACTGGTTGACGGTGCGGCTGAGGTCATCGATCTCTTTTTGCAGCTCAACGCCATCTTCCTGGCGGCCAAGCTCGCCGGCCATTTTGATCAGCAGCCGGGCTGAAAGGATTTGCTGCAGGCAGGTATCGACCCAGGCCTGGTGTCCGTGGTAAAACATCTGGCTCAGATTAAAGAACGCAGTCAGATCAACCGCTTCCCCTTCGATGGATTTGGGGAGCAGTTTAACCGCCTGGGTGGTAATATCCTGCAGGCGCGGTTGGTTATCCATACCGCACGACCAGCCCGAAGCCCAATAGGTGCCATCCGGCCAGGTGCGGTAGCTGCGGAACCAGTGGTGGTAAGCTGCCAGGACAGGGAAGACCTGGGCCAGGCGTTCTTTATCGCCAAAGTTTTGGTAATATTCCCATTCCGTCCACGGCATCACGTTCGGGCCGGTGCTGGACGGGTCGAAACGCTCGAAGGTATCGCCGCCGTCGTCCTCGCGGATTTCGCGGCAGATATAGCCGTCAGGGTGCTGTTTGGCGTATAAATTGTCCAAAGTATGCTGGAAGTCAAACGCCCGCCGGCCGTAGCGCCCAAATAGCAAGATGAAGGCCGAATCCCACATGAACAGGTGGTCATTAAACGCTGTGTCGATGTAGTTTGCCACGAAGCCGTTGGCGGGGGTAGGCTGGCGTAGATTCTTAAAGGCCAGCTCCCAGGCTTTCCAATAACAGGCGATCGTATTGTCGTGGTTTCTCCATTCGGGTTGGGGGAGGAGCGCTTTGACCTCATCGAATTCCGGCAGCTCGCGCTGTTCGGCTGTTTGCTTGATAAATTTGTTCTCTTTGACGAATGGGTCAGGGACGTAGGTCGGATAAAAGGTCATTTTACACTCTCCTCGGGTTAGATGATCAGGGGTGGCGTCTGCGCGCCAGGGTTTGGTCCAGGTTGTGGCGGGTGATCCGGGTCAGGTCAGTTGGGACGCGTATTGGCCCGAACCAGCCAATTCTACCTGGGAGCGGTGACCCCAGATAGAGCGCAGGGTGTGGATGGTGAGAGAAGGGACTGCCACGTCCCCTTCTAAAGCCATCTTGCGCGGACCATCTGGGAAGAGAGTCATCGCGGAAAAGGCGGCTTCGCCCTGGTTAGCAAACACTTCCATTACCGAGCGGTCAACCAGCACACGCAGCGCCAGACCGCCTGATGCGGGTTCCAGATGGGCGGTCTGTCCGGCAAAGCTGAGGGTCTCAGCAGCCGGGTCGTAGGTGATCGATTCGGCGCCGACGGTCAGGCTGACCGGCGCGCGAGTCTGGGGCTGGAGACACAAATCTAGATCAAATAACTCGCCAGGCGCACTGGCCAGCAGCTTGTTGGCCGCGGTCAGGTCCAGGTGGCTGCCGGAAATCTGGCCGGTATGCAGTTGGGAGAGCTCTTCCACGGGATAGAAAAACAGGCGAATGCCTGAGCTTGTCTCGTGGAGGCTCAACTCGAGCGGGACGGTCATGCCCTGGCTGAAGGGCATATCCGGGTAAGCTGCACCGGTGAGCCAACCGATCAGGATGCAGCGCCTGCCCGGAGCCTGGTTGAAGATCTGGGCCGCGTAGAAATGCGGCCCATAATGTGCCTGGGCGGATTCCATCTCAGGGGTAAATTTCATCCCGTCGAAAGATCCAATCATAAAAGCAGAGCGGTATTTATCGACAGCAGTCCCATGGACAACCCATTTTTTTACGTCTGGCTGGCCAACAACGGGCAGCTCGAACAATTCGGGGCATTCGTAAAAGCCAGGCAGGAAGTCACGGCGGGTCCAGTGCTTCAAGTCGGGCGAATCGTAGATGGCGTAGCCGAAGCTATCAGCCGTGTCCCCCGCATTTGAGCCGGCGCCGGGCTCGCCCAGCTCTTCATAAAGGATCATGACCCACTTTTGGTCCGGCTCGTACCAGATGATCTTGGGATCGCGCCCATGGTGGGTCAGAAAGGGGTTGCCGGTGTATTCGTGGAAGGTGCGCCCGCGGTCCAGGCTGTAAGCCAGGCATTCGCCCCGGCCAGAGCTGGTAAATGCAACCACCAGTGGGTCTTCGCTGCCGCTTTTGAAGCCGGCGGTGTTGGCAAGATCGATCAGGCCGCCGCCTGAAAAGGCCATGTCCGCCAGCGATTTTTGATACAGGGCCTCGGGAAGCTCCTGCCATTCTACCAGGTCGGTGCTGACGGCGTGCCCCCAGTGCATGTTGCCCCAGCCTGTGCCAAACGGGTTGTGCTGGTAATAAAGGTGCCATTCACCCTGGAGGTAAACCAGGCCATTGGGGTCGTTATTCCAACCCCGGCGCGGTGTAAAGTGAAATTGGGGACGATAACGTTCAACATACAGATCGGCTGCGCCTAACAGGCCGTCACTCTGCTGCAGAGCACCTTCCAACCACTCTCTTACAGTCTCGGAAAGCTCTTCATCGACCACCTGGATGGAAACGGGCTGCCCGGTGAAGGCGCTCACATCGTAAAAGGCCCACCAATCAACCGGGTGATCGGGTTCCCCCTCACCGGTCGCCAGTTCAATATCAAACTCGCGCACCACCAGGCCTCCAAGCAGGAGCTGTAACTTCACTCTGGGTTTCCCGTTCTTAACCGGGAAATGCAGATGCCTGGATTGGATTGTGATTGTTTTTAAGGTCTGTGCCATTGCGGCTCCTTTTCTTCCCAGCGCCGGGCTGGTTTAATAAGCGCGTAAAAAATACACGACGTAAGCGGGAACCTCACGCGCCAGGCTAATTAACCCGTTAAGGGTCAGTCCCTGGGCGTGGGCCGAATACACCTGGGTCACACCAAAGCGGTGAAGGGCCAGTTTGGCGCGTGGGATCTGGTAAAACTGTGAAATGACCATGGCGCTTTTCCAGCCGTGAATGGTCATCAGGGCGGACGAATTGAGCGCGGTGAGATAGGTGTCATAGCCATTGTGATCGACCAGGACATCACTATCCGGGATGCCCGCTGCAACCAGGTAGCCTTTCATCACGTCACCTTCATCGAAGCCTTCCTTGCCGAAACCGCCGCTGACGATCACGTGGCTGAACAAGCCCTGGTGGTAAAGGTCCAGGGTGCGGTCCAGGCGTGCCTCCAGCCAGGAAGACGGCCTGCCATCCGGGTTGACCCGGTTGCCTGGGACGATTGCGACATCCGCGGGATGGATCTTGTCCGTCAGGCCGTCGATGGCGAGGGAGGCTGCCATGACTACACCAATGACCACGACCCCGGTAACCGTCCAACCGGCGATTCTGATCAGCCGGATTTTCCGGTGTGGCCTATCCGATGTGGATGGTTTCATCGCCTACTCTCTGAGGGCGGCGCCGCCCAGTAAGCCTGAAATCTCGTATTGTTCGGTCACCCGGCAGGAGAGGCCCGGCAGACCAGCTTCGAGCGAAACGCGGAAAAGCGCCCACGCGCGGGCGATGTTACCGCCCACCACCAGGCAGTTGGGGTTGAAACGTTGGACCCAGGGTTGAAGCACGGCTGCCAGGTGGTCGCCAAAGCCGGCGAAAACAGACTGTGCGTGCGGGTCACCGGTTGAGGCAAGGTTGGCTATCTGCGCCGGAGTCAGCTCGTCCCCTTTGAGTGCCTGGTAGCCGCGAACCAATGCCCGCCCGGAAACCTGATCCTCGGTGATACCATTGAGGTAGGGTACCCACCAGATTTCGCCACTGGGTGGGACCTGATCACCAGAATTGACGATATTACCCTGGTCAATAAAACCGGAACCCAGCCCGGTGCCCAGAGTTACCCCGATCATGCGCTGTGTGCCGCGGGCAGCTCCGGCCCACCATTCGCCCAGCGCCCACAGGGCGGCGTCGTTGGCAAAGCGCACCGGCGTGTCCGCCAGATGCGTGCCCTCCCAGCGCTGTGATAAGGCCTTCCCGACGTTCCACCCGTTTAAGGAGGCAAATTTATGGGTCAGTCGCGAGATGCCGGTCACATATTCAAATGGGCCTGGCATCGCGATCCCCACGTGGGTCACCGAGGGTGTCGAAGTCTGAGTCATGGCATCCAGTGCGGCGCCGGCCCATTGACCAATGAGGATTTCGGCGGCGGCTTCCTGCGCTACCGACCGGCGCACCAGGCTGGCCTGATCCACCTGGCGTTTTTCCAGATCGACCAGCGCAGCGGTGACGTGGCTTCCCCCGATGTCTAACACCAGGGCATGATTTGATGGGTTGGTCATTCCTTTCCCTCGCAAAATTGATTGTTAGTGCCGAATTTGAGGTGATTGCGAGTGCGAAGCACTCGCAATCACCTCAAATTCGGATCTTTTCATACGGGCCTCAGCAGTTACGATTTATATTACTTCCGGCCAGTCCAACTGATTCTACCAGAAGAAAAAAGACCCTGGCGGATTTGGATCGCCTAGAACCCTTAGGGTTACTGATATGGGGTTGTCCTTCATAACTTGCTCCTTTGTATAACCATTATGTCCAAATAATATAAATCAGGTCTATAATTGCATAAATGGTAACTGCTCAAGCTCGTGTAAAAAATTCCCGAATTTGAGGTGTGTGCACACACACCTCAAATTCGGGAATTTCCAACTCATGGTTGAGTAGTTCCTGTAAATGGTGCAATCGCCAGGCAAAATAGGTGTTTGTCGGCATGAAATACATGGATCGATGTGGCAAAGGAGGTTGTTATGAAGTGGGTCTTAACGGGAGTGGGTGGATTATTAATCCTGATGGGGATTGTGTGGATTTTACAGGGGATCAACGTGCTGCCCGGCAGTTTTATGTCCGGTAAGCTGGAATATGCGGTGCTGGGCTTTGTGGTGGATGTGGTGGGGATTCTTCTGGTGCTGTTCGCTAACCGCCGCCCGCGGGGTCAATTGTAACTGCTCAGCCATGCGAAGAAAGTTGCCGAAATTGAGGCGTTTGCGTGTGCGAAGCACACGCAAACGCCTCAATTTCGGGTCTTTTTCAAGCTTATTGGCGCAGTTCCATCGCGGTTTCAAATAAGGCCTGCACGTTGGGCCAGGGGAACCCCGGATCGACTTCCAGGTATAACCATGAGCCCCCCGAAAGACAGTCGAATTCGTCGACCAGGCGCACCAGGGTTGAGCGCACCTGCTGCGGTGTAGCCCGCTGCATGAGTTCGCCCCGGTCGGGGTGAAGCTGCACGGCCAGGCCAAGCTCACGGCAGTATTTTGCCAGGCTAAGCGGGTCGTACAGGGGCAGTTGCGGCCAGATGGCATCCGCGCCAACCTCACGCAGGTCAGCCAGGATCGGCTGGATCATGCCGCACGAATGGAAAAAGACACGTTTTCCGGCCCGCTTAACCGGTTCAAATAAAGCCTGGTACCGCGGCTTGAAGAAGCGGCGCCAGGTTTTAGGTGAAAACATCGTCCCTTGCTGGGTGCCAAAATCATCCCCAAAGCCCACCGCGTCCACCCCGACCGCCAGCGCGTTTTCGATCAACACCCGGTTGTAATCCATTAATAAATCCGCCAGGCGGTTGATCGCGGGTGTGTCTTGAGCGATGTCGACCAGTACATCTTCGAAAGGGCGCAGCGATTGCATGGTTTCAAACAGGCTCGCGCCGCCACCCGCATGAAAATAACGCTGGCGTTGGGTGTTTCCTGCGCTCTGGGCCTGCGCCAGTTCCTCACCTTCCAGCCGTTGGATAGCCGGGAGGTGGTAGTCATCCAGGCATGAGATATCCGCCAATGGATAACGGATGCGGTAACCCCACACGCCGAACAGGCGGTATTCCCAGGTGGTGCCCCACGCGTCCGTGACGATCTTGTGGTACCGCCCGTCGGTGTCAAACTCTTCGGTTGGGATGCTGGGAAGGGACAGACTGGTCTGGTCATCAAAATCGTGCCCGCAAGTGCGCATCAAATCCAGTAGCTTCTGGCCGTGCTCGAACAAACCCGCCGGTGAAGGGTGGATCTGGAGTGGAACTTTATCCACAGGCTGGAAGGCCAGGGCCGCCAGCATGCGTTCGCGGGGCTGCATTTAGATAAAATTCCAATTACCTGCCCAGGGCAGTGGCACGGGCAAGGCGCGCGAGACAAACTGGCCAGCTTCCGGATGGCGAGCCAGGAATGTCGCGATGGGTTCAGCCATAGCAGTCGATTCTTCGTACCCGAAGACCAGGCGGGTCAGTTGGGTTGGATCATCGAATTCCAGGCTTTCACCGCCGCAGACCAGGCTGACCTGTCCATCTTGTTCGCGCCATTGCATGGCATTTAAGATGCTGGGGGGAACGTGCTGGAGAAAATACGGTCGCAGGCTGTCCATCAGCGCGGTGGCATTGAGGATCTTGACCGTTCCAAGCTGCTTGGCTGGCTTCTGGGTGATGCAAGGGCCTTGGAGCAGGGGAACCAGAGGATCGCTTGATGGCAGCGGGATGCGCAGGGTGCGTAGACTATCCTTCACCATGACCTGTCGGAAGGCCTGGTTCAACAGTCGCCGGTCGCCAGCGTATTCCCCGGCCTCAGCCCACCCATCCCGAATTGTCATGGAAAAATAAGCCCTGGCTGCTTCCCCATCCCGAATTAGGTAGGTTTTACAATCCAGGTTGAAAAACGTCTTCTGCCCTGCCGAGAGAAGGGTCCCAAACTCATCCAACGAGCGATAAAACCGCACGGGTTCTTGGGCGTAAACGGCCTCCAGGCTTGTCAACCAGTCTGGATTGTATTCCACCAGATCGACTTCTGCTCCCCGGTTGGCCGGGTCGGGCTGGATGTTTTCCAGGGTGACTTCGGTAAAATGACCCACCTGGATGCATTGCCGGCGTAGATACAGGCTGCGTTCTCCTGAAACCAGGAGCACTTCAATCCCTTCTTGCCGGGCCATTGCCTCAACCTCATCCAGGATCAGCGAGGCGATGCCATGACCGCGGTAATCGGGATGCGTGCAGACCGAACCGATCGAACCGACGTGGATTAAGGCGCCATCGACGATCACGCTGGAGGAGTAATAGCCTGCGTGCGAGATAGGCCTGCCGCCGTCGGTTTGAAGATAGAGATGTTCAAGGTTCTTTTCGCTGAGGAAGGTAGGAAACTTCTCTTCCATCCAGACGGAATTTTTATCCTCAGAAATGAAAATGGCATTGACCAGTTTGATCAACTCGGGGAGATCGGATGGGGTCGCGGGCCGGATGTTTTCCATGGCGGTGTCCTTTAGCGCAATCCCGCGCCAGCGGTGTGAAGCTCAATGATTTTTAAGATGACTTCGACAGCTTTTTCCATCGATTCCACCGGGACATATTCGTGGCGGCTGTGGGCATTATGCCCACCAGTAAAAATATTGGGGGTTGGTAAACCCATATAAGACAACTGTGAGCCATCTGTCCCACCGCGCACGGGGGTAACCAGCGGAGTTAATCCCACTGCCTGGATGGCCTGTTTCGCTATCTCGAAAATGGTCATCACGGGCTCGATGACTTCGCGCATGTTATAGTATGCGTCGGTGATTTCCAGGGTCAGGCGGTTATCGTAACGCGCGTTCAATGTGGCCGCGACGGCTCGCATCAGGGTTTTTCTGGCCTCGAATTTCTGCCGGTCGTGGTCACGGATTAAATAATGGGCCTCAACTTCTTCGACCGTGCCCTGGATGGAATTTAAGTGAAAGTACCCTTCGTATCCGCTGGTTGTTTCAGGCCGTTGACCAGCCGGCAGCAGGGTGGTGAATTCCATCGCGATCAGAATCGCGTTGACCATCTTCCCTTTCGCCGACCCCGGATGGACGTTACGCCCCTGGATTTTGAGCCGGACCTGGGCGGCGTTAAAAGTCTCAAATTCAGCCGAACCGGCTTCGCCGCCATCTACGGTGTATGCAAATTTCGCGCCGAATTTATGCACGTCGAAGGTTTTCACACCCTGACCGATTTCTTCATCCGCTGTGAAGCCAATGCACACATCGCCGTGCTTCACCTCGGGATGACCAGCCAGGTATTCCACGGCGGCCATAATTTCAGCCACGCCGGCTTTGTCATCTGCGCCAAGCAAGGTGTGCCCATCGGTGGTGATGAGCGTCTGGCCGGTATATTTTTTTAGCTCCGGGAAGGTGGCGGGTGAAAGCACGATAGGTTCCGCCTGATCCAGGAGGATATCACAGCCATCATAATTGGACACGATCTGAGGGTTAACTGCCGTCCCAGACAGGTCGGGTGATGTATCCACGTGGGCCAAAAAGCCAATCGCGGGCACGGGCGCGCCGGTGTTGGCGGGCATTTTAGCCATCACACAGCCAGTTTCATCCAGGTTTGCGTTGGCCAGCCCCAAGGCATTTAGTTCGTCGACCAAAAGCCGGGACAGATCAAGCTGTTTGGCTGTGCTGGGATGGGTGTTGGAGTTAGGGTCGGACTGCGTATCAATTTTGGCGTAGCGAATGAATTTTTCAACGACATTCGACATAGGCAGATCCTCTTGCTGGTTGAAATATTAGGTGCCAGGATTCACCACAAAATTGCCAATGAACCTTAATCTTACTTGTGCATCCAGGTGAATTATACTTGATCTGTTGTAACTGCTCAGCCATATAAAGGAAGCTGGCGAATTTGAGGGTTTTGCGTGTGCTTCGCACACGCAAAACCCTCAAATTCGGCTCTTTTTCACGAGGCCGTAGCAGTGACGATCTGTTGATTATAATTAGGTGGCAAAACATAACCATTTGCACCCTGCCTTATTGTTTGGATTGGAGAACTATGTCTCTATCACGCAGACGCCTCAACCTCATTATCCTGGCGATTATGCTCAGCCTGTTTCTGGCTTCAATGGAAGGCACGGTGGTCGCTACGGCCATGCCGACCATCGTGGAACAATTGGGTGGGCTGTCGATTTATAGCTGGGTCTTTTCGGTTTATTTGTTAACCTCGACGACCACAGTGCCCATTTATGGTAAGTTGTCTGACCTGTATGGTCGTAAACCGGTCTACGTGATCTCGATGCTGTTATTCCTGGCAGGTTCAATCCTGTGTGGTCGGGCTCACAGCATGGAGCAGTTGATCGCGTTTCGCGCCGTACAAGGTATCGGCGCGGGAGGGGTGCTGCCGCTGGCTTTTACGATTGTGGGCGAATTATTTAATCTCGAACAGCGCGCGCGGCTGCAGGGTTTTTTCTCGGGTGTTTGGGGCGTTTCGGCAGTCATCGGTCCCTTGATTGGGGGTTTTTTGGTCGACAAGGTATCCTGGCAGTGGGTCTTCTATATCAATATCATCCCTGGTCTCTTAGCGGTAGGGTTGGTCTGGTGGGTCTGGAAGGCCGAGCCGCAACCCCGGGCGGTTAAAGTGATTGTGGATTATCCTGGCGCTGCTCTCTTGACCTTGTGTGTGCTCAGCCTGCTTTTGGGGCTAAATGAGTTGGGGAGCCTGGTGGGATGGGCCTGCCTGGCGGCTGCCATGGGTTTTCTGGCCGGGTTTATCTGGGTGGAACGCCGCGCCGCTGACCCGATCCTGCCATTTCACCTGTTCAAAAGCCGCCTTTTCACGGTGGCTATTTTACACGGTGTGCTTTCGGGTTGGGCAGTCTTTGGGAGCTTGAACTACGTCCCCCTGTTTGTGCAATCGGTGTTGGGAACCAGCGCGACCCAGGCCGGGATCACACTCACGCCGATGTCCCTTTCATGGACACTGACCAGCGTGGCGGGTGGATGGCTCCTGTTGAAAATGGGGTACCGGTCGCTGGCCCTTGGGGGGATGGTGGTGCTGGTGGCTGGCGCATTTTTTATGTCGCGCATCGGGGTCAATACCAGCCAGATCTGGTTGATGGTTTACCTATCCATGATGGGTGTGGGGATGGGGATTTCGGTCCCGGCGTTTTTAATCGCGGTGCAGAGCACCGTCGGACGGGAAGATTTAGGGGTGGCCACCTCAACGCTCCAGTTCAGCCGGAGCATTGGCGGTGCTCTGGGCGTGAGCGTGCTGGGCGCCACCCTCAGCGCAGGGCTGACCCGGCACATGGCGGCAGCGGGGATCGACCCGGCATCCGCCTCCCTCAATCAACTGCTTGACCCGGTAGCCGGAGCCAGCGCGGTCTGGTTGGGCCCGCTTAAGGGTGCGCTGGCACTCTCGGTCGCTGAAATGTTTACCATCACCTTTGGCGTGGGTGTTTTAGCGCTGCTCTCGGTGCTGGCTGCGCCAGGGGGGAAAATATCCCAGTTGATGAAACAGCGCCCTAAACAGAACCTGCCCGAAAGTTAGCCTGAAAGGATTATGTGTTTTTGGGTCTAAAGGAATTGCCGTGGTGAATCCCCGCATTTTGGGATGTGAGCGCGCGTACGCGCGCTCACATCCCAAAATGCGGCCCATTCCACGGGAAATCCTGGAAACCCCTATTTTTAGTGATTGAATTGGAGATTAACATGAATTATTTCAACGCGCGAAGTTCAGGAAGGGTGTTTGTGCTCAGGTTGGATCCGGGAGACCTGTTATTGGAGAGCATCAAAACCATGATCCAGAAGGAAGCTATCCGGGACGCTTACGTCGCATCGGCAATTGGTACGCTGGATTATTGTGTGATGCACATGGTGATGACCACCGGCTACCCGCCGGTCGAGCATTTTGCCCGCTGGGCGGATAAACCCCTGGAGCTTTCTTCAATTGATGGCCTGATTGCTAACGGTGTGCCACATTTCCACATGGTCGTTTCGGACCACGAAAAAGCTTATTCAGGTCACCTGGAAGAGGGCTGCCGGGTGCTGTACCTGGCGGAGATCGTGATCGTTGAACTGGACGAGGCCAACTTAACCCGCGTGCGCAACGTGCAAGGCATCCAACAGCTCATCCGGCAGGACGTTTAATCATCATCGTTTGGGGATTGGGCTGGCTTCCCAGGCACGGGCCCGTTCGATCTCAACCTGGTGCCCATACACGTAGAAAGTTTCGGCGTGCTGATCGCCTGACCGCCGAGAGCGCGCAGTTTGGATAAACTGCGCGCGGGCACGAATTGCGCCTGTTCCTTAAGCGAAAACCGCTGTCTAATTCCACTCGTAGGTTAGTGTCTGTTTTATTTAAACTGCCATGTGTATGAGGCCGGAGCAAACAACCGTTGCGCAAACCGCCCGGGGAGGATCTTGAAAAAAAGGTCAAAGAGTCAAATTGACACTCATCTTGACAGGCCCCGTTTTTGCAGGATAATATGGGTCGAACGTTAGCCCAAGTTTTTTTTGGAATGGATTGAACCCTATGACTGACTCACCCCTTTGGATTTTACACGAAGATGCGCCCGAGCTGGATAAGCGCCAGGCGCATCAGGAAACCATTTTTACGGTTGGCAATGGTTATTTGGGCACCCGCGGCGCCTACGAGGAACGCTATCTGAACGAAATGCGCACTACCATGATCCACGGCGTGTTTGACGATGTCCCGGTGGTGTTTACCGAGCTGGCGAATGGGCCGGACTGGACCGAAATGGATGTGCTCGTGGATGGCCAATTCTTTCGCCTGGACCAGGGCAGCCTGTTAGCTTACGAACGCAGCCTCGATCTGCGCAGCGGCCTGCACCGGCGCTATGTGCGTTGGCGCAGCCCAAAGGGCCACACATTGGACCTGACCTTTGAACGTTTTGCCAGCCTGGCGGACCCGCATCTGGTGTGCCTGCGGCTGGCTATCACGTCGATCGATTATCAAGGCCCGGTAGAGGTGCGCGCCGGTGTGGATGGCAACCCGGATAACGCCGGGGTGATCCATTGGGATTGGATCGCTCAAGAAACCCGGTCAGATGCGGCCTGGCTTTATCTGCAAACACGCGCGTCGAAAGTGGGCATGGGTGTTGCTTTTCGCCTGAACGGTCCAAATGGCGCCAGCCTGCAAGGCTGGGATGTGCATAATCATCCGACCCTGGTGGCTACCGCCCAGGCGGAGCCGGGTAGGCCTTTGGTTTTTGAAAAAACGGCCAGCTATTTCACCACCCGGGAAAGCCGGCAGGTTGTGGCGGATGCGACCGGCGCATTGACGCGCACGCCGGAGCCGGCCTGGGATGCCCTCTGGCAGCCGCACAGCCAGGCGTGGAAAAAAGAATGGGATGCGTGTGATGTGATTATCGAAGGCGACGACGAGTCGCAGTTGGCGCTCCGCTTCAATATCTACCAACTGCTCATCGCTGCTTCTCGCCAGGATGAGACGGTAAGCATCGGCGCGAAAACACTGAGCGGCTATGGCTACCGCGGGCATTCCTTCTGGGACACCGAGACTTACATGCTGCCCTTCTTCACCTACTCTCGCCCCGAGCTCGCGCGCAAACTGCTTTCTTATCGTTGGCATACCCTGCCCGGATCGCGCCGTAAAGCAGCCGCGGGTGGGTTCAAGGGGGCCCAGATCGCCTGGGAAAGCGCCGCAACCGGCGATGAAGTCACGCCGTCGTGGGTCACCCATCCCAAGGACCGCAATTCCCTGGTGCGCATCTGGACCGGGGACATTGAAATTCACATCAGCTCGGATGTGGCCTACGCCATCTGGCAATACTGGCGCGCCACCGGCGACGATGCCTTTATGATCGAGCGCGGTGCCGAAGTGATCCTGGAAACGGCGCGTTTCTGGGCCAGCCGGGCAGAATGGAACGCGGAACGCGAACAATATGAATTGAGCGATGTCATTGGCCCGGATGAGAACCACGAGCATGTGGCTAATTCGGCTTACACCAATTACCTGGTGCGATGGCATTTACGCTTCGCCGCCGATCTGGTGGTGTGGCTGAGTCAGAAAGCGCCGGAGACGCTCACGCGCCTTGAGATTGGCAGCAGTGACCTGCGGGCCTGGCGCCAGGTCAGCGACAAACTTTACGTGGCTTATGACCCGCAGACGCACCTGATCGAGCAGTTCCAGGGATATTTCCAGCGTAAAGACATCCGCATCGCGGATTATGAGCCGCGTACCCACTCAATCCAATACATCTTGGGGATTGAGGGCGCTAACCAGGTGCAGGTGCTCAAACAGCCGGACGTGCTGATGATGATGACCTTATTCCCGGATGCCTTCGATGCGCAGACGCTGCAAGCCAATTATGACTATTACACCCCGCGCACCGACCTGAGCTACGGCTCGTCGCTCGGGCCCTCCATCCAGGCGATTATGGCCTGCAAGATGGGCCGGGTGGATGAGGCCTATGAGAATTTCGTGCGCGCGGCGCGGGCAGACCTGGTGGATGTGCGCGGTAATGTTCGCGATGGCATCCATGGCGCTTCGGCCGGTGGGCTGTGGCAGGCGGTGGTGTTCGGTTTCGCGGGTTTGAAATTCGGGCCGCAGGGCTGCCAGACTCAACCCCATCTTCCATCTCAATGGCGCCGGCTTGCCTTTAAAGTCCAGTATCAGGGAAAAACGATATCGATTGACTTGCACGGCTCCGGGACAGAAAAGTCATGATCCAGGCATTTTTGTTTGATCTGGACGGCGTGTTGACTGATACTTCCGAATTCCATTACCGGGGCTGGAAACGCCTGGCGGATGAGGAAGGGCTGCCTTTTGACCGCGATGATAACGAAGCTTTGCGCGGCGTTTCACGACGCGAATCGCTGCTGCTGATGCTTAAGGGCCGCGCCATCCCTGAAGCGACCCTGCAAACCTGGATGGAGCGAAAAAATACATATTACCTGGAACTCGTAACTGCCATGAACCCGGGCGATCTCCTGCCTGGCGCACTGGATTTGTTGCAAGAAATTCGGACGGCAGGGTTGCGCATCGCGATTGCTTCATCCAGCAAAAATGCTCCATTGGTGATCGACCGCCTTCAGATCGCCTTAGCCATCGATGCCCTGGTGGACGGTAACCTGGTCACACGCAGCAAACCCGCGCCCGACCTGTTTATCAAAGCGGCCCAGCTCCTGCGCGTTTTACCCAACGAGGCCGTTGTGGTCGAGGATGCGGCAGCGGGCGTAGAAGCGGGTAAGGCGGGTGGCATGTGGACGGTTGGTCTGGGCCCGGTGGAAAGGGTCGGGATGGCTGACCTGGTTCTTCCCAGCCTGGAAGGGGTGCATTTGTCCCGGATTCTGGCTGGCCTGGTCCGAGAACAATAAACGCCCGTCCGGCGGAATTAAAGTCGTCTATGAAAATGTCTATACCCTTATAGACTCTACCTGAAGCTTTCGGGATGGTACGCTTTCTGATCTCCTTCCATTACATAAAAGTAGCTACTGTGTTGGAACTACTCTGCGATATGGGGTTAGTTTTTCTATATAACGTCAATACGGGATAAGGAAAAAAGGACTCCAATCGAGTAAACTGTGGTTTACCACAACCCATTTTTCACGAAAGGAGTCCCAATGGACAGTTTACTCGAGTTGTTTTGTGATGTCGATGATTTTTGTAAAGTATTTCTCCCGATCCTGGATAAGCATTTATTCAGTAGCGGACTAAAGACCCGCCAGCGCGCTCATTCTTTGACCATCAGTGAAGTCATGACCATTTTGATCCACTTTCATCAGTCCCATTACCGCAATTTCAAGGCGTATTATTGTGAGCATGTCCTGGTGCATCAGCGCAACGAGTTTCCCGGGTTGGTCAGTTATACGCAGTTTGTGGATTGCATGCTGTCAGCGCCGCTCCCATTGTGTGTCTATTTTTAGTCCACCTGTCTGGGAAATTGCACTGGCATCTCTTTTGTGGACTCAACCTCCTTGGACGTCTGCCTGAACCAACGCATTGCCTCTCACAAAGTCTTTGCCGGGTTAGCTGAACGCGGAAAGACCTCGACCGGCTGGTTCTTTGGCTTCAAACTGCATCTGGTGATCAATGACTGCGGCGAATTACTCAATGTCATCTTGACTCCCGCGAATGTCGATGACCGTAAACCGGTCCCACGCCTGGTTCATAAGCTCTTTGGCAAGGTCTTTGCGGATAAGGGCTACGTTTCGCGCACACTGTATGAGCTCCTGCGCAAGACCCTCGGATCCGGTTCATCACCCAACTGAAAGCCAACTCCAAGAACCGCTTGCCGATGTCTCTTTCCGACCGTTTCCTGCTCCGGCTGTTTGAAGCTTTTCACTATTGTCTTGTTCCACCATACAGCCGACATTTTAGGGCGATTTATAGAGAAAATCAAATCACCTGCTCTCTAATTAATTCAAATAGTCTTTGTTTTCATTAACATTCTATTGACAAGAACGTTTAATTGTAATATCCTGTACATATATGTACAGGTTAAGTGAACTTATCAAATTGGACCGGAAAATATACCATAGTAACGACCTGGCTCTTCTATGGGATATTACCAATAAAAACACCCTTTATACCACCATCAAGCGTTATGTCCAAAAAGGGGTGCTTGTACCTATTTATAAAGGGTTGTATTCTACCGTTCCTCTTACACAACTCGATCCACTAGAATTGGGCAAGTCGATTATTCATAGATACACCTACCTGAGCATGGAATCGGTATTAGCTCAAGCTGGAATCATTGCCCAAACT
Organism: Anaerolineaceae bacterium; assembly: GCA_036787065.1. GTDB lineage: Bacteria > Chloroflexota > Anaerolineae > Anaerolineales > Anaerolineaceae > JAJYIW01. Next base: position 31,568 of record DAIQPZ010000013.1, read on the forward strand.
ACCTACATGGTTACTTTCGTCAGTGACTTGCCTAAAAAGGTGATCGTGGGGTCAATGTCGTTTCTTTTCCGGCAACTCAAGGCTGAATACCTGAATAATCCTACAGGCGTTACAAATCAAAACGGCGTTTTTGTAGCCACTCCTGAAAGGGCAGTGGCGGATATGCTGTACTTCAACTCCAAATATCACTTTGACGTTCCGGAAAGCATTGATTTCAAAAAAGTTAAATCTATCCAAAAAGAAGTAGGATATCCATGCTAGATTTGAGACCGGAAGACATCCTTCATAAGTCCTATCTAAACAGGGTATTGATGGAAATCATCGACCGGCCCTTACTGGTACATAACCTGGCCTTCAAGGGCGGCACGTCTGCCTCGATGTTGGGATACCTGGACCGGTTTTCGGTTGACTTAGATTTTGATATTTTAAAAAATGCGGATGAAACGGTTTTACGGAATGAATTTCACCAGGTGTTTGACCATCTGGGGTTAAAAATTTACGGGGAATTTGATAAGG
>DAIQPZ010000213.1:0-4274 GCA_036787065.1 Anaerolineaceae bacterium
TCAAGGAGACTCCTCCCGGACGGGTATTGATGCGCACCCCGATCGGCGCGACGCGGGTATTGGACGTGATGGCGGGAGAAATGCTGCCCCGGATCTGTTAACCCATTCGTCGATTCCTTGACAAGCGGCTTGATCCCACTATACTTATCTCTGCGATAAATTAAGGCGAAATTTTATATTTCTGCGTGCTCGGCACGCAGAAATATAAAATTTCGCCATATACCATCCGAGGCCATTAAATGAAAATTGAATTTAAAGAAACCACCAATGATTTGCAGATGCGCATCGATATCCATAATCAATATGGCGGTCGCGATATCGACGCATGGATGCTGGAAATCCTCCAGCTCAAACCGGAAACACGCTTTCTGGATGTGGGCTGCGGGGCTGGTAAACAATGTTTTTCATACAACACCTATCTTCAGGGAAAAGCGGACATCACCGGCGGAGACGTTTCAAAAGAACTCCTCGCCCAGGCTGAAAAAGAAAACCAACGCCGCCGCACCGGGCTTAAGTTTATTGAACTTGATTTCAACCAGAAATTTGCCCTTGAAGACAACAGCTTTGATTTTCTCTCCTGCTGCTTTGCCATTTATTACGCGGAAAATATCCCCTTCACCATTTCCGAAATGTACCGAGTGCTAAAGCCAGGCGGTCGCCTTTTTACCACCGGCCCGATGCCCACCAATAAACAGCTCTTCTACAGCATTATTAAAGAAGCCACGGGTAAAACCATCCCGCCCATGCCGGGCAGCTCTCGGTACAGCACAGAAATCCTGGAAGCGATTAAATCCACCTTCACTTTTGCCACGCTACAAATCTTCGAAAATCCGCTCACTTTCAACACGGTTGAACCCTTTATCGATTACACCCGGGCTTCTATGTCGGAAGACCGCAAGTTGTGGAAAAGCTTCTTCCAGAATAAAGAAGATTTTGAAGCCATTATGACCAAAATCCGCGCGACCGCCGCCAGGCGCCTCGATCAAGAAGGCAGCCTGGTGATGACAAAAGTCGTGGGCGGTATTATCGCGATTAAGTAAAGGCGCCAATGAACCAAGCAATGAATTTTTTTGGGCGCAAGGTATGTTTTATCGGCGCCCACCCTGATGACATCGAGCTGGGCTGTGGGGCATTAATTGCCCATATTGCCAAGAAAACCGAAGTCGTGTGTGTCACCCTCTCGGACAACCAGAAAAACCCCGACCTCAAAAACCTGGTCCAGGAACATTACCAGAGCATGGCCGCTCTGGGGGTGTCCGAAGCCAATGTGGTTCTGGGATCTTTTGAGACACGTCGATTTCCACAAGCGCGGCAAGAGTTGTTGGAATACCTGATCGAGTTGAACCGCACCCACCGGCCTGAAATCGTGTTTGTGCACACCCGCGCTGATATCCACCAGGACCACGCCACCGCGACTAAAGAAGCCTTACGCGCCTTCCGGGGTACCACCTTATTGGGCTTCGACGTGTTACGCAGCAGTTACGGCTTTTTTCCCCACTTCCTGGTAGAAGTCGATGAAAACGATGTGGAATGCAAACTCAATGCGCTGGCGCAATATAAAACTTACGCTAACCGTTATTATTTTGCACCGGATGTAACCCGCGCCGCCTTAATCCGCCATGGCGCGCTGGCCGAAAGGCCGTACGCCGAAGGGTTTGATATTCTTCGTATTGTGGGTGTGTTTGAGAATTGCTTTTAGATCCCTCCCCTTTAGGGGAGGGTTAGGGAGAGGTAAAATGCCCGTCAGGAAAATCATGATAGGCCAACAAATACTGTGTTTCACCTATCAGGATTTTGTCAAGAACCTGGACTATGATATTCGAGTCGTATCAGCCAGCTAAAACCTACACCCGGCCCCTCCCTAAAGGGAAGGGTGCACAGGGGTTCGGAGGGAATGACGATGACTGAAACAATAACTAAAGCGATTGGGGTTCTTACCAGTGGTGGGGATGCACCGGGGATGAACGCGACGCTGCGGGCTGTGACCCGCACAGCGCTCAGCCATGGGGTACAGGTCTTCGCGATTTACGAAGGCTACCAGGGCATGGTCGATGGAGGGGACCGGATACACCCGCTGAGTTGGACCGATGTAGGTGGGATCATCGAACACGGCGGAACCGTGATCGGCACAGCCCGCTGCGCTGCATTTCGTAATCGGGAGGGAAGGCTCCAGGCAGCCAAAAACCTGCTTGAACGCGGCATCGACCGGCTGGTCATTGTCGGTGGGGACGGCAGCCTGACCGGCGCCAATATCTTCCGCCAGGAATGGTCCGGACTGGTCGCCGAACTGGTCGAAAAAGGGGCAATATCTCGGGAAACCGCCGCACAGCACGCCTACTTATCCATCGTGGGGTTGGTTGGATCAATCGACAATGACTTTTACGGTACGGACATGACCATTGGCGCAGACACCGCGCTCCACCGCATTACCCTGGCCCTCGACCAAATAAGCAGTACCGCCGCCAGCCACCAACGCACCTTCGTGGTTGAAGTCATGGGTCGCAATTGCGGCTATCTGGCCTTGATGGGCGGGTTGTCTGGCGGGGCAGATTGGGTATTGATCCCGGAGAGCCCACCCGATACAGATGACTGGGAATCAAAAATGGTTGAAGTGATCAGCGCTGGCCGGGCCGCGGGCCGCCGGGATAGCGTGGTGGTGGTGGCAGAGGGCGCGCGGGACCGAAATGGCAACCCCATCAGCAGCGAGCACGTTCGCGAAGTTCTCGAAGAACGCCTCGGTCAGGAAGTCAGGTTGACGATTCTGGGGCACATTCAGCGCGGGGGAGCGCCAACCGCTTACGACCGCTGGATGAGTACCCTGATCGGCCACGCCGCGGTGGAAGAGCTGTTGAATGCCACGCCCGAGGAAGAGCCACAGCTTTTTGGAATGCGACATAACCGCATCGCCCGCCTACCGCTGATGGAATGTGTGAGCCAAACCCTTGCAGTCGGCGAGGCGATCGATGCCCGTGATTACGATCGCGCCATGGACCTGCGCGGTGGCAGCTTCAAGGAAGAGTTCCGTATCTTACGGACCCTGCTCCGGGCGCTTCCCCATCCATCCCAACCTGGCCAAAAGAAGCTGCGCCTTGCTATCTTGACTGGTGGTGCTCCTACGCCGGGCATGAATACAGCGGTTCGCGCTGCCACCCGTTTGGTCCTCGATCGGGGACACACCGTCCTGGCCGTGCACAATGGGTTCGATGGGTTGGTCGACCAGCAGATTGAGGAGTTCGGTTGGATGAGCGTCTCTGGCTGGGGTTCGATAGGCGGCTCCCAATTGGGGATCAGCCGCAAGATACCGACCGGCGGTGAGTTGTATGCGGTTGCCCGCACGATAGAAACCCAAGCCATCGATGGTTTGTTGGTGATCGGTGGGTGGGAGGCATACCAGACAGCCTATAATCTGGTCGCCGAAAGAGCCACCTTCCCAGCCTTCAACATCCCGATCATCTGCCTGCCAGCCTCGATCGACAACAACCTGCCGGGTTCTGAATTGAGCGTGGGCGCCGATACCGCCCTTAACAGCATTGTCGAAGTCGTCGATAAGATCAAACAGTCCGCCGAATCCGCGCGGCGATGTTTCGTCGTCGAGGTGATGGGTAATTACTGTGGTTATCTGGCGATGATGAGCGGGCTGGCAACCGGGGCTGAACGGATCTATCTCGAAGAAGAAGGTGTCACGCTGCACGATTTGCAGGCTGACGTAGCCAACATGATCAGCCGCTACAAACATGGAAAGCGGCTCAGCCTGATGATCCGCAATGAGCACGCCAACCCGCTGTATACCACCAGTTTCATGTGCGCTCTGTTCTCGCAGGAAAGTCAGAATTACTTCGATGTGCGCCCGGAAATATTGGGGCATATGCAGCAAGGCGGTAACCCGTCCCCATTCGATCGCATCCAGGCTACCCGTCTGGCAGCACACTGTGTCGAGTTCTTAATTGGGGAGATCGAAAAAGGGACTGCCATGGGCGCATTTATCGGGATGCAGGCTGGCCATTTAAAATTCTTCAGCCTGGAAGACATGCTGCGCATCACGGATACCGATCATTTTCGTCCGAAAGAGCAGTGGTGGTTAGATCTGCGGTCCATCGCGCGGCTGTTATCCCAGCCTGGCACAGAGCAAAACCACCCGGTTGAATAAAAAGTAGGGGCGTATGGCATACGCCCTCTTCATAGACCATGGCGTATGGCATACGCCCCATAGTATGGCATACGCCTCGAAACCTGCCATAGCTTCATCCATGCAGAGGATAGGGCGTATGCCATAC
>DAIQPZ010000214.1:0-4257 GCA_036787065.1 Anaerolineaceae bacterium
TGTCAACCGGGCGAGATCCTTCGGCCTTCGCGGAGCCTCAGTTCTCAGGATGACAAACCACCATGCAGGGGTCTTGCCAGGTCAGGATGCCATCCGACCCTAACATGAACAGATCCCTTTTCTTTCCTCGAACCGAGGTGAAACGGTTTCAGGCATAGGATTAATTTATTGATCAGTTTTTTTTGTTATACTCAGATGATGGAATTAATCACCAGCCCACCCATAAGTTTGCCCGGTTAAAGTAACAAACACCTGGGTGAGGGGGGCACCCAGGTGCTTGTTAGGAATATTTTAGCACGGTTCGGATTAATTGCAAGGGTTTTGGGGATCCAATATTCAAAAGTTATCCGCCAACCCCTGACAAAATTGAAAGGCAGGATTCATACCCATGTCAATCCCACCCATCCACGCCGTCACCGGCGCATTCGGTTATTCAGGCAAATATATCACCCAACGCCTGCTGGCCCAGGGGCGCACCGTCATCACCCTGACCAACTCGCCCGATCGCGCCAACGATTTCGCCGGGCGGTTGTCGGTATTCCCATTCAATTTCGACCGTCCGGACGAACTGGTCCGCTCGCTGCGCGGGGTCGAGGTCTTGTACAACACGTATTGGGTGCGCTTCAACCACCGCCTGTTCAAACACGCCGACGCAGTGCAAAATACCCTGGTCCTGTTCCAGGCCGCGCGAGAGGCGGGGGTCAAACGCGTGGTGCATATCAGCATCACCAACCCGTCCGAAGATTCACCCCTGGAGTATTTCAGTGGCAAGGCAAGGCTAGAAAAAGCCCTGATCGGCTCGGGGCTGTCTTACGCTATCCTCAGGCCCACCGTGCTGTTTGGTAAAGAAGACATCCTGATCAATAACATCGCCTGGACTTTGCGCCGGCTGCCTGTCTTTGGCGTATTTGGCGACGGGTCCTACAAGCTTCAGCCGATCGACGTGGAGGACCTGGCCGACCTCGCCATGGTCCAGGGATCCGGAATGGACTCGATAATAATCAACGCGATTGGTCCCGAGACCTTCACCTACCGCGAGCTGGTGGAAACGATCGGCCGGCTGATCGGGGCGCGCCGGCCGGTGATCGGCGTGCCACCCTGGTTGGGCTATTGGGCCAGCCAGGTGATCGGCGCCGCTGTGGGCGACGTCTTGCTCACCCGCCCAGAGATTAAGGGGCTGATGGCCAACCTGCTCTACGTGGATTCACCCGCGGCGGGAAGCACTCGGCTCACCCAGTGGATCGAAGCTAACGCCGCCACCCTTGGGCGCCGTTACACCAACGAGCTGGAAAGGCGCAAAGACAGGGTTTCGGCTTACCAGAGCAACTGAAGCTTCCGGATCAAGCCTCACTGCCTACACCCTGCCAGAAGGGTTTCAAGGCAGGATTCAGGATGATATAATGAAGCAGAAATTTGCCAAATTTGAGATGTTTGCGGGTGCAAAGCACCCGCAAACATCTCAAATTTGGGTATTCTAAAAAGAATCCAGAGGTTGTGGGATGAACAAAAACCTTTCTTTTACACTATTTACACGACTGGCAGCGGCGGTATCGCTGGTAGCTTTTACGCTGGTCGCGTCGCTGCCATTCCAGTGGAATGCCGCAATAGCCGCCCCCGATTTTAGCGGCTGCGGCGGCGGTATGAACGAACCCGTGCAAAATGGCGATTACGAGCAGCAGGTTGTGGACCTGGTCAACCAGCGGCGGGCCGAGGTTGGCGCGCCGCCCCTCAAACGCTCCACCACACTGGATAATTCGGCGCGCTACCAATCCACTGATATGGCCCAGGACGGCTATTTTCTACATGACAGTTACGACGTGGTCAACGGCGTCTTGACCAGGGTGTGCTTAAGGGATACGCGCATCAAGACCTGGTACATGGGTGAGTCGATGGGGGAAAATATCGCGGCGGGTTACGGCACCCCCGACAGCGTGATGACCGGGTGGATGAACGATACCGGGCATATGGCAAACATCCTCAGCACGAATTATTCCGAGATCGGTGTCGGCTACTACAGCGGCGCTGGATCGAATGGGGTTTATTGGACCCAAGATTTTGGCCGGCGCGGCAGCGTTTACCCCTTGCTGATCAACCGCGACGCGGCTCACACGGATACGGTCAATGTGGCCCTTTATATCTATGGCGCGTGGACGCAGATGCGCCTGCACAACGATAACGACGCGCCCGGCGCCTGGCAGCCCTTTCAACAACGTTTCAACTGGACGCTCAATCCAGGGGTTGGCGACCATACAGTCACCGCCGAGTTGACCGCCGGCAGCCAATCCGCCACCACCAGCGACACGATCAACCTGACCAAAGACCCCACCCCCAGGTTGGGCGCCCTACCCGAATCGATCGGGTTCATTTACAGCCTGGCAGACCACAAATTCGCCCCACCCAGCCTGAGTCTATCGCCGGTCGATCAATCGGCAGGGAACACGCTTACCTGGACTGTCACCAGCCAGGGAAACTGGTTTTCGGTTCAACCGGCCACGGGCGCCTCACCCGCCAACCTGACCATCACCCCCACACAGGCAGACACCTTCCAACCTGGCGTTTACGCAGGCAGCCTGACGGTCACCGTGACCAGTCCGGCTAGCACACTCAACTCGCCCCACGCCACCCAACTGACCCTGGTAGTGGTTGCCGGCCCGCTGCAAAACCAATACCTGCCCATCATTGGCCATTAGCGACGGTCGGGGTATGGGCGACCTTACATGGCCCGGACGAGGTAACATAAGGTGAGACCTACCGGCTGGACAAAACTCCACCAGGCCAGGGCGGGTCGCCCCTACGGTGGACGAGGTATTTTCGGGAAAGATCTACCGGCTGGACAATAACTCTATCCAGCCATGGCGGGTCGCCCTACGGGCTGGGATAAACGCCCAATTCGACGTAATTCCAGAAGCCATTCCGGCGGGCATAGAACCACAGCATGCTGCTGTTGCCAGAGATGTTAAACGCCGCCGGCTCGCAGCACGCGGTATGGATCACCTCGTCAAAACCCAGTGGTAGGACGCTGTCACCATAAGAAATACCCACTTTACCGTTCTGGGTAAAAAAGTACAATGGTTTCCCGTTGAGCTGCTGCCAATTGAATATCTCATCGTAACCCAGGCTTTTGTTGATCAACAGTCCATTCTGGAAGAGCAGACCGTTGGCGTCTACCACCCACTGGCTGCCCAGGCTGGCTAACACCAGGCGCGGGCTGTCCGTCATATCCAGAGTCAGGTTGAATGCCGTCGTACCAGCACGGGTCACCGCCAATTGGGATAGATTGTTGGCGACAGTATCCAGGCTGACCACGTCATCAGCTACGTAAACCGGGGGAACATTGAAATGTTGGATGCTGTTCCACGGGGTAAAACCGGTGCGCTGCAACAGCCAGGTATCGCCGTTGGCTTCCGCCACTACCGTCATAAAGTCGTTGGCGGAGCGGTTCACCTGGATCGAGCTAAAACGTCGCAGATCGGACTTAACCAACAGGCCGTTCTGAAAAGCGTTAAACCCGTCACTGCTGGACCCCGGGTCGAAACGCCAGTTCATCGGCCCGATCAGGCGGTTGGCTGTTTCCAGGCGGGTGGAAAGGTCGGGCGTGCGCTGCGTCTGGCGCCTGGCGAAGACATCCGCCGGTATGCGCTGAGTAAACTCAAAATGATTGGGGGTGTCGATCTGGGCCGATACGACGGCATACTCTTCCATCGTGAGATCGCCAAAGCGGCTGGATAACAGGGATGGGGTGGGGAGCAGTTGGGTAGGCAGTGGGGTTGCCACGGGCGCCGGGGTGGTCGTGGCCGCGCTGCGCCGGGTGGTATCGAGCGCCACAGATTGGAGGATGCGTACAAAGTGTTCCGCGTCGGTGGATAGACTGATGTAATTGTAGCTGGGGTCAGTCCAGGGTGACTCGATCAGGGCCTGTGAGCGCCGCTGGGGCGGGATATCATTGCCCGGCTCGATCAGGCAGGCAGGCTGGTTAGCCACCTGTTCGCGCGTGGTTCTGGGAGTGACCCCAAAATATTCACTGTGCCCATGCGACTGCAATTCGCACAATTTATCGATCACCGTGTTGTTTTGCACCGTGTCCAGCTCAAAAAAGCCATCCGGGCCCTTAAACGTGTCGACCAGTGCCGTCTGGTTGAAGGAATCAGCCGCTACGGGAGACCAGGTGGCCGGATAATACAGGGTGAGACCCAGCCTTGGGCTGGTATATAACTTCCAACCTTCCGGCGTCGGGGTCGGAATCGAGCGGGTTGGGGT
>DAIQPZ010000067.1:0-12860 GCA_036787065.1 Anaerolineaceae bacterium
TCTTTTACCCCAAGGCTGAATAGTTACAAGGATTATTGAATCCCTAATACCACCTTTACCGAGGCATTGAACAGCGGCGCAATCACCGTACCAAGGGCGATAATACCCACGACACACACCGCCAGAGCCAAAACCCAGGCCGGTGTCAGTGCCACCGGCTGGTCTTCCTGCTCCGAACGGTTGAGATAAATCACCTTTAAAATCACCAGATAGTAATATAGACCCACAATGGAATTCAAGATGCCGACCACCGCCAGCCAGATCATGTTGGGGTTCATGATAGCGGAAGAAAACACCAGCACCTTAGCCACAAAACCGCCGAAGGGCGGGATCCCCGCCAGCGAAAGCAGGGCCACCATGAACACCAGGGAAAGACCGGGCGCCCGCCGGCTCAACCCGGCATAATCTTTAATTTCATTCGAACCGGCGGCTTTGCCAACCACTGCCACTACCCCAAAGGCCGCCAGGTTAGTCACCAAATAGGCAGCCAGGTAATAAGCCGCTGCGGCAAAACCCAGGGGAGAATAAGTGGACAGGCCGATTAATATATAACCCGCCTGGGCAATGGATGAATAAGCCAACAGGCGTTTGATATCTTTCTGGTTTGCCAGGGCCAGGGTGTTACCTACGATCATGCTGCCCGTGGCCATAACCGCCAGGATTAACCCCCACACCGGCATGGTCGACTGGAAGGCAATCAATAAAACCCGCATGATCACCGCAAAACCGGCTGCCTTCGAGGCGGTTGATAGGAAGCCAACCACGGGCGTAGGTGAACCTTCGTAAACGTCCGGAGCCCAAAAATGAAATGGCACGGCCGCGATTTTGAAGCCGAAACCCACCAACATCAACATTACCAGGACAACCAGGATGACCGGAGATAACTTTCCCAGTTGGAACAGGTTGGCCAAAGCATAAATTTGGGTCGTACCGGTAAACCCGTAGATGAGGCTGAAACCATACAACATAACCGCTGAAGTCATCGCGCCGAACAATATGTACTTAAGCCCTGCCTCAGTCGACTTGCGCTCACGAGCCAGGAACCCAGACAGGACATAAAGCGGAATGGAGGTCGTCTCAATGGCCAGGTAAAGCATGATCAGATCGGCCGCGCCAGCCATGAGGGTCATCCCCAGCGTTGAAGCCAGAAGAAGCACATAAAATTCACCGCGCTGGCCCAGCCCATCCACGTCCATTGCAAACAGAGCGGTTATGGCCGCTCCAAACAGAAAAATCAGGCGGAAATAAAAAGCCAGCCAGTCAAAACGCAGCATCCCGCCAAAGACCAGACCCGGCTGGGCGCCGGGGCGCGAGAAAACCACTGCCAGAACGCCGGTAATCACTAATCCGATCGCGGTCACCCAACCCAGGCTGCGCTGGCGTTCTTCTTTCAATTCGATATCCAGAACAAGCACCAGGATCCCTAAAAATAACAGGCAAATCTCTGGGAAGATAGCCCAAATCGTCGTTGAAAATGGATTTCCGACCGCCACTCAGGCACCTCCTAGGAGCCGCATAATATGATCCACCCCAGATTGCAGCATAGGGACCATCAGGGTTGGGAAGAGACCCAGGGCAACCATCAAAGTGGCCAACAAGCCAACCACGACTTTATCCTTGATAGTAATGTCACTTACACTGGCATCCAATTCGGGCGGGATATCGCCAAAGAAGACGCGGGTTATCAGGCGAAAAATATAAGCCGCGGTGATGATCACACCCAGCACGGCAATAATAGCCACCCACGGTTGTACTCGCCAGACCCCCATGAAAATGGGAAATTCGGCCACAAACCCCGAGAAACCAGGCATACCCATCGATACCAGGCCGGCAATAATAAACCCAATGGCTGCCCATGGAATCTTTTTAAAGAGGCCTCCCAAGGCATTGATCTCACGGGTGTGCGCCCGGTCGTACACCATGCCAACCACCGAGAAGAAAAGGGCAGTCATTATTCCGTGTGAGAACATTTGCATCCCAGCGCCCATTAATCCATCGCGGTTAAGCGAGGCAAACCCGATCATCACCAGGCCCATATGGGATACCGATGAAAAACCGATCACATATTTGATATCGGTCTGGACCATGGCAATGGCCGCGCCGTAGACAACGTTCACTGTGGCTAAACCCAGGATCCAGGGCGCCCAATATTTAGCGCCTTCTGGAAGGAGCATAATCGCTACCCGCAGCGCAGCGAACGCGCCCACTTTCATTTCGACTCCCGCCAGAAGCATAGAAACGGCGGTCGGAGCCGCCACGTGACCATCCGGCGCCCAGTTATGAAATGGGAATAAACCGCCCAGGACGGCAAACCCCAGGAAAACCACCGGAAACCACAGGTGTTGGAAAGCCAGCGGAAAACCGGTCTGTTCCAGCACAAGCATATCAAAGGTTAATTTTCCCGAACTAAAGAACATCGCCAACGCGCCAACCAGCGCCACAACCGAGCCGATGAACAGGTAAAGGGTCAGTTTCATCGCCCCATATTCGCGCGTCTTGGGCGAACCCCACACGGCGATCATCAAGTATTTGGGGAATACCGCCAGCTCGAAGAAAAAGAACAGCTCGAACAGGTCCAAGGAGGCAAACACACCAAAGACGCTGGTCCCCAGGAACATCAGGAAAGCGTAAAATTCTCGCGGCCGGTCTTCGATGCCCCATGAAACCAGCACCCCACACAACAGGACGACACCCGCCAACAAGACAAGCGGAACACTGAACCCATCCACACCGACGTAATAGGAAATGCCAAAGCCAGGTACCCAGGCAACTTTTTCGACGAATTGATACCCGGCCTTCGTGATGTTATAGCTGAAGTACACCCACACCGACAGGAAGAATGTGAGGCCGCTGGCCGCCAGGGCAACGAGCTTCACGGCCTGCTTCTGCTCTTTCGGCAGCAGCAGGATCGCCAGTCCGGCGATAAGGGGTATGGCAATGATGATACTTAAAAAGGGGATATGCATCCTTCCGCTCTCCTAAAACAAAGCACTCACGGTGCGGTTAATCACATCCAGAATCCAGGACGGCCAGAAGCCGATGATCAGCATCAGGACCATCAATGGGGCAATCACGGCGATTTCGCGCGGATTGATCTCGCTTAAATGCCCAATCCAGATGTCATTGAGCGGGCCATGCAGTACAGCTTTTAGCGCTTTAAGGATATATGCGCCGGTAAAGAACAAACCGATCATACTCAAGATGACGGCGTAGGTGAAAACCGGCCAGGCAGCCCGCACGACCAGGAATTCGGAGACAAACCCGCCCAGACCCGGCAGGCCCAGGGATCCCATGGCTGTAAAGAGCAGGATACCGCCGTACACCGGGACCAGGGCAAACAACCCGCCGTACGCTCTGAGGTCACGCGTATGGGTACGTTCATACAAGACTCCCACCAGAAAGAACATACCTGCCGCTGAAAGCCCGTGGTTGATCATCTGCAAGACCGCCCCATTCATCGCCATCCGAGCAGTATCCGTTCCGGCGGCCCAGGCCGCCGCAGCGATCCCCAGTATGACAAACCCCATGTGGCTGATCGAAGAGTAAGCCACCAGGCGTTTGAAATCCGTTTGCCCAAGAGCACCCAACGCGCCAAAGATGATGCCCATGGTGGCAAAGGCTGCCAGCGGACCTGCAAAGCGCTGCGATTCGACCGGATAGAGAGGTAGGACCAGGCGCAAGAAACCGTAAGCGCCTAACTTAAGCAGCACCCCGGCCAGAAGCATTGAGGCGCCAGTAGGCGCCTCAGTATGCGCATCGGGCAGCCACGTGTGGAACGGCCAGATGGGCACTTTAATCGCAAAGGCGATCACAAACGCCCAAAAAGCGATCGCCTTAACCGTCCCTACCGGCAGGCCGAATAAAGAGCCGCTCAAAGCCGTCCATTTAATCATCAGGGCTGGCAGGTCATATGTGCCGGCTACCACTCCCAACATCTGGATCGCCAGCAGCAAGCCAAGGGAACCAGCCATTGTGAAGAGGATAAATTTCAAGGATGCATAATTGCGATTTACCCCACCCCACTGGTTGATCAAGAAATACATCGGCACCAGGCCAACTTCCCAAAAGACGAAGAATAAGAGCAGGTCCAGCGAGAGGAAGACGCCCAGCATGCCCGTTTCCAGGAATAGGAACAGCATCATATAAGCCTTTATCCGGTCAGTAATGGAGAAGGAAGCCAGAATTGCCAGAGGCGTAAGCAGCGTGGTAAGCAGCAGCATGGTCAGAGAAATGCCATCGATACCAAGGTGGTAAAAACTGTTGATCGCCGGATACCAGGGTATATTCTCTTCAAACTGGAACCCGGTGATAGTCGGGTTGAACTGAGCCCAGGCTGCCAGAGACAGAGCGAAGGGGATCAGACTGAGCCCAAACGCCAGCCAGCGGATCAACCTGACCTGTGTGCCCGGTAAAAATAACAATACCAGCGCGCCCAACACAGGTAAAAATAAAATGAGCGTCAGGATATGAGTGGTTAAAAAAGACATCATTCGCTCCAAAAGCTGAATCGATTAAAAAACAAGAGCTACCCTAAAAACGGAGCAGGATGGTGGCTACCAGCACTGCGCCAATCACGACCACAATGGCGACGATCATGTACTGCTGTACCCGGCCAGATTGGGTCGGCTTTAACGAAAAGCCAAATAAGCGCACGACCCTGCCGGTCGCGTCACCCGCGCCATTGACCACCGGCACATCAAAATATTTGCGGAAAGCGGATCCAAACCACAGCGTCCCTCGGCCAATGCCTTCAAGGATTCCATCCAGGAACTCTTTGTCCATCCACTGGACGGTGAGGATTTCGGCCAACCAGTAAGCCGGCCTAACCAGGACCGCATGGTAAAACTCATCAAAATAGTATTTGGATTTGAGCAGTGGATAAAACCCACCCAAACCTTTTTCTAGCGGATCACTGTCACCGGTCTTATAACCCTGATAGACCTTCCAACCCAGGTAAAGCCCACCCAGTGACACCACCAGTGAGGTCAGCAGTGGCGCCAGGCTGGTTCCTTGGATGACCGGCGCACGGCCACCCAGGGTACCATTGACAAAGTCCTCAAACCAGTTGGACAGCAGCCCGCCAATGAGCGGGAATGTCTGGGGAATGCCCGACCATCCGGCTGCCAGGGCAAAAACAGCCAGGCCGACCAGCGGTAAGGTCATCACTGGCGAGGTCTCGCTGGCATGCTCGGCCGACTGGGACCGTGGAGCACCCAGGAAAGTCAGGCTGATCTGCCGCATGGTGTAGAAAGCGGTCAAAAGGGCCGCCAGCGCCAGGACGAGGAACACCAACCAACTGCCGCCATTGAAGGCCCCCGATAGAATTGCATCTTTGGACCAGAAACCGGCGGTGACCAGGGGAAAACCAGAAAGGGCCAGACCACCCACCAGGAAAGTCCAAAAGGTGATCGGCATTTTCTTACGCAGCCCGCCCATTTGTGTCATATCCTGTACGTCAATCGTCTCGCCGGTATGCATGGCGCCATGTTCCATCCCGTGGATTACGGAGCCCGATCCCATGAAGAGCAGCGCCTTGAAGAAGGCGTGAGTAAACAGGTGGAAAGCCGCGGCCGCATAAGCCCCAATGCCCAAAGCCGCGATCATATAACCCAACTGCGAAATGGTGGAGTAGGCCAGCACGCGCTTAATATCATTTTGAGTGACAGCGATGGTGGCAGCAAACAGGGCAGTGAAGGCGCCGATAAAAGCCATGAAGGTCATGGCGGGTGTCGGCGACTGCCCGGATTCCCACCCAGCCGAGACCAGGGGAAAGATGCGGATCGCAAGGTACACGCCGGCCGAAACCATGGTGGCGGCATGGATCATGGCCGATACAGGCGTGGGCCCCTCCATGGCGTCAGGGAGCCACACATGCAGCGGCCACTGCGCCGATTTGCCCATTGTGCCAATGAAGAGAAGAATACCGATCTGCCCGGCCACAGAGAGGCCCAGGAAGCCGGTCGTCGAAGCCAGTTGGTTGAGGAGCTGCGAATTTGAGAAAATTGCATGGAAATTGAGCGTGCCGGTCACCGTATATAGATAAGCCAGACCGAGCAGCATAAAAACATCACCCACTCGTGTGGTTAAAAAAGCCTTGACCGCGGCGTCTCGCGCAGATTTCTTGGCATACCAGAAGCCAATCAACAGGTAAGAACACAGCCCCATAATTTCCCAGGCTATGTAAAGGGTGAGCAGGTTATCGCTCACCACCAGGGCAAACATGGCAAACGCAAACAGACTGATAAAGGCAAAAAAGCGAGAATACATCGGCTCAACCGATGGAACGTGTACCGTGTGGCCATCCTCGCCGGTAGTGCTCGCGCCGCGCGGGGGTAATCCGGGTTGATCGGCATCGCCTTTGGGTCTGCCGTAATTGTGGTAACCCGTGCTGTAAATAAAAATGGCCAGCACCGTCCAGGCGACAAAGAACAAGGTGATTGCTGAAAGAGGGTCGATCGCCACGCCGACAGATAACCAGGTGCTGCCAGTGGGGATCCATTTTACCGACGAAGTGAAGGGAGCATTTCCCAAATCTTTCGCATGGACTGCCTGCCAGAACACCAGCATACTGCCAATCCACGCCAGGAACGCCGACCCGATCGCAAGTGAATGGCTTAGCCCTTTGCTGCGGTTGGCGAACAAAATAATAATAAAAAAAGCCAGCAGAGGCGGCAGCGGAATAAGCCAGATCAAACTCTCAATGGTCATATGCCTCTAAAACCTCACCCTTTCAGCTCATTAATTTCATCTGCCACCACTGTCGCATTGCGCCGGTATGCCGAAATCACGATCGCCAGACCTACCGCAATTTCTCCCGCAGCTGCAGCGAAAACAATCACGACAAACACCGGTCCAGTGATCTGACCGGGGTTATGGTAGCGCCAGAAAGCCAATAGGTTAATCATGACCGCGTTTAACATCAGCTCAATCCCCATAAAAATGGCGATCGCGTTTTTACGCGCCAGAACCCCGAACAGGCCAATGCTAAACAACCCAGCAGCAACGATAAGATACCAGGAAAGTGGGATCATGCTTACCTCTTCTGATAGGCAATGTAGATGGACCCCACGAGGGCAGCCAGAAGCATTACCGAAGCGACTTCAAAAGGCAATAGATAACCATCTGGCATGACCAGTGCCTGGCCCAGGGCAACGATCATAGTCTGGCTATCTTGAATGGGGGGCAGTTGAGCCTTAAACCCGGCCGAGATGATCAACACCACCAGGCCGGCAAACACCATCGCGGCCAAGATCGCTGCCAGCCACCAGGACTGGATGACCTGCGGTCCGGTATCTTCCATCACATGGCGTGTCAGCATCACCGCAAAAATCACCAGGATGGCAATCGCACCGATATAGACCAGTACCTGGACCACTGCAAAAAAGCCGGCCTCCAACATGGCAAAAAGAATGGCCACGCCAAACAGCGCAGCCACCAACCATAGTGCGGCGTGCAGCATTTTTCCTGAACTCACTACCCTCACCGCTGAACCGAGGGTTACCGCCGCCGTTACAATAAAAACGATTTGCATCCAAGTCATACCTGACTCCTTACCCTCAGTTTCTGGCCTTCGGCTCTCTCGTCCAAATGGCGGCGCCGGCGAGCAGCAAACTGACCCATTACCAATGAAGTCGTGAGGAGAATAACACCATTGGCAATCAGGAGGAACAGACCGCGCAGCAGCTCATTCGGGTTACCTTGCACCAGCTTGGCAACAATGGTCACCACGGCAAACAAACCCAATGAGACCGGCGTGAGCACCTTCCAGTTCAAATCCATCATCTGGTCGATGCGGAAGCGCGGAAGAGAACCCCGCACGAGAATGAAAATGAAATATGAGAAGACGTTCTTAAGGGAAAAATAGATAAAACCCAGGATCGGGTACTGCTCAGCGCCCGGTCCTCGCCAGCCACCCAGGAATAGGACCGTAAAAATCAAAGCGGATGTAAAAGCATGCAAGAATTCGGCTACAAAAAACATGCCAAATTTCAACCCCGAATACTCGATGTTAAACCCGCCGACGATTTCAGATTCAGATTCCACCAGGTCAAACGGGGAACGTCCCACTTCTGCGATCGAGGTGATCATAAATATCAATGCAGCCAGAGGGGCCGTAAAGATATACCAAACATTCTGCGCTTTGACGATCGCATTCAGGCTCATTGAGCCAGACAGGAGCACCGGCACCAGCAGTGAAAGAACCATGGGAACTTCATACGAGATCAGTTGGGCCACCACGCGGAATGCACCTAACAGCGCGTATTTGTTATTGGATGACCAGCCTGCCATAATGATGGCCAGCTCACCCAACCCGGCAACAGCCACCACGAACAACACCCCCACGTTCAGATCAACCCCGTAGGATGTGACGGTGAACGGAATAATAGCCCAGATGAGCAAAACCGAAGCCACCGACAAGACCGGCGCAATGTTATAGAGGACTCGATCGGCGCCATTGGGGGTGATATATTCTTTTGTAAAGATCTTCAACATATCCGCAAAGGATTGGAAAATGCCCCAGGGACCCACCCGATTAGGCCCCAACCGGTCCTGGATCCGTCCAATGATTTTCCGCTCGTACCAGATCAGGAAGGTCACCCACAACATCGCGCCGGTGGCCAGAATACCCCCACCCACCACACTGAGGATAAAAGCGGTCAGGTCCGGCGAAGCCCCCACATTCGCCAGCATAATTCTCAACCAGGTGGCGATAAAATTAATCGGATCGCTGATAAAGGTCATGCTTGCACCTCATACCCTATACCCATTCCAGGGCGCCTTTACGCCAGGCATAAACCAAACCACCTGCCAGGATCAAGACAAACAGCAGAGCTTCTAACACACCATACAGAGTCATCTGGTTAAAAGCAACCGCCCAAGGGTAGAGGAAAACAGTTTCCACATCAAAGATCAAGAAAATTAGGCCAAATATATAATATTGGGCCTTGAACTGTACCCAGGTCTCGCCAACTGTTTCGATGCCGCACTCGTATATCTGATTTTTAATTGTATTGGGTTTTTTAGGGGCAAGAAAACCCGCAATAACAATGGCTGCCGCTGGTAAAAAGGCTGAAATTGCCAAAAAAATACCGATATAGAGCCAATCATTAAGCATGGAGTTTCCTCGTTGTGGTAAAGTCGTGGAGTTATTGAAGGCCTCAAAACCCCGTCATGTCGATCTCATCCACTCGGACCAATTCTATCACAACCTTTTAAAAAGAGAATAAAATCGACCTGTTTCCCTTTAATTTCACAAACACCCCTCTTGAAATGTTGACCTGTTTTCGGATAATATTATAATTGAAGGTAACTGCTCAGGCCCCTGTGAAAAAGCTTCGAATTTGAGGTGTTTGCGGGTACTTCGTACCCGCAAACACCTCAAATTCGGCACCTTTCTTTGCATGGCTGAGCAGTTACAATTGAAGTTTTACAAATAAGCAGAGGTTAATTGGTTTAGAATGCACCCCGGGCGCAAACACCCCAGGCGCATTTTGACCCCAAAATTCTCTCTTTTACTAAGAAGGACCCTATTTTTTATCCTAAAAGGTGAATGCATCATGTATAAGGAATTCAGGGATTTTATCATGCGTGGGAATGTGTTGGACCTGGCCATTGGTATCATCATTGGTAGCGCATTCGGTAGGATTGTCACATCATTGGTCAACGATCTCATCATGCCGCCCATCGGTTTGCTGCTGGGTAAAGTCGATTTCACTAGTCTCTACATCAACCTGAGTGGAGGAAATTATGCCACTCGGGCGGACGCTCAAAAGGCCGGTGCAGCCACGCTGAATTATGGCCTTTTCATCAATACAATCATCGACTTCCTGATTGTGGCAATTGTCATTTTCTTTATAATCCGGGCTGTCAACCATTTCAAAAAACCTGTCCCCAAAGAAGCGTCCAAAACCAAGGACTGCCCGTATTGTTTTACCGCTGTTCCGAGCAAAGCCACGCGCTGCCCGGCCTGCACCTCTGATCTCAAGGGTCGATAAAGAACGGGAGATTCTATGCAAGGGGAAGCGGTTCAACATCCAGGTATCGATCGAGTTTTAAACGGTTATGATCCGGATATACTCTACCAGAATCTGGTTAACCATCTGGAGGTGGGGGTCGTCCTGATCAATTTAAACGGGCAGGTTATTTCTACAAACAAGACAATGGCTGTCTGGCTTGCAGAGCTTGATCTCACCCAAAATTCTGATTGTCATCACAGTTTTTATCCCCTCCCCAACAAACACAACCATGACGACTGCCCCACCTGTCAGACTTTAAAGGATGGGTCAGTCCATGAAATTGTGGTTGAAATCCCGCTTAAAGATCACACCCGACAATTTACTATTCGATCGGCGCCTCTGCAAGATGCGCTAGGGGCACTCGTCGCAGTCCTTGAAACTTTTGAAGATATCACTGAACAAAAGCAGATGTTGGAGGAACTGAGCCGGCACCGCGGCCACCTGAAGGATCTGGTCGAAGAACGCGCGGCACAATTAATTCAGTTGAATGACCCGTTGGCTCATGAGATCAAAGAACGCAGCCGGATAGATAACGAACTGAAAGAAAGCCAGGAAACTGCCCACGCGCTGCTTAATGCAACCAGCGATCTGGCTTTCTTGCTAGATGCGGGCGGTAAAATTCTGGTGATTAACGCCACCGCGGCAAAATACCTGGGGTATAAAATCGAGGATCTGGTCAATCAAAATATCGAGAGTTACTTAGCGCCGATTATGTTGAAGGAATTAAAAGGCATCAGCGAAAAAGCGATCATAACCGGCCTGAGCCAGCACAAAATTGTACAAGATGGCCCCCGCCTGTTTGATATCACTCTTAGTCCGGTATCGGACTTTGAAGGGAGGCTCTCTCGACTGGCGGTGTATGCCAGAGACATTACAGAAAGCCGGCGTGCTGAAATGGCTCTCCAACAAGCCAACCAGAAACTGCAAACCTGGGTTAAAGAGCTTGAACAGCATAACCGCGAAAGCACCCTGCTCAATGAAATGGGGGACCAGCTTACCGCGTGTTTCACCTCCGAAGAAGTCTACCACGTGGCCTCCCAATTTATGGAGCTGCTCTTTCCGGATGAGACAGGCGGCGTATACATCCATCATCCCGAAGCGCAAATCCTCGAGGCGGTGGCTGCCTGGGGTGATCCGTTGAGCGAAGATGAAATAACTTTCACCCCCAACGATTGTTGGTCCCTGCGGCGCGGCCAAAGCTATTTTGTCAAAGACAGCCGGTCCGGGATGATCTGCCACCACGTCACCAGCCAGCAATCCATAACCACCTTGTGCATCCCCATGATGGCGCATGGTGAAGCCCTGGGCATACTTCACCTACGCGGTCCGCTGCTGCAAAAGGGCGATGAGGACAGCTTACCTGGAATTTCCGAAGCCAAACAGCACCTGGGCGTGACGGTGGCTGAGCACCTGGCACTCGCGCTTTCCAATATACGCTTGCAAGATTCGCTACGCCAGCAGGCCATCCGCGACCCACTGACCGGCTTGTACAACCGCCGCTACCTGGAAGAAACTTTGGAAAGGGAAATTCGCCAGGCGCAGCGCGAATCCATCCCGATCGGTGTGATCATGTTTGATATCGATCACCTCAAGGATTATAATGACACTTATGGTCACGCCCTGGGTGATTATATTCTTCAGGAGTTAGGGAAACGCATCCAGGCCAAGTACCGTGGGGGAGATATCGCCTGCCGTTATGGCGGAGATGAGTTTGTCATCATCCTGCCAGGCGCCAACGCGAAGAATGCATTCGCTCGGGCTGAACAATTGAGGCAGATCATGAAAGGGATTTCGCTGGAATATAATGGACAGGAACTCCCCGCGCCTTCGTTATCAGCCGGTGTAGCGGTTTATCCCGATCACGGCAGCACCACCGACACCTTGTTGCGTATCGCGGATAAAGCACTTTACCAGGCGAAGCAAGAAGGGCGCGATCGAGTCATCATCGAAAAGGAGGATTGATATGAAGATCGGTTTTATTGGTCTGGGAATCATGGGTAGCCGGATGGCTGCCAATCTGCAAAAACATAGCTACGAGCTGGTGATTACCAACCGCACCCGCGATAAAGCCCGCGATTTGCTGGCTGGCGGCGCCACCTGGGCAGACACACCAGCCGAAGTGGCGCGCCAGGTTGATCTTCTATTGACCATGCTCTCAACCCCCGAGGTAGTACACCAGGCTGCCGTCGGGGATAATGGTTTCCTCGACCACCTACAGCCAGGAACCATTTGGGCGGACTGCAGTACGGTTAACCCATCCTTCTCACGCCAGATGGCCGCCCTGGCCCAAGCACGCGGGGTGAATTTTGTGGATTCGCCCGTGGGAGGCAGCAAAGACCCGGCCGAAAGAGGCCAGCTCTTGTTTTTTGTGGGCGGGAACGATTCGGACGTGGAAAGCTGCCAACCCCTCTTCGCGGCTATGGGGCGCCAGACCTACCACCTGGGAGAAGTTGGGATGGGGGCCGCAATGAAAATGGTATTTAACAGTATCATGGGCGGATCTATGCTGGCCTTTTGCGAGGCCGTGGCACTCGGTCAATCTCTTGGGTTGGGTCAGAAAACCCTGCTGGATATCCTCAGCTCCACCCCCATGATGGCGCCCTTCATTGCCCCTAAACGGGCCAAGTTTGAAAGCGGTCATTATGACACAGAATTCCCATTGCAATGGCTGCGCAAAGACCTGCAGTTAGCCACCACCAGCGCCTACGAACAGGATCTGGCCCTCCCGCTCCTGAACCTGGCCAAAGAGATCTATACCCAGGCAATGCAAGCGGGTCTGGCAGAAGAGGATTATTCAGCCATTTACGCCTACGTAACCGGTCAAAAAAGGGAACTGCCAGCCAT